>JAQGKC010000019.1 GCA_028290305.1 Bradyrhizobium sp.
GGTGCCAACGAGGCCGGCAAAACGTCGGCGCTGTCGGCGATCGGCGATCTGCTGTTCGGGTTCGGAGCGCGAACCGATTATGATTTCAGACATGACAGCAAGCTGCTGCGGATTGGCGGCAGCTTCCTACATTCCAATGGCCGGACAATTGCGGCACGGCGGCGCAAGGGCAACAAGAATACCCTAGTCGATGACAACGACCAGCCGCTCCCGGACGATGCGCTTGCGGCGATTCTCGACGGGCTGTCGCGCGATGCGTTTCATCGCGAATTCGGGCTGACCGCGAAGGCGTTGCGTGAGGGCGGCGAAGATCTGCTCAGTGCTGGCGGACGGCTGGGGGAGACACTAGCCGCGAGTTCGGCGGGAATGGCAGAGCTGTCGCGGGTCAAAGACCGGCTGCAAGGCCAGGCCGAAGATTTGTTCAGCACGCGCCGATCCAGCAACAAGCCGTTTTATCTGGCGGCGGATCGCCGCGACGCCGCCGACAAGGCGGTTCGAGAGGCGATCGTGACCCGCGAGGCGTTGCAGCAGCTGGAAACCGCCGTAGAGGATGCGCGCGCAGTTGGACTCGCTGAACGCTGCGCATGCGGCCAGCGGCGGTACCCTGGCGCGCTGGCAGCGGACCCTGCGCGTGCGCTCCCAGCTCACGCGGCTGGAAAGCCTCGGCGCGGAGTTGGCCGTTCTGGCTGACTTACCGGCCATCTCCGCGCAATCGCTTGCGGAATGGCGAGCGGCGCTGGACGATGATGCTGCGCTCGCAAGTGAGATGGCCGCGCTGGATGCGACGGGGGCAGCTGAAGTGGTCGAGATCGCCGCGATGGCTGTCGACGAGAAGCTGTTGTCGGAGGGCGTTACGATTGATGCGCTGCGCGAACGCCTCGGCGCGGTCCGCAAGGCGATCAACGATCTGCCGCGACGCCGGCAGGCGCGCGACGCCGCGGAAGCGACGCTGGGCGAAGCCGCGCGACGGCTCGGCTTAGCCTCTCACGCCATACTGCTCGAGCGATTGCCGACCGATCCGGCGCTGGCTCACGCTCGCGAGCTTATCGAGCAAAGCAAACGCGCGACACAGGCAATTGCCGATGCCGACGCCAGGCACGTAAGGGCGCAGCAGGAGTTCGACGAATTTGCGGCCGGGAGTGGGGAAGCCCATGAGGTCGTTGATGCCGAGCCATTGCGGCAGCGCTTCGAGGCGCTCGGCGACATTCCCGCGCAGGAGGAACGGCTGCACCGCGACCGGGCGGTCCTCGCGATCGAGATAGAAGGGCTGGGCGCTGCGGTGGCGTCCCTCGATCCGTCGCCCGGCGCGCTGGACGGATTGCGGGCGTTGCCGTTGCCGGACAGCGCGGTGATCGCGAAATATGCGAATGCCGTCGAACTCAGTGAAACTGAGGTGAAGCGGCTCGGCGATGCGATCGCCGCAATCGACACCACGATCGCTGCAACCGAAGCGGAGTTGGCGCGGCTGTCCAGCTCCGGCGCGGTGCCGACGCGCGCTCATCTCGTCGGCGCCCGGCGCGAGCGCGACGCACAGCTCGACGGACTACGCGCCGCGCTGGAAGGCGATCGCCAGGTGCGCGTCACGCAATTCGAGGAAGTCGTGTGCTCGTCGCAGACGATCGACGGAATCACCGATCTGCTCCTGACTGACACCGGGCGCGCTGCCCTTCAAGAAGATGCGCAGCGGCGCATAGCCGACAGCCGCTGCGAACGTGAACGCGACGCTGCGAAGCTCGCCAAGCTGCAGGCAGGACTGTCCGGGATCAATGCGACATGGACGCAAGGCTGGACCGCGGCCGGCCTCGCCCCGCGCAGTCCGGTCGAAATGCTGCGCTGGCGCGAACGACTTGACGATATTCTGGCCCGGCTAGGCAAATGTGATTCACAGCGGGCCGGCATCGACGCGCTGGCGGCGAGCCTTCAGTCCGGGAAGATCGCGGTGAGAGCGTTTCTCGAAAGCGTGGGCCGCGTTCCCGATCGTGCGCTTCCGCCAGACATCCTTTTTCCGAGGCCAAGGCTCGCTTCGATCAGCTGTTGGCGGCCTGGGCTGACGCAAAGGCGCGCTCGGTCGCCAAGCGTCGAGTCGAGCGCGATCTGACGGAAGCCGATGCCGCGCGCGAAACAGCGCAATCAGCGCTTGCTGAGTTGCGCGAGGCTTGGCCGGCGGCGATGGCCGGCGTCGGTTCTGCCGACGATGCGACGCCGGCGCATGCGGAAGCAGCGCTCACCGTCTGGAACTCGGTCCCAGTGCCCAAAGCGAACTACGATCGGGAAGGGCGCAGCGTCGAGACCATCCAATCCGATCTGCGGGACTTCGAACGCGATGTGCTCGAACTGCTAGATCGGGTCGCGCCGAACCTCAAGAGCAGTTCTGCACAAGAGGCGCTGGCGCGGGTGTCGGAGAAGCTGGTCGAGACGCGGGGCGCCAGCGAATCCTGCAGGCGGCTGCGCGAGGCCGCATCGCGGCGAGCCACCAGCCGTGGCGCTCTTGTTGCCCGGCGCGCCTCGACCGCCGTGGTTCTTGATGAAGCTTGTCGAGTATTGGGCGCGGCCGATACCGCGGCGTTGCCCGAAACGATTGAACGTCTGAAGGCCCGGCAGCTTCTAGAGAGCGAGCGCGCGACGCTGAAGCGAAGCCTGCACGAAATCGCAGATGGTCACGACGAGGAGGCCCTGCGGCAGGAACGGGAAGGAATTGATTTCGATCTCTTGCCCGGTGACATTGCTCGGGAAACCGTGCGGCAGGCGCAGCTGCTCAAGGAGATTGCTGATGCTTCGGCCATCTATCATCAAAAGCAGAGCGAACTCGACGCGCTGACCAAGGGGCGGGACGCGGCGGCGGCGGCGGCGCAGCGCGCGGAAGCAGACGCCGAGCTATTGTCGATCGCCGAAGGCTGGTTGCTGCGGTCGGCGGCATCGCGCCTCGCTGGGCGTGCCATCGAACGGCATCGCGCGAAAGTGCAGGATCCGATGATCGCACGGGCTGGCACACTGTTCACGATGGCTACCGCTAACGCCTTCGCCGGGCTGGGCATCGACTACGGTGACGAGGACCAGCCGGTGCTGGTCGCCCGGCGTGCCGATGGCGAACGCGTGCAGGTTGTCGGGCTCAGCGAAGGCACGCGCGACCAGCTATTCCTGGCGCTGCGTTTCGCACTGCTGGAACGCCGCACCTCCGAACCGATGCCGTTTATAGGAGATGACTTGCTGACCAGCTTTGACGAAGACCGCACACTCGCGGTGCTTCGACTGTTGGCGGCGGCGGGCCAGAGGCAGCAGATTATTCTGTTTACACATCACCGTCATGTTGTTGATCTAGCCAAGTCGATACAAGATCACCAAATTGATCTTATTGATTTATGATCAGACAAAGGCTCCGCTTCGGCTTACTTTCCCGGCTACTCACATTCTCGCCGGCACTTGAGGCAGCAGCATATCGACTTTTTGAATTGGAGATGTATTCGCAGTACTTCAGGCATTCGCCAGCGAAGACTAGAGTGCACTATCTAACGGGCCAAAAAAGCCGTCCGCGTCTCTGCATGAGGTCTGATTCAGTTGGTAAGCGGACTTGGGGACGAGGCGAAGGCTCATAATGGTGGTAGACCAGAGACGGGCCGTAGAAACTATGGGGCGCGCTCGATCTGCTCCTCCATCCACTTCAGCGTGCCAATGACCTTGTGCGCTCCGTCCGGATCGGCTGAGATCGTGCGGAGCGAAATCGAAGGGTACTTCATCAAGTCGCCATCCGTCAGGTCGACGCCCTTGATAGTATTAAAGCGCTGCATCAATGCCCGCCGCGCATCGATCGATCCGAAAACAGGCTTGTTCTCCAAGGAGCCGAATTGAAGCCAAAGCTTGCCATCGGATGACAAATACACCGGATTGATGGGAGTGCCGCTCGGCCTGAACACCGGGTAAACCGAGCCATTTTCTTTTCCGGTACCAAAAACGAGCGGGCGCTTGCCGTCCTTTCCCATCCATCGATAAATCTGCCTGGCGAGATCCAGTTCCTTTTCTCCCACTGTTTGCGAGAGTTTCTCGAAAACCGACGCCTCGTCCCACCGCTGTATCGAGCCGGTCCGCTTCGCCGCGGTTGCTTGCGTCTGACCGTAAACAGTTGGTACGATGGTTCTGAGCTCCCCGCTCGTAAACTGCCTCAGTTCGACTGCCAGTACCTCCGTGGGGTCCATCTGCTCATTCAGGAATTCGACGATACGCCGCAATTCCATAGGAATAACGTCGGCCACGAAAAGCAGACGCAGTTTCTTGGCCTGGAGATTGGTTTTCACGCGCTGCCAGAATTCGTTGATGCCTTCGTCTGAGCCGAGGAGTTCGCGCAGTGCCACATCAGAGGAACGGCCTGCTTCCCGGCAGGTTGCTTCCAGCCCGGACTGCAGTGTTTCAACCGACCAGCAGGTGGCGCAGTTTGCGGCGTAGTCGAGCATCTGGCCGACGACTTCGCGCCTGATCCGGCTGTCGCTCTGCCGCTTTATCTCCACAAGGGTCGGTATGCCGTCCTGGTCCAGAAAGACATGGTCAATGGACCACACCGATGCTCCGATTTCCCCCGTGGAAATTGACTGCTCCCGTTTCACCAATATCCAGCGCCTCGGGCTCCGGGGATCAACCTGATCGCCAACGAGAAGCTCGGGAAAGCGCGAGAGAAGACGCTGGAAGTCGTCCTCTGATGCGAACTGGCCTGGCTCCATGGCCACCAGCGAGTCCTCGCGTTGCAACAAGAATACCCCTGAACGTTCAGCCATCTGTCTCTGCCCCCCACTGCATTTCCATCAAGCAGAGCTGGGCGCCAATTGCAACCTGCGCGGTAGGGCAGTCTTTCACTATTCTCTCAGGCATTGGGCAGGCGAACGTCAGGCCATTCCCGCGGCGGTCGGTCATTGGCCGACTAATTCCATAACATCTGATCTCAGAATGACCTCTGTGGGCGCAAAGCTAAAATGTCAGCACTGAGCAAAGTTGGAATGTCAGTCTTCGATCCCTTGGTGACGGGATTTGGAGGCTGCGGAATCCGATGGGTGTGGTGCTGATGAGCAAGCGAGAGCTGAATCGGACTTGATGGCAGGCGGCTAGCTGACCGAAAAAATATGGGCATTTATCAGCAATTCTGCCGCTTCTATCTGCCGAATGGGATTCATTTTGCGCAGGACGTCGAACACAGCCATAGGGCAGATCTTGTCCTTCACCAGCATCCTTTGCTCCTGCACGGGAGATAATCACCCTAGCAAAGTTCAGATGGCACTCTTCGCCTTTTGGGATAGCTGGAGGTCGCGCCCGAAAATCGAAAATACGAGCCTGGTGCGATAACGCTATAGTTGGCGCTTGATTTTTCGGATTTCCGAATTATGAATGCAAAAATAATTGTAGCGCCTTTTGAATTTGGAAGGCCAATCGGTCATCTTGACTGGGCCCCTTCAATGAACAACCAAAGAGGATTCCCCCAGTGACCGACGAACAAAAAGGTACCATAAATTACCAGTTCATAGTTCCAGCGCGTACGCCCTGGAGCCGTGTCATCAAGAAAGGCGAACTCCTGACGTTGGTGGACATGGCCGGACAGCAGGCGGTCGATTTCCTTTGCTACGACGCTTCGGATCCGAGCGACCGCTACAGCTCGATGAATACGATTAAAATGCAAGGGAATGCCTACGTTGGAAAGGGAACGGTCCTCTACAGCGACAGCGGCGCGCCGCTTTTGAAAGTCGAGGAAGATTCTCTTGGCCGGCACGACACGATCTATGGGTGCTGCAGCAACCGAAACAACTTTTTGCGGTACGGAGTGAAGACGACGGAAAGCTGCTACTCGAATTTCCTAAGAGAATTGGACAAGCACGGATTGGACCGTATGTCGATCGTTGGAAACGTGAACTTCTTCATGCAGGTCCCGGTTCTTGATGATGGAAGTGCAGGCATCGCTTCAGACATTTCTTCACCCGGCTCCTTCGTCGATCTCAGGGCTGAGATTGACGTCCTCGTCGTGCTGTCCAACTGCCCGCAGATGCACAACCCCTGCAACGCCTACAACCCGACGCCTATCGAAGTGATCGTCCGGTCGCCAGTCCTGTAGCCTGCGAAGTTTCACAATGGATAAGATACGCGTACACATCGAGCCGAACTCGGGCAGCAATCGCTTTTTTAAAATCGACAAGGCAGCCTTAGAACAGGATCGCTTCGCGACTGATCCGATCCTGGAGAGGATCGATATCTCGTTCGGCGGCGTCAACGATCAAGGGGCCGAAGGTCTGTCATATGCCGAAATTCTCTTGTGCGGAAGGTTCGACGCGTCGAACCTTCCGGAACGCGCACCAAAGCTTAAATGGATACAATCAATCTTTGCTGGCGTTGAGAGTCTTATTCCGCAAGTCGCGGAGAACGTCATTCTGACAAATACAAGCGGAATCCATGCGAATAAGGCGGGTGAATATGCGATGGGAGCGATCCTGTCGATCAATGGGAGCGTCCCGCAATTCATCCAGGCGCAACATCGCCTCGAATGGCTTCCGATCTATACGTCTTCTGTCGCAGACAAGACCGTTTTGATCTTGGGTACTGGAAAGTTGGCTCGTGCGATCGCACGGCATGCACGACATTTTGGAATGCGAACCGTCGGTGTTTCTACGACAGGGCAATTGCAGCCGGGGTTTGACGAATGCCATCCGTCGGGCGCTGTTGACGAACTGCTTCCGTTTGCTGATTTTCTTGTGATGGCTCTTCCAGAGACGCCGGCCACAAAGAACATCGTCGGACGCCGGCAGCTCGACAGGCTGCCGCGTCACGCTGGACTGATCAATATCGGTCGCGCTTCCGCTCTCGACGTACGAGCGCTCTCGGACAAACTGGCGGCCGACGAGCTTGCGGGGGCTTATCTCGATGTCTTCGAACAAGACCCGCTGCCAACTACATCGGAGCTATGGGCCACGCCGCGCCTCGTGATAAGCCCTCATTGCGCACTTGACGACGGCCCGAACTACATTAAGCTCAGCCTTGGGATCTTTCTTGAGAATCTCAAGAGATACATGAGCGGATCAACCCTCCAGAATGTGGTCGACCTTAAGCGCGGTTATTGAGCCTGCATTAAGAGGCGTCTCCTCAATCTCAGTTCGTCGCCATTTGAGAAATTCCGGCGACGAACTCACTGACCGATAGCGCCTTCGTGCGAAGATGCGGCCTGAGAACGGCTCCAAGTTCCTTGCCGTCGCGTCGTTCCAACGCGTCCATTATCTGCTCATGGTCGGTGACAGCGTCCTTCCACTGCTGTGGTGACACCTTGGCGCAAATCGCACCGCATGTAATCTACTGACTCAGACGAAGGAAAATCACAGCAAGGTGCAATCCCTATCGCGTGGCAACTCGCATCTTCCTTGCGTTGATCTGTAATGTTCTTCCACAAACATTCTATATCCCTCGCAGGTGTCTGTGTATGAATTGGCGCGTTCTTTCTGTTTTCGGATCGGCGAAAAACTGCGCAGGAGGTGATTGCTCGACAATCTTACCCTCTGCCATAAAGACTACTTCCGAGGAAACTTCGCGCGCAAATCCCAGCTCATGGGTCACAATTACCATCGTGCTGCCCGACTTTGCTAAATCTTTGATGACCTCCACGACTTCAGTGACCAATTCAGGGTCGAGGGCAGACGTCGGCTCGTCGAACAGGAGCAGGTCAGGCTTCATCGCCAAAGCGCGCGCTATGCCTACACGCTGCTTTTGTCCGCCGGACAGCCGGCTCGGAAAGCTGTCGCGCTTTTCGCTCAACCCGACCCGCTTAAGCAGTTCCTCCGCTTCGAATATGACTTCGTCCCGCGGCCTTCTCTGCACATGGATGGGCGCCTCTATGATGTTCTGAAGCACGGTTAGATGAGGCCATAGGTTGAAGTGCTGGAATACCATCCCTATACGCGATCTCACTTGAGACAGTTCGGTGCTGCTCATCGCGATGTTGCCGCCACCACGCATTCCAAGCCGCTGTCCACGGAGGTAGATCGCGCCCTGGTCAGGAGTTTCGAGGAAGTTGATGCACCTAAGGAGTGTTGACTTGCCCGATCCGCTCGGCCCGAGAACGCAGATCGTCTCGCCTTTGAAAACAGTCAGCGACACGCCTTTCAGTATCAAACTGTTGCCGAAACTCTTCGACAGGCCCGAAACCTGCAATACAGTGCTATCATCCGGGACGGCTTCCTGTGTCATTTACGGTACGCTCCACCACGATTTTCAACAACTAAGACCAGCAGCTCTATGGACTTGCATATGGTCCAGTAAAAGAGTGCGGCGGTAACGAACGACGCAAACGGCACAAAGTAGCGAGCCTGTATGTCTGAGGCCGCATGGGTGATTTCCATCACGGATATCGTCGTCAGGAATGCGGAATCCTTCACGATCTGAATAAACTGGTTCCCGATCACCGACGTGCTGGAATAGATGATCTGTGGAAATATTATTCTTCGATAAAGCCCTGTCGGTCGAAATCCGATTGCGCGCCCGGCTTCTATGGTGCCCGGATCGATCGCGTTCCAAGCACCACGAAAGATCTCGGCCATGTACGCGGTGTTATACAACGCGATCGCCAGAAGCCCTGTCCACCAGCTATTCAGGCTCACGCCGGCCTTTGGAAGACCGTAGTACAAGAGGTACAGCAGGAGCAGGAACGGAATGCAGCGAAAAATATCGACGTAGACCTGCAAGCAGGCCGCCAAGGTCCTGCCAGCCGACTTCCAGATCACCGTCAAAAGGCTGCCGAGCAAGACAGAAACGAAAGCACCGAATCCGGTTATCCCGACGGTGATTGCAATCGCGCTTACGAATTGATCCAGATGCTGGAACACGATGACGAAGTCATGCATCTTGGCTTACCCTCCGCATGTGCCGTTTTTCCAGCACCCTCTGCAGTACGATCGTGGATGCGATGATCACGCAGTAGAGGAGGGTTGCTGCCAACATCGGAGGAAATGGATCATAGGTCTCCGCGCCGACTCGGATTGCGGCGCGGGTTATGTCCACGACGCCGATCACGGCGATCGCCGGACTTGATTTAATCAGCATCGTGACTTCGTTGATCAATGCCGGGAGACATTGTCTCCAGAGCTGCGGAAATATTATACGGCGGAACAACTGCGTCGACGTCATGCCGAATGCCTTAGCGGCCTCGATCTGATCGGTCTGAAAGGTGTTGAGGCCGGATCGCCATACTTCACAATTAAAGGCGGACGTGTTCACCGCGAGGAGGATGATCGCCGCTACAGTCGATCCGATCTCTATTCCAAGACTGGGCAGACCAAAAAACACCAGAAGCGCGAGGGTCACCACGGGGGTCGAACGGACAACGCTTACGTAGATTGCCACGGAACGGCCAAAGAACCGTAGATCCACCCAGCGCGCGACTGCGAACAGGAGCCCAAGCGGCATTCCAATGGCGACGCCGGCGGCACAGGCCGCCAGCGTTACCAGAGCGCCGTCCAACAAGGTCAGAAAGGCGCCGGACGTCATTCTTTGCTGATTCCTTCACGAATGCAGGATCGAGTGCATCGGAAAATCACGGGGATGTTTTCTCTGGAAGGTTAGGGAAGCTCTGTCCGAACCACTTCTCTTGCAGCTTGTAGAAGTTTCCATTCTGTCTTTCCTTGCCGATGAAATCGTTCAACAAGGTTAGTACCTCGGTGTTGCCCTTGGACACGGCCCACGCAGAAACTGTCTGATCCGCCACCGCTTTGCCGACTTCGAAAACGTTCGGCTTGTCGTTCGCGAGAGACCGCAGGTTGATGATGGTGTTGATCACGCAGTCTGTTCGACCGAGAGCTAGGTCCTGGTACGCTTCGGAATACGATGTGTACTGCCGGACCGTCCCGATTTTCCCGCCCGATTTTGCGAGCAAGGCGTCCAACTGAGGAAGCATCTGCAACTGCGCGCTGCCCGTCTGGACACCACACGACTTGCCGTTCAGATCGCCGACGTCCTTGATGGAGTCGTCAGCCTTCCTCTTGGCATAGTAGTTCGTGGTCTCCGCAATAGGGGCGACGAAGTCCAAAGACTGCATGCGCTCGTTGGTCACTGTCGCTGCGGTCAGCGCGACATCGTACTTCCCGGTGGTCACGCCGGCGAGAATCCCCGTCCATGGAATGATTTCCTGGCGAATCTCAAAAGGGACGACCTTCCGCAGTTCGGCCAGCATCTCGTTGTCAAACCCGGTTGGCTTCCCGTCAGCCACGAATTCAAATGGCTTGTAGTCGTCTTCGGTTGCGACGACCATGTATCCACGAGCTTTGATTTCGGCGAGCGTAGCCCCGTGGGCGGTTGAACAAGCCAATCCAGTGATAGCGATAAGGCAAATAGCGCCGAGAGTGTTTTTCATCTGATCCCCTTGCTGCAAAACATAAGGCGCGGAAATCCGCCGCCCAAATTTTGAATGCATTATTCATACCAAACGCATTTCTAAAAACAGCATGTGTACGCATCAAGGGCCGCTGGAACTCAACCCAGCGACGGCTTTTTGCCGCTTGACGCGAGCGGGTCATGGAACCCGCCACACTTCGGTATGATTGGCCTCATAGCGCATGGTCGGAAAGATAGATTGGCAGGTGCGTCGTGCCGTCCGCTCAAACACGCGTGACGGCGCAGAGCCACGTCTCCCGCGGCGGTGATATCGCATGGCGGTCACGGCCAAAGCTTTGACAACGCGCGCGACGATCTCGCGATATTCAGGAAACGGAATACGCATACTGAAATCCCCCCGACCCCGCAGATATTCAACCGCAACCGGAAGGCGAGGGCAAGGGCGTTTCGGCGGAAGCCCACCATCAATACCTGTGATGATGCAGACCGCCAATCGACCCTGCGGAACGTAAGCCGGTGTCGTGGGATCAACAGTTTTCCGATCCGATCATATTGCCGGGCCGGAAACCGCTGCTCAGGCTACGTGACGCCGCGCTCTACATAACCAAGCTCCCAAAAGCCGAGCACGACGCGCCAGAATGGCAGGCCGCAATGGAGGCGCTGATCCTTGTTGCAGAGCAAGGTGGCCCGGCGATGTTCGCGCGTATTGGCTTCATGCACGGCTTGAACCGCAAGGTCGAGCGAGTGTTCGATCCGTCGAGCAAGGACAAGCATTGGGGCAAGCGTAAGTTAAAGAGGGTGTGAATCGGCGCGACAGAATGACCCCACCCAGATTAGTGATGTCAAAGGCTTAGCTTGCCGATCGGCGTCGGACCCCCACGCCGATTCACAGTCCGTCTTCAATTCCGCCCAAAGTCGACATTTCCAGGAGTATGTCCCT
>JAQGKC010000025.1 GCA_028290305.1 Bradyrhizobium sp.
AGCGCATCGACGAACACATCCACCGCGCGAACAGGATTGCTCTCGTCGACCCAATCATCAAGGCAGTCCGGCAACAGCGTCGTCTGCTGGCGATCCGCCCCTTGAACGAAACCCTTCATCATCCCCCGGGATTCAGCAAGGGAACCATAGCATCGATTGGGTTTTCACACGGCCTGGGTCAAGGGCGGCTGCGGCCGGCACGCGGATGGCACAGCCGGTCTACCCCCAGCTTCGGAAATAAGCCGTGCGTTCCTTCACTTACGTTTCGTGCCAAACCCAGACATCAAATATGCAAAGCCACCAAAAAGAAAGAGCCGCTCGAAAGCGGCCTTTCAACAAATCAGGGGGACGGGTTTGAGCAGCGTTGAGCACACCATCTTATTTTTGTCGCTCGACGTCGAGGTGTCATAAGGTCGGGTTAGCTGGAAGGCTTTGTGAGCTAAGCCGCGAGTTTCGGCGTTCCAACCGTCATCCGCTCATAGCCTGATTTAAAAAAGTCCTTGTACATATCGCCGATCTTAGTGGACTCGGCGACAAAGGTCTCATAGGCCGACTTCATGTGATCGGTCGTGATCTGCATCGCTTGATCTGGCGCCTTGATCGTGGCGAGTTTTGTCAGATAGGCACTGTTCGCCTCAAGGGACGACTTTACGTAATCAGCGTGAGCCGTCGCGATGGCCTTCATCTTGTCGTGGACGGCAGTCATATCGGTCATTGGCAATTCCTTTCCTCGATCGTTGTTCGATGCAGCCGCAATCCAAAAGCATCATATCTCGCTTCGGGAACCGACGGAGGGGCGGTGATTTAACCACCATGCTGCCGTGCAAGGTTGCTTGCTGGTCAATATTGCTCATTCACGGAAATTTTATGAACCGACGCTGGAGTAAGAGGGATGAGAGGCCGCCGGACGGGCTGTCCCTACTCAATTTGCGATCAAATTCGGACTGGACCCCAAGGGTAGGGTCGACGTCGGATGTCCGAAACGGGCGACGGCGTAGAATGAGCATTTCGCCAGGTGTAGTTTCTGGTCGTTGAAACTTCGCGGGCTTGCTCGGGAGCAATTGATTTCGGAAAATTATTCTCGTCGTCTTTCGATTTTTTTGAGTTTTCACACAGCCAGGGTCAATAGTAGAAATCGCGGATGCAAGGGCCCTGAGAAAATCTGCTCATCGAGCAATCAGTTGGTTAGTTCTTGCTGGTTGAATCATCCCGCTCTATCTCGGGCTTCTCACGCAAAACGGCATTCAATAACGAATTATGAACCTCAATCTTTCCATTGTAGCTGATGAGTCCAAGTTTGCGGAATTTGTTCATGAAGGCGCTCACGCGGAATCGGGTCGTTCCAATCATCTCTGCCAACGTTTCCTGGCTGATATTCAATAAAATAGACCGAGATCTACCTTCCTCTCCGAAATGCGCGAGCAGAAGGAGAAGGCGCGCGAGGCGCTTTTCACTTGAGTTAAAAAGCTGATCGATCAAGTCCTCTTCGATTCGGCTATTCCTTGTCAGGAGATACGCCATGAACAGCTCGGAAAATTTCGGTTCGGTACGCAGGGTAGCAATCATCGCTTCCTTGGTGATTGAGGTGATCACACATTCTTCCATCGTCGTCGTGGTCGCGATGCGCAATGTATGGCCATTGAGGCAGCCCTCGCCGAAGAACTGGCCCGGTTCTAAAATTCCGACGACCGCTTCCTTGCCCTGCTCGGATAGGACCGTGAGCTTGACCCGGCCCTTTTGAATGTAAAAAATCGTGCCCGCCACGTCTCCCTGCTCGAAGACGTGCTGATTCGTTTTAATTTTCAAAATCGCTTTGCCCGCCCCCATCTTGGCGAGAAAAGCTTGAGGATCGAACTCGGTTTTGGCTGGCTTTCTTCCCACAGGAGCCTCCCTTAGCTCCAATGATCGAGCATACCTCGTATCATAGCGGTCCCAGCGCCGAAATGAAGCAGACTGGATTGGTAATGAGGGGAACTTGGCCGGCTAGAGGGAGTCCCGCAGGGGGAAAATGAACTCGGAGAGCATGCTGGTTCCATCACCGGCCCATCCTAGAAAGAGGCCACCAACTGAGGTGGCCTTCATATGATAACGAATACGATAGCCACGGCCATGACGATCAGCGTATTTTGCGTCAGCAATCGCGATGCCGAGATAAACGTCGGCCATGACGTTCTCAGACTGGAACTTGGTTGGCTGTCGAACACCGCACGACCCCGTGCAATTGTCTAGCCAAAGGCTCCTACTGCAGGGCCCGCTGTTCTCAAAAACAAGCGCTCGCGCAGATAGCCAAAAGCGGCGGTCTCTGGTTCCATTCAGAGCGATTCTCAGATCATTCCAATCAAGACGAAAAGAGCGATCTCGGTCAGGAAAGCAACGCTCATGATGGAGACCGTTAGGATACGTCGGTCGCCGATAGGGGGTTCATGTCATGCCTCGCGTCTTGCGAAGCCCCGGTTGGGGTCAAAGTGAGAAGAACTCAGTACGAGTATATGTCTTCCGCTTTGCCCTCAAAAGCCGACGCTATTGAAGTCAGTCACGCTCAAAGGCAGACCTGGGATAAGCGGAGCGAGAGGATCCGCTTCAGTGCTGAAAGCGGACATTCGCCCATCCGATGTTATTGAATTTGTCCTAAAAGCCGCGTGTCTTTTATGACGTGCTTGGGGTCGGCTCGGGTCGAAGCATCGCATTCAACTGACCAACAGGAACTCGGAAATGCGCAACTCGTATGCTCCGATGACGCGCTTAGACAATTCGAAGTCTAAGGGCGGACACTCAGCCGCAGCCATTGCGGCGTGGCCGAGTTGGCAATCAATGACGGCCGCCATCGCGCTTTTGTTGCGTGAGCCATTCCGATAAGGTCCTGGGTGTTGATCCTGGACCCCTGCTATTTAATTGGCTCGGCGTTGCCTTGAGATTGTTCCGGATGCCCTTCTCCGGGCGTTTTCGCAAAAGCTCCGCTGATTCCGACTCCACGACTGCCAGTGAAGCAATTGCTAGTTTCTCAGCAGCCTCCTTTTCGAGACGCAATTTTTTCAATCGCGCCATCTTGTCGCGCTCTGCTTCTGCCTAAGCGTTGTGGGACAAAAGCGTCTTTTGGTGAGCAATCTCATTCGAGACCAAGATCCCGCTGATTTTTTCTTCTCCAAGAGCCTTGCTGGACTCCAAGCGATGTAGTCCCTCGACCAGAACGAAGCGGTCTTCGTCGGTCCGAACGAGAATGGGAGCTTGTTATCCGATTTCCAAAATACTTTCCGCGATTCCTTGAACCAGCTCAGGCTTGAGAGCTTTCTTCCTCTTCACGGGAACGTAGATCTTGTCGATTGGGAAGATGTCCGGTTCGGGCATAGCTTCTACTCCGTAGTGACTAAGCCCCCATCGCAGGCGTCGGTGGCAGGACCTTAAGGGATGAAGCGCTCTAGCGCCACAATTTCTTCGAACCGATCGCGAAGGTCGTATACGCCTTCCGACTGCGGGCCGTTGGGGGGAGCGCTCGGTTCCGACGGCTCTGTTTGGGTGGCGGACAATCTTGGCGGTGCAATCAGTGCGTCATGGACAAGCGGCCGAGCAGAGCGGCTCGCGACCGCTAATCCGGTGCCTTTTCAGCATCAGTGCAAGAGGCACGTATCGGACTTGTCGGCTTTGCGCCAAAATGGGTGTCGCTGTCGCACATCAGATGTGATGACAAAAGTCTGCCAATGGCGAAGATCTCTGCGCAGCCCCCTTATGTTGGAGATCGGCGCGGACAGCGTATGTCTGGTTCACTTTCAAAAGCGGATATAACAAGCAATCCTCGGCAGGTCGGCTAAGTGCCAATACCGGAAGTAGCCAGCCTATTCGATCACCCAGTCGATGCGGGCGCTGGACATCGGCGGAAATTCGAGCGACGCCGCTCCGCATCAATCTTCCGCGCGCCAGGTGACTACCTATTCAAATATTCAAATGCCAAGATTGCAAGCACAAGGGCGGCAACGGACCTGCATCGGCGACAAGCGGGCGATCATGTGCGCTGACTGCGCCTGCGCGCACTGCCCGATGATCACGAACCTAGAAATATCGCCACGGACAAGCACGCGCAATCTGTGCGTTAGGAACTTTGTTCAATCTCGTGATCGTTCTAAAGTTTGCACTGCCGCAGACAGGACAGAAGTACCAAGACTCACTTGCGATTACCCTCGGACCCGGACTGGGATTGCTACCGCACATCGTTCGATGACATTGAAATCCGTCACAAGCATCATAACCCACGAATGCAATTTCAGGGGCGCGATAACCTGAACAATACACTTTCGTTCCAGTCCAGCATTTGCCACCGTCCCCTTTTGAATCACTCCTCAGGTATGTCATTCCCAGATCAGTGCAGTCTGCTGGCGACCCAGAGCAAAATGGGGCTGTCCCGATCCACATCCCTGGCTCCGCAAATGCATCCCCGGTTAGCAAGATAGCGGTTACTGCGAAGACTATCCTGAATAGGATCATAGAAGCCTCCCTATCGGTGACAGATGTGGAGGGGGCTCCAGGGTGGATACCCTGACCCACCGCAGAAGATATTTGAGCAACAAGAGACGCCTGTAAAGAAAGATCCGCATGTCGCACGACTTACCAGCGGTCAGTCGCGCTCATTGCTTTCCTTTTCCTTCATGATCTCGCGGAGAGACTTCGGCCGCAGAGGTGACCTGTAGCGGCCGTCCCACGAGGCCGCCCAGTCGATCTGATCGATCGGCTCGTCCCAGTAGTGGGACATCACATAGGCCGCATGGCGCGCTTTCACAGCCAATCCCGCGATTGTACACGCTGGCGTAGCCATGATCGCCCGCTCTACCGGATCGAGACGGGTGAGGATCGCTTCGATCCGCTCCGTACCGGCCTTGTCATGAGTTTTTTTGAGCGTATGCCTCCATATGCACCGGTTCAGGTGGGCGTTCAACTGAACGGCGCGATCCCGCATCGCTGGATAACTGCTGCAGGGCGGGCAACTCAGCGGAAATTGCGTTGAACAGCTGCTCAAGGGCGATGAGTATGGCGTCAGTATCCGCAGTCAAATCGGCTCTCCGGAAATCGGCTCGCTGCGAAGCTTGCCGCTGCGCATGGCCCCGGCAGCCCGCCGCGGCTCAGTGCGTTCTGTCAGCGGCTATCTCGATTGGATCGAGCAGCCGGGCAGAGTTTCTAGATCACGTGCGAAAGGCGGACAAGCCGAGGGTTGTAATCTACAGGAATGAGACACCGCCCCGATTACGCGCCGAAATTGAAGCTCTCGGGGATCTCCCAAACGTTCGGGTCGAGCGGTTACCAAGGGCAAACTGTCGATCCACGAGGAATTTCCAGATTCCGTCGCGCCCGCGGTAACGCGTGACTGTTCGTGATCATCACGTGAGCCCGCCAGACCCAGGGAACTGAGTGAATAGACCAATTGTTGGCAAGCGAGTGTGCAGCGCAGATTCCGCAATTCGGCGCGGCGATGTTCGGACGTAATGCTTCCGAGCGCTACGTCGTTCGCGATTGCATTCAGCCGTCCACAACGGCTCGTTCACCGTGGATGTACTGCTCGAGCTGAACAATGACGAACTTCTGATCACCGATTATGCTCTTGACGAGATCGCCGATTGAAACAATGCCAATCGGCTTCTTTCCCTCAAACACCGGCAGATGGCGCACGCGCTTCTCACTCATGACGGCCATGCATTCGTCAACGGATTGTCCTGGATGTGTAGTGGCGACGTGTCTTTCCATGATGTCCCGCACGGGCGTTGCGGGAGACGTCTTACCCTTGAGAATAACATTCCGCGCATAGTGCCTTTCGGTGATGATGCCAACGAGTTCCTCGCCCTCCATCACCACTAACGATCCAATGTCTTTTTCAGCCATTTTCGCGACGGCATCGAAGACGGTAGCATCCGGGTGAATAGACCAAATGTGCCTGCCCTTCTGATGAAGCAACTGTCGCACCGTAGTCATTTGAATCCTCCCCCGAACGCAAGCTCCGGCAATTTTTTCGACAGCAATCTGTCAAATTTCCATTGTCGCAGCTTCGTAATGAACGGCGATTTTGACGCGGTCGCAAGGGCACCTTACCCCCACACAATCGAATTGCTCATGCTTTGCAGCAGCTTCTCGCTAAATCGGCCGTGTCGTGCATTTTCCATCAAGCGAGCAAACTGCGCATGACTTATACGGAGCAGCGTCTCGTGATCGCCCGCCTCCATATAGATCTCTGGCTGCGCCTCGATGCTGTCGTCCACGATGAGAGGCAGCGCGTAACAGTGACCGAGGGGCGGAACAGCCCCGTGCGCGCAATCCGGGAACAGCGCATCGATCTCGGTTTCCTCGGCCATTTCAACATTATCGCCAAGCTGGTCCCTCAAATCCGAAAGGCGAAGGTGATGCGACGTAGGCAGGACGGCGAGCATATAGCCGGCATTGCGCCGCAGCACGATTGCCTTGGCCAAACGATCCCCCGAAATCCGACAAGCCTCGGCGGTACGTGCGGATGACATGGTAGGGTCGTGCAGGATCACATGGTATTGGATGTTTTCCGCAGTCAAGTATCGCTGGAGTGTGGGAGCTATGGACATGATGGACCTCCGCTGTGGCTTACAAGCCTCGCATCACTAGCTCTCACGGCTCCAGGGGAAGAGAGAAGCCGGGAAATCCGCCGCATAGCGGTGACCTATCGGCGAGCGGGGCTCTTCTTCCGGGGGATTCGGGTCAGGCTCCACCAACTTTCGATAAAGATGCCAGGTGGCATGACCGAGCACCGGCAGAACGACAGCGAGACCGACGAAGAGCGGTAGCGAACCGATCACCAGCAGTACCGCAACCATCAGTCCCCAAACGACCATCGCAAATGGATTCTCCATCACGGCCTGCAGCGACGTCCGGATTGCGTCTATCGCAGACGCATGCCGGTCGAGCATCAACGGAAACGACACAACACTGACGCACAGGGCCACGACGGCGAACAGGAAGCCGACACCGCAACCGACGATGATGAGCGACCAACCTTCCGGCGTCGTCAAAACGCGTCTTGCGAAATCAGGGATGCTTGCGGCCGGAGCGTGGCCGATGGTTACTATGTAGATAGCGTCCGCGGTGGCGATCCAGATCCCGAACAGTACGAACAATAGCGTGCCTAGCTCGAGAATGGCGCCGAAAGACGGCGCGCGCAGCACCTGCATAGCGTGCCACGCTGCGGCCTCCTCGCCGCGCTCTCGGCGGCGGCTGAGTTCGTAGAGGCCGAGCGCGGCAAAAGGACCAATCAACGTAAAACCCGCTGCCAGCGGAAAGAGCAGCGCCAGCACGGAATAGCCAACGACCAGTCTGAACAGAACAAGGCCGAGAATCGGATAAATCACGCACAGGACAACGGCGTGAGTAGGTATGGCCTTGAAGTCTTCCCAGCCCAGGCGCAACGCGTCGCTCAAATCGGAAAGACCGATCTTGCGAACGACAAAGGTGGTAGAGACGCCGAACCATTGTAGTTTAGGTCTTGCGAAATACCGTGTGGCCATGGCCCCGGTCTCCTTGCTCGTTGTCGCAGGAGGGGAACGGCGCGCCGTCAAATCGCGCACATCTCCTCAGACGCGAAAATCGCGATCGAGCCCGGCAAACCAAGTTCAACGAGATGGAGCTTTGCCGGACGGCACCTGTCGCGACCGGTGCAATGACTTTAGCGCGATGGCAGCAGGAAGCAAGATGGCGCTCACGGTTGGGTGAATGGTGCATCTGCACACATCGTTTGTTGCGTTGCGTCACCAAACGATGTGCCGACGGATGCTCGCCGGATTACGCACTCCAGGCGCCAGATCAGGAGCGTGACACTGTCCTTTATTGAGCTATTGACGGCAGGCGCGGCGGGTAGCATCTTGTTTTCTAGGCGCCCCAGCTCCGACGAGATGAGCGGCCGTGACGTGTATTCGGTGTGTTGTTTGACGTCGCGACCGGCCAAATGGGCGAGGCAAGAGGCACGACGATGGCGAAGGTGAAGTCCGCCGTCGTGACAAACGTGAGCTCCGCCCTTTAGTTCGTATCCACAGCCTTTGGTGGCAAGGATGCATAAGGGATGGCTGTAGCACTCATACTGCTCTTGGTTGCGGTCGCCTCGGTGCTGTTTCACCTCTTCAGCCCGTGGTGGTGGACACCGCTCGCCTCAAACTGGGGCTACATCGACGACACGATCACCCTGACGTTTTGGATCACCGGGGCGGTCTTCTCCGCGGTCGTCGTGTTCATGGCCTATTGTGTCTTCCGTTTTCGTCACAAGGAGGGAAGGCAGGCCGCCTACAATCCCGAAAACAAGCAGCTCGAATGGTGGCTCAGCGTCGGGACTGCGATCGGTGTCGCAGCCATGCTGGCACCCGGGCTGGTTGTCTGGCACCAGTTCGTCACGGTTCCGGCCGATGCGACCGAGGTAGAGGTCATGGGACAGCAGTGGATGTGGAGCTATCGGCTTCCCGGAAAGGATGGCCGGCTCGGCACCTCCGATGCGCGCAATATCAGTTCCGACAATCCGATGGGGTTGAATCCTGACGATCCACACGGGCAAGACGACGTCGTCATTCAAAACGACGATTTGCACCTGCCGGTTGGGAAACCGGTGAAGGTGCTGCTTCGCTCAATTGACGTCTTGCATGATTTCTATGTGCCCGAGTTCCGGGCGAAGATGGATATGATACCCGGCTCGGTTACGTACTATTGGTTCACGCCCACCCGCACCGGAACATTCGAGGTTCTCTGTGCGGAACTCTGCGGTGCCGCGCATGCGCAGATGCGGAGCAAGGTTATCGTAGAGGAAGCGAAAGAGTATCACGCGTGGCTGGAGAAGCAGCGGACGTTCGCCGAGTTGTCCGGGCAGCGCAGCACGAAGGCGGCTTATAAGACAGGAAGCGAATGAAAATACCTATGAGGAGACGCCGCATATCGTAAGGCGAACTCCTCGCTGAAGAGAGGACCGAGGAGGGTATTCCGATGGTCGATATCCCGTTTGACACAGTCGCAGGCATCCCGGCGGCCGAAGTGGGTGAGGTCGAGCTCTATCATCCGAAAAGCTGGTGGACGAGGTACGTCTTTTCGCAGGACGCCAAGGTTATCGCCATCCAGTACTCGATCACGGCGATGGCCATCGGAATGGTTGCGCTGGTGCTGTCGTGGCTGATGCGGCTGCAACTCGGATTCCCCGGCACGTTTTCGTTTATCGACCCGAACCAATATCTTCAGTTTATCA
>JAQGKC010000026.1 GCA_028290305.1 Bradyrhizobium sp.
GAATTAAGGTCACTGAGTGTTGAGCACAGGCATCCTGATGTATCGGCGCATCGGTCCGAAACTGGAGGTGCTTCTTGTGCATCCGGGCGGGCCTTATTGGCGCCGTAAGGACAACGGTGCCTGGTCGATTCCGAAGGGCGGACTGGATTGTAGGCGAGGACGCCGGGGACGCTGCCCGCCGGGAATTCATGAAGGAACTCGGCAGCGCGCCAGTTGGGCCTCTTCAGCCGCTAGGCGAGATACGTCAAAGTGGCGGCAAGCGTGTCCACGCATTCACCGTCAAGGGCGGCCTGGACATCCAGACCGTTGCGAGCAACACATTCGAAATGGAATGGCCGCCGAAAAGCGGGCGGATGCAGACGTTTCCGGAGGTCGACCGGGCGGCGGGCAATGACTGATTCATTTGAACGGCACCGTTTCGTCGATGCGCAGGCGCCGGTATTTGCGGCTCGTTGCTCGTGCCAAGCACCTCCGCGATTTAATAGATTCACGAGGCTCGCTCAACTCGGTGCTCCGCTCGTCGACGTGCGGGGCTCGTTTCTGATGCTGTGGCGGCTGACGCTATTTACAGCGGTATCGTCTCGATAGCCGCCGACCAGACCGCGAAACGCGCGAGGGGATATGAATGGTAAGAACTTTTAGCCACGACTTTGAACCTCCATGAGTCGTTTCTTCGTTCGCAATTTTAATGGAGGCGTTAGATCGAAACATACAAACGAAAACCGACTCCTCGGTCCTGGGATTACAAACCGGAGCAGTTAGCGCCGGCCGAAATAATCAAAGAGGTTGCGGCGTCGGAATCGAAGCACGCGACCGCGAAGACCTGGAGGCTGCGTGACTATGGTGTTCATCGGCGGTGCCGCGGCCGCGCTGTCTAATGATCCCGGCGATCAGTGGTTCCGCTCGATCAGCGCGTGATTGCGATCATGGCGCCATGCGTCTTGCTTTTGTCTTTTAGGAGACTGCCGTCTCGGCAACCCGGAACACGGCAGCGAGCGCCTGTGCCGCTGTTTCCCGACCAACTACCTAATGACGCCGAGCACCGGGCCTGAAATTGCTCGTTGTCAGAGTGCGTATTGAGCGGCCGATTGCCCCGATGTCCGTGAGGAGAAAAAATCGCGTCGAAGCGACAGGAATACTGCTGAAAATTAGAATGTGGAGTGTTCAGTTATGAATCGGTTCGCGGGACGGGTCTCAGAGTATGGTACCGATTACGTGGCGGCCTCCTGCCGTTCCGCCGCCCGCTCGGCAAGCCGATCGTACTCCTCGGCAATCTTCAGCAGGCGATCGCGCGAGTTTATCATACTGAACTGCTCCGCCTTGTCTCTCGTTCTCTCGGCCCGTTCTCGCCAATATCGCGGATCAAGCACATCTGCCATGGTAGCCATCTCCGTCTTCACTCTTCTCTTTTGGGCAATGTTCTTTGGGGGCAACGTTACGAGTCGGCCAAGAGGGTTTACAAGTCCCAACGAACAACCGACGATATGGTAAAACTACGTAAACTGCGGCAGTAACCTGTGCGTCATGGCGCGTCTTATAGCCGTCGCTTCGAGCGTCGCCGCGTTGATTGCAATTTGGTGCCTATTCCGCGGCTTGGCGCAAATCCGCATCATGTTCGGAATATTCCTTTATTTGCCACAGTCGCCCCATCAGAACCGGCTGGAACAGCACTGAAGGCTGTCGTGCATAACAGGGCGAGCGCCATTAGTTTGCCCATAGTCGGCATGCCGGGATAACTCGACGCCCTTGATGGAGGTCGTGACAGTCCTTTTGAGGAAAATTCGCGCCAGCGTGCCGTTCGATCACTGAAACAGATATGCCGATTCGGCCACGAACGCGCTGATTGTGGTCAACCTCTATGCAATCGGCTCAGATCATTTCGCGGAGGCAAGAAATTTATCCCTGTCAAGGCCGCATCCGCCTGCACGTTCATAATCGATATTTGATCTGGATTTCACCTCCTGAGTTGGTCTCGCCCAATTGCAAGGCCTGCAAGTTCAATAGGTGTGACAATGAGTACAACCGGCCTAGCCACTTTCGATGAAACGACTCAGAAGACCAACATCTGCTCAAGGAAATTGGTCAAACACTCGACTGCGACCGGCATCTGTCATATCAGGCATTGCGTGCTGTTCTGCATTGCCCGCGTGATCGTCTGATCGTCGACGAGGCAGCCCACCTCGGCGACCAGCTGCCGATGCTCGGCCGCGCATCTACTACGAGGCGTGGCGACCGTCAGGAAAACCGGCGAAGATTCACTCGCGCGAGGAATTCCTCGCCCGGATTGCCGCAAATCTCGCGCAAGCGCCGATAAAGCCCGAGGCGGCCGTGCGCGCGGTCTTCCAGGTGTTGGAGAACCATATTGCTCCGGGCGAAGTTCTCCACGTGACTGACGAGCTCCCGCAGGATATTCGCGCGTTGTGGCGTCAGTTGCACGTCCAGGTGCGTGTGTGTCGCGCTCGCACCCCACTTCGAAGTGGGATGGGCTTGAATGGAGATCCGTAATGGCCGCGATAAATTAACCGACGTCGTTGGCTTAACCTCTGGTGTTTCGGTATGCTGCGAGCGACGCTTTGCATGCCGAATGCACGACCGATCGTGATTGCTTGCAGCGCCATGCACCGCGGCATTGACGACCATCAATGCAACGAGCGCGATTGCAGCGTAGCTGTTTGCAATGGAGCGAAAGGCTTCCGGGACCAACGACTAGCGAATCCGGAGCGAGGAACCTGGCTTTGTACAAGCAGCAGGGCTGGCAATCGAGGAGACGACAATGGTGACCACAATGCAGCGCGCATCCGCAACGGAGGGCAACACTACATCCTCCCTGATCGCAAGCGACCGCGTCGAAGGAACTTCGGTCTATGACGCACAGGGCAAGCGTATCGGGAAGGTCGAGCATCTCGTGATCGATAGAGCCGGCGGCCGCGTCGCCTACGCGGTCCTGAGTTTTGGGGGCTTTCTTGGTATCGGCGCGAACCGCTATCCGATTCCCTGGCTGATGCTGGATTACGATGAGAAACTCGGCGGTTACCGCGTGGACATCACCGAAGAGCAGCTCAAGAAAGCCCCGAAAATCGAACCAGGCGAAAGCTGGGAGCAAGCCAACCGAAACCGCGACGAGGAGATCTATGGTTATTGGGAGCAACCTGCACCGGTGCAAGGGCCCCAAACTTCAGCCCTGATCACTAGCGACAGGGTGGAAGGAATGCCGGTCTATGATATACACGGCAAGCGCATCGGGAAGGTCGATCGCCTGATGATCGATAAGCTGACCGGCCAGATCGCCTACGCGATCTTGAGTTTCGGCGGCTTTCTCGGCATCGGAGAGGATCACTATCCGATTCCCTGGTCGATGCTGACCTACAACGAAAAGCCCGACGGCTTCCAAGTGGACATCACGGAGGACGAACTTAAGAACGCCCCGAAGATCGAACCAGGGGAGAACTGGGAACAAACAACTCGGGCCCGCAACCAGGACGTCTACGACTATTGGGAGGTCAGATACTATTGGATCGTGGAATAGTCGAGATCCGTCGCCGCGCTTCAGTCTTCACGGGCATTTAGTAGCTCCCTGTGCTCCCGTATATCGGGGCAAAAATACCGGGAGCGGTAAGAAACGGATTTCGTTCGCTGGAGAGCGCTCGCCAAGGGAGCAGTACTTCAGCACTGACCGCAACGATGCTGAAGTGCTGATTGCGCTTTGCTTTCCGAGACATGTTTGACAGAATCCGGCTGACCTACATTGCACACCGATAGTAAGTCAATTGCATTTCCTTCCATATCCGGATCCAGGAACTCCCTGCATGCCCGCAGGTCCCGACCGCAACGATCTCAGGTAATT
>JAQGKC010000027.1 GCA_028290305.1 Bradyrhizobium sp.
CCACGATCAGCATCCCCAACCACCTGCTTCGTTACAAAGCAGGCAGCGCAACAGACCAAACTGTAGGGGGTCAATTTTGGACGCCGATCCCCCGGCTTAGGGGGTCAATATTGCAGGCCGAATGACATCCTTGTTGCTCCACTGTCACGATCTCAAAACGCGCGGACACGACGACTACCTCACAATTGGAAGAACTCACCCGGTTGCCAACCGAGAAGGACTGCTCTCCGGTCATCGATCTGCGGCGTGAATAATTCATGCGGCGCTTCGAGGCCGCGCAGTTGATGTCGGCCGAGCGACTTCAACGCTCTCCCGTGAGCGTGTGCGAAATCGTCGCTTGCGATCAGCGGCAGATCGAGCGACTTGGCAATGGCCTCGATGCGGCCGGCCAGGTG
Organism: Bradyrhizobium sp.; assembly: GCA_028290305.1. The sequence continues at coordinate 396 of JAQGKC010000027.1, forward strand.
TTGACTGCCCAGCAAAGAATGAGCAATTTTCTATCTGCTCCCCGGCCCGGTCTCGAATTGTATAGAAAATACGCGAAAGGTTGCCAGTCCGGGACCATCCGTTGCACGAGCTCGCGATGTCAGAAGACAACTTCCACGAGGTATGGTCCATCGCAGTCTAAACCACGCTTCATCTCGGAATGGAATTCTTCGAGAGAGGTGGCACGGCCTGCTTCTACCCCATGGCCGCGCGCGAGACTCAACCAATCGAGAGCAGGCCTGTCGAGACTCAGCATATCTTGCGCTTTCTTTCCCGGCGCCGTCGCTCCAACCCTAGTGAGTTCGCTTCGAAGGATCGCATATGAACGGTTCGCGAAGACGACGATCGTGACGTCCAATCCCTCCCGGGCCATCGTCCAGAGTGATTGCAGCGTGTACATGGCGCTTCCATCACCGGAGAGTACGATCGTCTTTCGCGAGGGAGCGGCGATCGCGGTACCAACCGCGACGGGCAGGGCATACCCCAAGGACGCGCCCATGCTGTTCATCTGATCGTGAGGACGTCCACGGCGGAGCTGAGGGTAGAGCGTTCGACCCGTCGAAATCGACTCATCGACCACAATCGCGTTGTCCGGTACCACACATGCGAGCACCGCGTCGATTCCGTCCGGAGTGATTTGACCGGTCGGAGCGCCGAGCGAGACGCGTTCCGATACGCGCGGGGCCACTGTGATGGCCCCCAATTCGGATGAGATTCCTTCAAGCGCATCCTCTAAATCGTCGCCTGCCGTCGCCGTGGCCAAGATATCGCAGTCTGGAGGAGCCAATAAACCGGGACGCTCGGGGTATGCAAAGAAAGCTGCAGGAGTTTTCGAGCCGATCAGGACAATGCGCTTGATACCCTGAAATGCAGCGAGAGCGGTGTCCACATTTGGAGAGTAGCGCGGCGCGTCGACCCGGCCTGCACCTGTCTCCAATCTCGCATTGTTGGCTTCGGACAAAAGACGACAACCAGTCTTGGCGGCGATTCGGCCTGCCAGTTCCAACGCGCGCCCCCGGAGCGCGCGCTCGCCCAGAAGCAATATAACTGGCCCCCCATCCCGAAGCGCTGCAGCTGCGGCGGAGATCGCTTGCGCGTCAACCTTGCGGCGAGGATTGGCTGATTTGGGCTCGCCAACGTGATTTGACGGCCCCCACGAGACATCCGCCGGCAAGATTAAGCTCGCGATCATTCCGGGATGCGAAGAGGCCGCCTCAATGGCCAAAGCGGCATCATCGCCGACGCGACCCGCCGATTGTGATGTCAGCACCCAATGGGACATCGGTCGCGCGATGGCTTCGACATCGGCGCTCAAGGGGGCATCGATGTGCCGGTGCGAAGTCGCATGCTCACCCACTATGTTGACGATACCGGAACGAGCTTTCTTGGCATTATGAAGGTTGGCAAGTCCGTTCGCCAAGCCGGGGCCAAGGTGGAGAAGCGTGGATGCGGGGCGATCCAGTATGCGATAATACCCGTCGGCGGCACCAGTCACGACCCCTTCAAACAAACCCAACACGCATCTAATGCCGTCAACGCGATCCAGCGCCGCAACGAAATGCATCTCCGACGTGCCAGGATTTGCGAAGCAGATGTTTACGCCGCCTGCGACAAGCGTTCGCGCCAGGCTCTCTGCACCATTCATCGAATTCTCCGGGTTGAAGCTTGCTTGATGATGCGGCAACATTCTCGTGTGTCGGCGCCGCGAAATTCGTCGCTATTTCAAGAAACGGCTTGCCACACTGTGCACCCGGGCATGCTTTAGGTACGTTCGATAAAGCCGATTAATACTTTCCTCAAGCTCCTTCGAAGCACCTTCAGCGTCGCCAGCGATAAATTTCCTCATGAAGATTCGTCTTGATGCGAGAACGAAGCGGCTGTCGTATTCACCCAACGCTCGTATAAAGTCGCGAACGATATTGAGCATGCCATCGGTCATGATGATAAGGAGAGGATTTGCCGCAATGCGTGCCAATATTCGGTGGAATTGGAAATTAATCTCAACCCTCTGAGGATGTGGTTCACTCGCGATGGCTGCTTCTAGCGCGTCAATGTTGGTTTCCAGCTCGGCGATATCGGTCGGAGTCGCGCGCTTACAGGCTTCGCGGACAATGATGCTGCCAATCCAAATGCGTGCTTCCGTTAACTGCTCGGGAGATATTGCCCCAATGTGGAATAGATCCAGCATACCGCTGGCGATGCTGGTCCCACCTCCGGCAGCTAGGAACGCTCCTCCGGTTGCACCCTTGCGCATTCGGATAAGGCCTGCGTTCTCGAGGGAACGTAGTGCCTCCCTGAGTACGTGCCGCGAAACGTTCATCTGGGCGGCCATGACGCGCTCGGGAGGCAGCCGGCTGCCAACCTTCAGGCGGCCTTCAGCCAACTCGCTACGGATCTGTCTCGCTATCTCCTCGAAAGCTCTGCCGTCAGTAACGGGCCGGAACTGGAGATCGTCCGCGGCGTCGGTCGATTCGAGAGCCGACCGCTTGGCTTCGGCCGCCAGATCGGCTTGACGCCGTCGCGAGGACGGCTTGACATTTCCTGATTTCGCCCGCTTCAGCGGCATGGTATGGAACTCCTGAGTGCGGTGGCGGCTATATTCCGCTCGCATGATAGGTGAACGAGTTCGTCCGGCAACATTCCGGCCACGGGGAGATCGCGTGAGAGTTATCATAGGAACGATGAGTCCTCCAACGAAGCGTCCAATTTGTACGACTAAATAAATTGCGCTTTTCGCCGAGCAGCACGATCATGTCGCGCAGCGAGCGCACCACGCATCGGCAGGCTGATCCAAGACGAAGATGCGCGCTTGAATCTCGCCCAGCGCGTGCATTGCCTCTTTCCCATCAAACATCCGCTCGTGAGCGCAGTGGTTTGAAAGGGCCTGATGTAACGAAACGCCCTTAAACTCTTCGCAAAATGCATGCACATAGGTCTCCCGCGTCACCGCAAAACCGTCGATGTCAGCCACTCGGTCGTTTATCACAGCCCATTTCTCCAAGCTGGGTGATCTCCGGTCGGAAGCGGTAAAGCCGTCAAACCAGGCCTTGTATTCGTGAGGTGTCATCGCGATCTCCAAGCAAGCCCACGGCGGTCGGTTCCAGTAATCACGTCGATTGGGCCTGGGACGCCGGTTGGGCGCGAAACAGCGCGCTCTGAATTGCCGCTATCCGTGCCAAGGTGTCCACGTCCAGGCGACCTCGTTCTGCGCTCTTTGCTGCGTCTTTCACCTGCTCAAGGCTCGAAAATCCCAACACGATGGTCGAAAAGGGAAATGACATGGAGTAACGAACGGCAAGATCCGTCAGGTCTTCCGCGCGATCTTCGGCGACAAGTGTTCTGAACATCTGGCTCAGTTGCACGTCGGCGGCATAGGAAGCACCGGATCCAATTGGATCAACTTTGGCGAGGGCGACGGGGTGACGATCGGCGCTCCCGGTCAATGCTCCGCCCGCAAGCGCGCGGATGCCGATCGTTCCCATGTTCTTCTTCTCGGCAGAGGCTAGCACTTGATTGTAGTTCTGCGCTCCAAATACCGTAGGGACAGGAGCAGCCGCGCTTGGATTGAGTAAGTTGACGACCAGTTGCGCCGTGTCGAATTCACCTGATTCGATCAGCCGAGAGATCGCCGACGATTGTCCTAAGCCGGACATTCCGATGGATCTTATCTTGCCGGCCGCCTGCAGAGATTTTAGCTCAGGGACGACCTCTTCCAGGACTCTTTCGGGAGTGAGGCCGTTGCCGGTCGGAGCGGACGATACGCCGTTGTGCACTTGAAGAAGGTCGATCCGTTCAACCTTGAGCCGTCGGAGGCTATCCTCGACGGAGGTGCGGATGGAGTCCGATATATGTGCCCCTGAAGCTGTTGGCACCATCACTTTGGTCCCAATCACGGCCTTGAGCCTCGATCGCGCAAGTGCGCGCCCGAGGTGTTCTTCCGATCTTCCGCTGCCATAGTGAGGTGCCGTATCGAAATATGTAATACCGAGATCGGCGCACATTCCGACGGCAGCGTCCTGTTCAGACGTTGATCCCTGCACCATGATTCCGCCGACAAATCCGCACCCGAAGCCGAGCGCTGAAACCGGCAGCCCGGATTTTCCAAGAATATTTGTTCTCACGTGCAAAAATCCTTATGGACGATCTGTGAACGAGTTCATTCGGCGACAACGGGATTGCTCAGTCTGCCAATATGCGAGATTTCGACTTCAGCCGTGTCACCTGGCTTCATCCAAAGTGGAGGCTTGCGATACGCGCCGACTCCGCCCGTTGTGCCGGTGCTGATAATGTCGCCCGGAACTAGCTCGGTGAATCGGGAGCAGTAGGCAATCAATTCGGGCACGCTGAAAATCATGTCAGAAAGCTCTGCGTGCTGGACCTGCTGCCCGTTGATCCGGGTTGATAACGTCAACGAACGAAGATCAGGGACGTCATCTTTCGTCACAAGCCATGGTCCGAAACTCGCGGTCGCAGGAAAGTTTTTTCCCGGCGAGACCTGGCGGGTATGCGATTGCCAATCACGAATCGTTCCCTCATTGTAGCAAGAGTAACCCGCGACGACGTCCAATGCATGGCTTTCGGGAACACGACGCGCACGGCTCCCGATAATGACGGCCAACTCGCCTTCGTAGTCGAATTGTTCAGACTCAAGGGGCCGAACAAGCGGGCGACCGTGTCCAACCTGCGTATTTGCCAACCGCAGAAAGATCATGGGATAGTCGGGCCGCGCCATGCCGATTTCCGCCAGATGAGCGTGATAGTTCACCCCGATACAAATGATCTTGTCGGGATTCGGAATTGGCGGCCTTAGCTCGATTTCCGCGAGATCGTGGTCTGGTTTCTCGCCGACGAACCGCGAGAGTTCGCTTGTCGGAATTTCGGCGATTAGCGTCCTGAGATCTGGGATCTTCGGATAGCGCTTGTGCAGATCGACGACCCCGGTGTCGACAACAACCCCGAAGCTATCTGCGTCACTGCGTCGGAAGCTCACTAATTTCATACCTATTTTTCCTCATAAACCGGCTTAGAGATCAAGGACAAGGACATCATCGAGACTGCCTGAACAGCAGATCATCATCGTCTTGTTTGAAGCCTTTTCGTCATCCGTCAAAATCACATCGCGATGGTTAGGGCGGCCGGCAACGACTTTCGTCTCGCACGAGCCGCAGACACCTTGCTCGCAAGAGGTCATTACTTGGATCCCCTTGTCGCGAAGTGCCTCAATGATCGTCTGACCGGTTCCGACATGGACGGTCAGATTCGACCGGGCTAACTGCACGGCATACCCAGATGCCGCCCCCGCCGGTGCGTCGTTCGTGAAGCGTTCGAGATGATTGTACTCGCTCTCTCTCGACGCCGTCTGCTGCTCAAAGAGCTTGAGCATAGGCGAGGGGCCGCAGCAGTAGAGGTGTGTATCGGAACTGACAGAACGTATAATCGCGGCCAGATCAATCGGCCGGTCGTTGTGCTCCTCATCCAGATGCGTGGTGATGCGCTCGCCTTGGCTCTGGAGGGGCGAGAGAATAGGGAGGTCGGCACACTTGCGCATCGCGGCATAGAGTTTCCAGTTCAGCCCGATCCGATTTGCGCGCTGCGCCATACTTAGAAACGGAGTGACGCCAATTCCGCCCGCGATGAACACGGCGGGCTTGCCATCTTCCACGAGCGAGAATGTACTTCTGGGCAAGCCCGTCGTAATAACGGTTCCCGCGCGAATAGATTCGTGCACGAAACGCGAACCGCCACGCCCGGACGCATCACGTTTGATGCCGAGAACGTATCGGGTTCGGTCCTCGGGATCGCTTGCGATCGAATATTGCCTGATTAGTCCATTCGGGAGGTGCAGGTCGACATGCGCGCCTGCTTTGAATGCAGGTACCAGATCTTCTGATATCGGTCGCAGTTCATAGAGGTTGGTGTCCGGCCCCGCGTAAAGGATCGCCGTCACACGCATGTCGATGCTATCGCGGTGGAGGGCACTGGGTGATTGGGGCATCAGGTGCTGTACTTCCACAGACTCCGGCAGCACCGTTTGTTCACTCCGCTGCTGCGATGAGCGGGACGGGATGCAAGGCATGCTGCATGCGCGAGCGGTAGGCGTCCTGCCATCCGAGGCGTTCTCGACTGAGGAAATAGCCGCTGCGGGCGGCGTAAAAGACCTCGGGATCGTCGATCCCGGGAGGTGTGGCGCCGTCTAGAAAGGCCTGCACCGCCTTTACCAACCGGCGTCGCGTACGAGCTACCATTTGATCCGTCGGTGCCAATTGCTCCAGACTATGATCGACGATGAAACCCATGCTTTCAACAGCCGCCTGATCCTGGACTCGGAGGTTGTCGATACCGGAATAGATCGTGCCGTCCTGTTGCGTTGAACGGTTCATCTCCCAATCGTTCGAAATACTTTGCCGCGTCCGCCACCGGCCAAACCAGTCCGTCGTATTTGGAAGTAGGTCGTTGTCGTTGCGAAGGCCGGGGAGTTGATTGCCGTGCTTATCGACCGCACGCAACGGCGATGACTTTTTCTTCCAGGAGAAGTGAAAGAGCATTGTGTGGTGATCGTCCATCGGCACGAACGCACGTGCATCGATATGATCCTCGAACGGACCCTGCGGACTTTGGGTCCAGCACGGAAACAGGAAGTTGGCGAATCGCCAGTAGATTTGGCCATCTGTCGTATCGCGGAAGGCCGCGTAACTCGTTCCCCAGGGGGCATCGCCCATCGAAAAGTCTGGGATACGGTTCTCGGTGGTGTGGCGCAGCAAATTGTCCGGCGCCATATCCTCGGGGTCGACGCTTCCCATGTGTAAAAAGCCGAAATGCGACGTATCAAGATCACCTTCAGCGACCTGGAGCCAGTTGCATTCGCGTTGGATGCAATAAACACTGACCTCGCTCTCCGGGAGCATCGTTGCCTCAAAGGCAGGAAGCGGCGGCGGTTCGGCGCGTTGACCCATATAGACCCAGACAACGCCGGCGCGCTCCACCGTTCGATATGCTCGAACGCGTACCTTTTGCTGAAATCGCTGCGACGGTGGAACACTTGGCATGTCGATGCAGCGACCATTCGCCCCAAACTGCCAGCCATGATAGATGCAACGCAAACCAGCGGCCTCATTGCGTCCGAGAAAAAGCGACACGCCGCGATGGGGGCAACGTTCATCCAGGATGCCGACCGCGCCGCTGGCGCCGCGGAACGCTACCAGCTTCTCTCCCAGCAGCATTAGACGTGTCGGCGAGCCGCCACTTTTGAGCTCGGTCGATAGCAATGCTGGCAGCCAATATTCACGGATGAAACGCCCCATCGGGGTGCCTTCCCCGACGTGAACCAGTGTCTTCGTTGAAACTGTCTCATTCATCGCAAACGTCCTTGTCTTACGTCTCAAGCGCGCGGAATGCGCATGGGTTCACTGCCTCGATCGAGGCCCGGTCACTTCACTTAAGTTGTCGACATATCGGAGTCCGGCAGCGGCCAGCTTTGGACGCATGTTCAATCGATCGAGCCCCAATCGCCCGGCCGCGAGTTGCTGTCGTGACTCGCTCTCTTTCGATTGCCGTTGGGCGGCTGTGATCCGCGTTTGATCGGCAACAGCGTAAGGGATGCACGCCACTCCATCGTCATCTGCGACCACGATGTCACCTGGGTAAACGGCCATCCCGGCGCAGACAATCGGAACATTGACGCTTCCCAGCGAGGCTTTCACCGTACCCCTAGCCGAAACGGCCCGGCACCATACGGGAAACTGCATTTCCTGCAGTGCCCGTACGTCGCGACATCCGACATCCAAGACGGCACCTACAACGCCAGCCGCCCGCAATGAAGTTGCCAATAGCTCGCCAAGGGCGCCGTCTGTGCAACGGCTCTCACAAGCGACGACAAGCACGTCTCCTTCGCAACATTGCTCAATCGCGACGTGAATCATCCAGTTGTCGCCGGGTGGCAACAGAACCGTGACGGCATTTCCAGCGATCGATGCACCTTGATAGACCGGTCTGAGTACTGGGGCCGCAAGGCCTTGGCGATCCATCGCCTCATGTATCGTAGCGACGCCTAAGGTCCGGAGTTCGTCGGTCATCGATTTGGGCGATCGCGGGATATTCCGTACGACAATGCCGCGCATTTGTTCCTCCATTGGATCAAACATTGCAGCAAATTATGCGACTGGCAAGTGCCTCGTTGTTGTATTTTCCAATGATACTGACCAAAAGCCTTGATTCCCACCATTCATTGGTCCAGACATTCGATCCGAAATAAAATGGGAGGCCTGAATGAAGAAGGCGGTTCTTGTCTGCCTGTCAGCAATGGTGGTGGTAATTCTCGGTGATCCAGCGCTCGCTGAGCCACTGAAGATAGGCGTTCTCACCGATATGGCAGGCCCTTACGCCGATGTGGCCGGCAAGGGCTCGGTTGTGGCCGCGGAGATGGCAGCTGAAGATGCAGGTCCTGTTTTCGGGCAGAAAGCGACCGTCGTTTTCGCCGATCATCAGAACAAGGCCGATGTTGCCAGCGGCATTGCCAGAAGGTGGATCGATACAGAGAAGGTGGACGCAATTGCCGACCTGGTAACGTCCAGTGTGGCGCTGGCCGTCCAGGCGCTCAGCAACCAGAAGGATCGCGTAACGCTGATTTCGGGCGGAGCGTCGTCGGATCTGACGGGCTCAGCTTGCGTTCCGACGTCGGTATCCTGGACCTACGATAGTTACTCCATATCCACCGGGCTAACGCAGCAAGTGGCATCCGGTGGCGCGAAGTCATGGTTCTTCATCACACCTGACTACGCATTTGGAACGGCGCTCCAACGTGATGCGACCGCCGCGCTGGAGAAGTCTGGGGGACGCGTCGTAGGATCCGTACGCCCCCCCATGGGGACCTCGGATATGTCCTCGTTTCTCCTCACGGCGGAAGCTCAACAACCGAACGTCATTGCCTTTGCATCGGCCGGGGATGATCTCATTCTCTCGATCAGACAGGCACGCGAGTTCGGTTTGCCGCGGCCAGGACAGTCGCTGGTGGGGCTTTTCGGGAGCATCTACACCATTCATGCGCTCGGATTGGAAAGCGCTCAGGGAACCTTGATTTCTGAAGCGTTTTATTGGGATCTAGACGACCAAACACGAGCCTTTTCCAAGCGGTTTTTCGAACGAATGCACGTGATGCCCTCGCAAATCCACGCCGGCACCTATTCAGCGGTCCTCAATTATATTCGTGCGGTGCAACGGGCGAACAGCCGTGATGCGAAGTCGGTGGTGGCAACGATGCGCGACATGCCTCTCGATGACATGTTCGCACGCCATGCCCAGCTGCGTGTCGACGGCCGCATGACGCACGATATGTATCTGTTCCGGGTCAAAACCCCCGCGGAGTCCCGCGGACCTTGGGACTACTACAAAGTGGAGGCCGTGATACCGGGAAACACCGCTTTCCGTCCTCTGGCAGATGGAAACTGCCCTTTGGCCTTACAGCAATAAGCGTCAGTCCGTGATCCGTTGGACCGAAACAGGACCGAACGCGACAGCCCTCCAACTGGGCCATTTCCGCGGAAATTAAGCAGCGTTCGAAGAAGTAGCCCCCGAAGTGTCAAGATGGAAAGGCCATTGCAATGAATAGTTCATCCACGCGGATCGCGCCGACATTCGACGAAGTCGACATGCGAATCGAAAGTCAGTTGGATATCACGGGGCACAATGAACGGAGTGTCTATAACGTTGCTGGATACAAACCCGTCAAGATTGAGTTGTCCCACGTTCCGGTGCCGGTCACCGGGAAAATTCCAGACGATCTGATTGGCGTTTACCTACGCAACGGCACGAACACGCAGTTTGACAAGACGCATGTTCGGATACACGCATTTGTCGGTGCGGGGATGTTGCACCAGATTCAAATTCGAAACGGAGCGGCAACGTACTCTAACACCTACATTCGAACACCGCGATTCCTGGCTGAGGAATCCATCGGAAGGGAAGTTTATTCCGGAATTACCGACGTCACCGGTGGCGGCAGAGCGTCTCTCGAAAAGCTGGCCCGCATCGAACAGAAGAAACAGCAGGGCTTAATTCCCAATCTCGGCAACTTTGATCAGTCGCCAGGCTCGACGTCTGTACAATTTCATGCGGGCCGTATCTTCTGCCTGCAGGAGACTGGTTATGCTTTTGCCCTTCACCCGCGACTGGTTCGAGGCCGACTGTTTCTCGATGGTAGCGGTCACCTGGAAACATGGGACGGTCGATGGCAAGCGCCATTTTCCGCGCATCCACGCATCGACCCAGCTAACGGCGACTTCTACAGCGTGACAACTGATCGCGTTGGTCACCTCTATTGCGGGCGAGTGAGCAACGATACGTTGTTGCATTTCGATAGGATATACGAGCATTCCGCCGGGCAACCAAGAATGGCGTGGCAGCACGATTATTTCCTGACCGAAAACTATGTCGTATTTCCGGACATCTCCATGAGATTCGCGCCGGAAGCGCTAACCAGCCAAAACGGAAGTTGTTATTGGTTCGACGCGAACTACAAGCTGCGCTGGGGGGTCATTCCAAGGCATTTCAAGCCTGGCGATCAGGTTCGCTGGTTTCAAACTCCCAGACCGGGCGTGCTGTGGCACGTTGTGAACGGCTGGGAGGAGGTGGCCGAAAATGGGCATGAGCAGATCGTGCTCTACGCACCAATGTTCCACGATTACCCGTCTGACGTAGCGATACACACGCCCAAGGAACCGCCGGCGCAGCTCAACAAGTGGGTTCTGGATTTGACGAGCGGCAACGTGGAAGAAGACCGAACGCTTCTCAAGCACGGTTACGAACGCCCGAGTCTCAACTTGAGCTTTGTCGGGAAAAGGAGCCGGTATGGCTACTTGATCGACGAAGAGCGAGGCGGGTACATGGGAAGGGGCGTCCTCAAGTACGATTTGATTGACGAGAAAGAGGCCGGCTATTTTGACTATGGAGAGTTTTTCGGAGGCGAAGCGCTGTTCGTCGCAAAGGCAGGCGCGACGCATGAAGACGACGGCTACCTGCTGGAACTGCTGATGTCCGACACAAAGGCAGAACTGCTTATTCTCGATGCGAAATCTATGAAAGAATTGGCCAGACTTCATTTACCGCAACGCGTTCCATTCGGGGTCCACTCCTGCTGGCTTAACGAACGAATGCTCAGTGAACTGGTGGTTTGAGGTCGTCAAGGGCGTCGGGCACGCGCCGCCGGCGAACAGGAGCGCGCCGGACGTTGCTTGCGATGCCTTTCATCGAGGCAGTCGACTTTCCCGCAGCGAATCCGCGTCTCACGCGGAGCGACCTTGACGGAAACCGGCACGCTGAGAAAGACGCTCGGCTCCGCCAAAGCCTGCGGTGATCAACGCCGAACGTAGCCTCGTTGATAGTTATGCGGATGGCCTATCGCGATCATTTGCCGTATTCGCACCGGCACTGCCAGGGCCCGGATTCCCAGCTCCAGCTCTTCGTCGCTGATTGCATAACCTTTTTCGCGCACTGAGCGGATTTCCGCGACGATATCGGTGGGTTTCGTCAGTGTACGCGGCGTTCGGGCCGGCAACGACTTGCGGCCGATATGTTCGAGGATGTCCTTGTCGGCGAACTGGCTGAGCAGCACGCGCCCGGTTGCCGAGCAATAGGCCGGCAGATGTGCTCCGATGCGAACGCCGGTCGAGACGATGTGTTCCGCCTCGGCGCGGGCAATGAATAGCGTGGTATCGTTTTCCAGCACCGCAAGCGACACGGATTCCTTCAGTTCGTCGCGGGCGCGTGCCAGTTGCGGCTGCGCGAGTCGCGCCAGCCGGTCACGCATCGTCGTCGTGCCGCCCAGCTTGCGCAGTCGCTCCAGCGGTCTGAACTCGCGACCGTAGCGCTCCACATAGCCTAGCTCGTTAAGCGTCAGCAGACACCGTCGAGCGGCAGCGCGCGTTGCGCCCGATGCTCGCGCCGCATCGGCGAAGCTCATGACGTCATGGATCCCGAACGCCTCGATGATCGCAAGACCTTTGGCGAAACCGCCCATGCCCTTCGTGCCGCCCCTGGGGTGCTAGCATGACGACGTGTCTTCGCTGATTCCTATTTCGTATCCAAATGTCCGAGAATGCATGTTTCGGACCGATGCAGTTCCGGCAAAGCGACATCGTCGGGTTGTCGAAGATGTTATTGCATTGATCCAATCATTGGACTATTTTACCTGAATGAACTTCGAGGCCGTCAAAACCACCCGACTTTTCGAGGAGATATCCCGGCAGATTGGGGAGCAGATTCACTCCGGCAAATTGAAGGCTGGTGAAAAGCTTCCGAACGAGCGGGAGTTGGCGGCGAACTTCGCCGTCAGCCGCCATGCGGTGAGAGAAGCGCTTCGCTCGCTGGAATCCATTGGCCAGCTCGAATTCAAGAAAGGCGCCACGGGTGGTGCATTCGTAGCCAAAGGGAACTCTCAGCCGTTTACCAAAATCATGCGCGGCATGGTCGAGGTCGGCGGAATTACCCTTGAGCAGTTGACTGAGGCCCGGCTTGCGATTGAATCGTCAGTCATTGCGGTCGCGTGCGAGCGCGCGGTCGAGGCCGACTTGAAAGCGCTGGACACAAACGTCGATGCCGCGGAGCGGGAAACCCTCGCCGGCAATCTGGCGGTCAAAACCAGGCTCAACGTCGAATTCCATGTCCTGCTCGCCGAGCTCACCGGCAACCCCATTCTCATCATGATGATGAAGTCGCTGATGAACATCCTGCTGGACTTCATCGGCGAGGTCGGTTCGGTGATGGGCGTCGATGTCATCAAATCGCGCCGCAGGTTTTTGAAGCTCTTACGCGGCCGCAATGTTGCGAAGGCTGTTCGGGAGATGGAGCAGCATCTCAACGTGCTGCACGAGCACTACATCCGGGCGGCGAACAAAAAACTGAAGAACAAAGGAAGAGCCAATGGCTGACAGTGACGTTCTGCGCTCCATGGTCGAAGAAACCAGGCGGTTCGTGCGTCAGGATCTGATCCCTGCCGAAGAGTGGGTCGAGGAGCATGACGACATTCCGGCGCCCCTCGTCCAAAAGATGAAGGATTTGGGATACTTCGGAATGACGATTCCGGAGCAGTATGGTGGCCTCGGCCTCTCGATGTTCGAGGAAGTCAGCGTCGTGACCGAAATCGGTTATGCATCGCCGGTGTTCCGATCGTACTTCGGAACCAGCAACGGCGTTGGCACGCTCGGTATGCTCATCGATGGCACCGAAGAACAGCGCCAGGCTTACCTTCCGAAAATCGCCAAAGGTGAACTCGTCGCGTCGTTCGGGTTGACGGAGCCCGGAGCCGGGTCCGACGCAGCCGCGTTAACAACGAAGGCGACCCGCGACGGCGACCACTACATTATCAACGGCACCAAGCGTTTCACCACCAACTCGCCCCATGCCGGCATCTTTACCATCTTTGCGCGCACCGGTCCCAAGGAGCAGAAAACCGCCGGTATCTCCGCATTCCTGATAGAACGCGGAACGCCCGGAATTACCGTCGCTCCGCACTACAAAAAAATGGGCTTCCGAGGCTCCCATACCGCGGACGTGATTTTCGAAGACTGCCGCGTTCCGGCAAGCGCACTCCTGGGCGGTCGGGAGGGCGTCGGCTTCAAGACCGCGATGCGCTCACTCGATCATGCGCGCCTGCATATGTCCGCCGTCGCAACCGGACTCAGTCTGCGAATCATCGATGAGGGCGTGCGATATGCATCCGACCGCGTGCAGTTCGGCAAGCCGATCTCGCAATTCCAATTAATCCAAGGCATGCTGGCGGACTGCGAAGCGGAAGCTCTCGCCTCGCGGGCGATGATCGAGAAGGTCTCTCGCATGAAGGACGACGGCCTGCCTGTGACCAAGGAAACTGCTTGTTGCAAATACTTCACCACCGAAGCGCTCGGCCGGATCGCGGATCGCGTTCTGCAGATCCACGGCGGCTACGGGTACATCAAGGAGTATGCGATCGAGCGGCTGTTTCGCGATGCGCGGCTGTTCAGGATCTATGAAGGCACCAGCCAGATACAGCAACTCGTCGTCGCTCGCGAAATGCTGAAACAACACGCAGCCTGATCGGCAGCCGATCTAACCGGAAATCGGAGACTGATCATGAGCGGACCTTTGTCGGGCATTCGTGTGCTTGACCTTACGACGGTGGTCATGGGCCCCTACGCCTGCCAATTGCTCGGGGACCACGGAGCGGACGTCGTCAAGGTCGAGTCGCCTGAGGGCGATGTCATGCGACTATCAGGCCCGATGAAAAATCCAGGGATGGGGCACCTCTATCTGTCCACGAATCGCAGCAAGCGGTCGATCGCCGTCGACCTGAAGGCGCCCAGGGGCCGTGACTTGCTGCTCAAACTCGCGGAAACCGCCGACGTCCTGCTCTACAATATCAGGCCGAAAGCCATGGCTCGCCTTGGCTTGTCTTATGAGGACCTGTATCGGATCAATCCGAAACTGATCTATGTCGGGGCGTTCGGCTTCAGTCAGCGTGGCCCTTATGCGTCACGGCCAGCCTATGACGATCTCATTCAGGGAATGTCTGGCCTTCCCTGGCTGTCGCTGAAAGCGGGCTCACCCGAGCCGCGTTATGCTCCGGTGATACTGGCTGACAGAATCGTCGGCCTGCAGGTCGCGTTTGCAACCGTTGCTGCACTTCACCATCGGGATCGCACTGGGCAAGGTCAGCGCATCGACGTCCCCATGTTCGAAGGCCTCGTGTCGGTCATTCTCAGCGAACATCTCGCAGGATCCAGCTTTGAGCCTTCGCTCGGAGATACGGGCTATCAGAGAAGTCTCGCTCACAACAGGCGCCCGCACCGCACCCGCGACGGTTACATCTGCACGCTGGTCTATTCAGACAAGCATTGGCGCGCTTTTTTTGAGGTGATCGGACAGCCGCAACTCTTCGATGAAGATCCCCGTTTTTCGTCGCAGGCAGAGCGATTGAAGCACATCGACGAGGTCTACGGATATCTCGCCGGCGTTCTTGCCACGCGTACGACAGGCGAATGGCTCGATGTATTGACGACGGCGGATATCCCGGCAGCAAGGATGAATTCGCTCGACGACATTCTCGCCGACGAACATCTCAATGCGATCGGCTATTTCCGCACAGTTCACCATCCGACCGAGGGAAACATCAGGGAAATATCGGTGCCGACGGAATGGTCGGCATCGCAGCCGACCGTCGGGCACCATGCCCCGCGGCTAGGCGAGCACACGGCGGACGTCCTGATGGAGGTCGGCTTCGACCGGCAAACCATCGACGGCCTGCTCGCGCAGGGCATCGTCAAACAATCAAAAGCATAATAAAAATATGGGAGTGGAAAATGCGAAGGGAGGCTCGCTGGAAATTGGCGGCTCAGTTATCGGCTGCACTCGTTTTGATCAATGTGCCGTGTTTTGCGCAGGTGTCGGACGATACGATCAAGCTCGGTGTCCTTGATGATATGAGCGGGCCTTATGCCGAGAACTCAGGCCCTGGCGACGTGGTTGCCATGAAAATGGCGATCAGCGATTTTGGAGCAACAGTTCTCGGCAAACCGATTGAACTCGTCTCTGGAGATCTGCAGAACAAGGCCGACGTCGGCGTGGGGATCGCCAGGAAATGGTTCGATATCGAGCACGTGGACGCGATCTTCGGCCTGGGGAATTCGGCTGTCGCGCTGGCGGTTCAAAAACTCGCTATCGAAAAGAACAAGATCACCATCGCGACGGTTGCAGCTACGTCCGAATTGACCGGGAAGTCCTGTTCGCCCAATGGCGCGCACTGGGTATACGACACTTATTCTCTCGCCAAGGGTGCGGCGACCGCTGTTGTCAAGCAGGGCGGTAAGAGTTGGTATTTCATCACGGCCGACTATGCGTTCGGGCATTCGCTCGAAGCCAACGCGGCGGACTTTGTAAAATCGCTTGGCGGTACGGTCGTCGGTTCTGTGAGACACCCAACTGGATCCTCCGACTTCAGCTCATTCATTCTCCAAGCTCAATCGTCCAAGGCGCAAGTTATTGGTGTGGCCAACGCGGGAGCGGATACGGTCAACACGATCAAGCAAGCTGCCGAATTCGGCATCATGGATCAGGGGCAAAAGGTCGTCGGACTGCTCATGCAGGACACTGAAATTCATGCGCTGGGATTGAAGGCGGCGCACGGGTTACAGTTCGTGGAAGCATTTTATTGGGACCAGAACGAAGAAACGCGGGCTTTCTCAACCAGGTTCTGGAAGCAGCACGGACAGCCACCGACGGAAGTCCAAGCCGGTACTTATAGCGCGGCGATGCATTACCTGAAGGCTGTTCAAGCGGCCGGAACAGACGAAGCGAAGGCAGTGATGTCGAAAATGAAGTCCATACCGATCAACGACTTCATGACGAAGAACGGCAGAATTCGCGATGACGGCCGGGTCATCCGCGATATGTATCTTCTGGAAACCAAGGCCCCCGCCGAGTCGAAGGGGGAGTGGGACCTGCTGAATGTTGTCGCGACAATTCCAGGGGATGAAGCATTTCGGCCGCTATCTGAGAGCGAATGCCCTCTGGTGCAGAGACGTTAGACAACGCAACACGTGGTTGCAGGTTGGCTTGATAGGATCGATGCCAATGGAAATTCCAGACGGCTTCATCCCGATGAGGGGGCGGGGGCCTTTTCGCGTGCAACACCATCTGCAGCTTCTGAACATTTATTGCGGATGCGGGAAATCCGCCTGTCCAGTTCGTGATAACAGATCGCGGCCGCTGCCAAACCAGACCTAACCGACCATTCTTTAGCCTTCCATGACTGGGGCCGGATGCGCCATATAGCTGAACACGTTCATGCGGTAGGTCGTGGACACCACGACGAGATCGCCGTCCTTGACGAGCTTGCGCGGGTCATAGTCGTTGGTGCGGCCGTTGAGAAGGCCGCCGCCATGGAGCCATACCATCACCGGGCGCAGCTCGCCGCGGCCCGACGTCGGCGCGCAGACATTCAGATAAAGACAGTCTTCCGTGGTGCTGCGGACAGCCATGACACCGAAGGTGCTTGTCTGCACGCAGACGGGATCGAAGGCACCGGCGTCACGCTCGCCGGTCCACTTGGCAGGCGGTGCGGGCCGCTTCCAACGCAATTCGCCGACAAATGCCGAGAGACGCGCTGATGCCGTTGCCGCATAGCCGTTTAGCGACCCGTCGCCGATCTTCGCCACTTCGGGCTTGCCTGACTTGATGTTGCTGAACAGATCGTTTGGCGAAGTCGGCCAGGACAGCGCCAGCGTCATCAACGCCGCTATGCCGAATCACCTCATTTTGGATCCTTCCAACCGATATGGTTGCAGGTTGGGGCATGAGCCCCCGTCGCGCCGCGAGTTGCGAATGGATATCGGTCGCGGCGATACACGAACGGAACTTGCCCCACGCCCGAAGTGGTTTGACCGGCGAACTGACGGCTTGACGCGCTGCCGATTGACGACCTTCACAATGTTGGTTTGAACGTTCGGTTCGCGACAGCTTCCCCGACTAGACTCGCCTGGTCGGCGTAAGAGGGCATGCTGAAAACCTCCGTGACGCTCGTGTAGTCCATGTAGCCGAGCCGGGCCAACGGTCTGATTTTGACGACATCGATCCGCCCGTCTGAAGTTAGAACCTTGTCATCGATGTGAATTCCAACAACCGCCCCGATCACCACCCGGTGCATGGACTCGCGGCGATTGCCCGGCAACGTAATCGTCTGATGGTATCGGCATTCCAAATGGATCGGAGACTCACCGACTCGCCATGGTTTTACGAGACGGGATGGCAGTTTGGTAAGGCCTAGAAACTTCATTTCGTCGACGTCGGGAGGAAAACTAGTGGAGCTTCTATTGACTTGCTCCCTCATTTCCCAAGTAGCCATGTTGACGACGAACTCACCTGTCTCTTCAGCATTGACTACACTATCTTTGCGAATACCGGTTCCAGGCCGAGAGCTACCCGAGAAAAAGACGAAGGGAGGATCGAAGGCCAGTTGATTGAAGATGCTGAACGGCGCGAGGTTCGGAATACCATCGTAGCTTATGGTTGAGATCCAACCAATTGGACGAGGAATGACGCAGGATTTGAAAGGATTGTACTTGAGGCCATGATCGTTCCTCTGGGTATCGTAAAACATCGGTTTTTCCTGGAGATGAAGACTGTGAGCCTTCTTCGGAGGACGACCGTAGCCGAGGCAATGATCGGTGAGAAGAGCGAATTGCATCTGAAACGAGGGTCGCCGGATGGGAAGTGAAATTTTATCCCCGGCTCATGAGAGACCTTCATACGTCGCTTGGGTGACCGAACTAAAGAAGTGATCCTGTCGTCGCACCCGCTGCTTCCAAAAGAGACTACGGCGATAGATTCCAAAAAGTGCAGGTTCTATGTAGCACCTTACGCCACTTTGGGATTGGCTCTCGACAGGACGTAGAGATGAGCCAGGGATTTCGGCGCGGATCGCTGATCTCGGTTCGAAATATCCTAATGACTGTCTGAAAATTATTCATTTGCGTCCGTGACGCCTTTGGCCTCGCATAAGTCATGCGGATTCAACGCGGCCTAAGGCGGTCCAAAAGAATAACGATTAGGGAAACGCAAATGGCAGAGTTATTGGAACGCGCAAGTTACCGTGCGCGACTGCATTGGACGTGTCGAGCAGCATGGCGCAGGATTCGGGGAATATGACGTCGGGTATCACTCCAGGCGGCTGCCGAGCTAATGCAGGTTTGATCGAAATCTAGCGCAGCGGTTTGGTTCTGCCTTGCGCCAAATGCAGCTTCCTTCCTTGCGTGTACATGAAATTGCACAAGACACGGGTCAACAGAGTTGGCCAACGCTGGAGCATACCATGAAACATAATACTCAATTTTACATCGACGGGGAGTGGGTTGATCCGACGAGTCCTGCGTTCCTCGACGTGATAAATCCCGCAACGGAAGGAGCCATCGCACGGATCAGCCTCGGTAGCGCGGTTGATGTCGATCTCGCCGTAAAGGCAGCTCGACGTGCATTTCCGGCATACTCGCAGACAGCTCGCTCGGAACGGCTCGATCTTCTGCGCCGCGTAATTTCTGTATTTGAGGCGCGCTTCGACGAAGTCGCGGAGGCTATAACGGCAGAGATGGGTTCTCCCTTATGGTTCTCAAAGCAGATCCAGACTGACACGGCACTCGCGCATTTTAAACAGGCACTGATTGTTCTCAGGGACTACGAATACGACCGCATGTTGGGAACTACGAGAGTCACGCGCGAACCTATCGGCGTCTGCGGATTGATCACGCCCTGGAATTGGCCTGTGAACCAGATCGCCTCCAAGCTCGCCCCCGCGCTGGCCGCCGGTTGCACCGTTGTCGTCAAACCTAGCGAGGTCGCCCCTCTCAGCCCGATCATTCTTGCAGAAATCCTTCATGACGCGGGGGTTCCGAAAGGGGTGTTCAATCTCGTAAACGGCGATGGCCTGACTGTCGGTCACGCAATCTCCTCGCATCCGGATATCGATATGGTGTCATTCACCGGCTCGACCCGCGCCGGCATCCAAGTCGCGAAAGATGCGGCCGACACCGTCAAGCGTGTGTGCCAAGAGCTCGGCGGTAAAGGCGCCAATATTATCCTCCCCGGCGCGAATCTCGAAACGGCAATATCAGCCGGGGTGATGCGATGCTTCACCAACTCCGGACAATCATGCCAAGCGCCAACAAGAATGCTTGTGCATCAGAGCCAGATTGATGAGGCTGTGGAAATCGCGAAGGCAACGGCTGAGTCGATTGTTGTGGGAGACCCACGTGACCGGAATACGCGCCTTGGCCCTTTGGTTAGCCAGCTGCAGTACGATCGCGTTCAAAATCTCATAAGTGCCGGAATCGAGGAAGGCGCGACCCTCGTCACGGGCGGACTAGGTCGTCCGCGCGGGTTAAACTGCGGGTTCTACGTGCAACCGACGATCTTCTCCGACGTCCGGCCTGATATGACAATCGCACAGCAGGAGATATTCGGCCCGGTTCTTTCGATGATCACCTATAGCAACGAGGACGAAGCTGTTCTCATCGCAAACGGCACGGTCTACGGCCTTTCCGGCTATGTCTTCGCCGGCGACCTAACTCATGCCCGAGAAGTCGGAGCGCGGTTACGGGCCGGTCGCATTTATCTCAACGGAGCTCCTCACGACGGTTTGCAAGACGTCGTTGCGCCCTTTGGAGGCTACAAACAGTCGGGCAATGGCCGCGAAGTGGGTGTGTTCGGCTTCGAAGAGTTCCTCGAAAGCAAAGCTCTGCTTGGATACGAGGCCTCTTAATCGAACAAGATTCCAGAAACGCGGCGAAATGTTTTCTGAAGGCCGGATGCCCGGCGCGTAGATCGCGTCGACGACTAATGGCCGTAAAAAATATCGGGGAGTAACAACGTGAGAGCCAAAAAGCCGCGCGCGACACATCTAATTCTATTCATCTTGTCTGTTTTTTCGGCATATTTGTACATTGATCGAGCGAACATTGGCACAGCAGCCGGCGCGATGAAGGAAGAATTCGGCCTCACCAATGTTCAACTCGGAGTGATGTTTTCCGCATTTTCGTATGCCTATACTTCGATTGTGTGGATCGGAGGCTGGCTCGCCGATCGATATGGAGTCCGCGCGACTTTGTTTGTATGCGGAACAGTATTCTCAATCGGAACGATCTTCACCGGTATTGCCGGTAGTTGGACGGAGCTCCTTCTCGCGCGCGGCATCGTCGGATTGGGAGAAGCTCCATCCAACGCTACGATCTCCAGAGCCCTGGTTAGTTGGACTCGACCACTTCACCGAGGTTTTGCCATTTCGGTGACACACGGATCTTCGAGACTTGGGACAGCGATTACACCTCCACTGGTCGCTTGGCTCATAACGATGAACTCCTGGCGCGGTTCGTTTCTCTTTCTCGGCGCATTCGGTCTCGTACTGATGACAGTGTGGCTTTATTACTACCGCGATGATCCCAAAACACACCCTTCGATAACGCCAGACGAACTCGTAGGTCTCGATCCTCCAGAGGCGCAGAGCCGCGTTCCCTATTTTCGCCTGCTTCGCAGGTATGTCCCATCGATAGTTACGTTCTTCTGTTACGGATGGACTTTGTGGATCTACCTGAACTGGCTACCGTCGTTTTTCGCGCAAAACTACCACATTGACCTCAAAACCTCGGCGATTCTGTCGTCCATGGTGCTTGTAGCCGGCATTCTTGGCGATCTTTCAGGTGGAATTCTCAGCGACCGCCTGCTTGCCAAGACGAGGAGCCTTCTGATTTCCAGGACGTATGTAATTTCAGGAAGTTTTCTGGCAACGATCGTATGCATGATCCCCATAATAATCTCGGCCGATATAACGATTGTCACCGTCGCTTTAACGCTGGCGTTTTTCTTTGTGCAGATGTCTGTTTCTTCCCAGTGGCTTGTGACGATGGACGTCTCTCCACGCTTTGTCGGAACCGCCGGCTGTTTTCTGTCCATCGGTTTCGCCCTAAGCGGCATAATGTCGCCGACAGTCTTCGGCTATCTCGTTGACGCGCTGGGCAATTGGCGCGGTGCGTTCGGCGCATCCATGATTTTGCTGGCAGTGGGAGCTGTCTCAGCACTTTGGCTGCGTCCAGACCGGCCATTTGCTGAGGTCGATAGCCGTGAGGGGCCGAGGATGGAGTCTTACTCAAGAACACTCTCCGCAAACGAAGCAGTGGATAGAATCTAACCGTTAGGGCTCGCGTCAGACGTCTCGGATGGTTTGTCAGGATCGGCACTTGCAACTGGCATTGTGTTCGGCGACGAAATTATGCACGGCGGCTTGCCAGTCAGTGACCAAGACGAAAACTTTACTGGTTCAATCGCGACTTGGGGAGTTTTGGCGAAGAAAAGCTTCGACTGCGTTGATCCACCAACACCTAGCGTCCTTCATCCGCGCCGCAAGGACCGGCTATCTGCCACCGTGCGAAACATCCATCGACACAAAGATCGCGCTGAATTTCGTGGGGAATCGCCGCGTCAGGCGATACCTGCCGCATGAAAGATTTTCATATATGCCTGACGCATTCTGATTTGCACCATTGCACTTCGTACAGGCAAAAAGCCTAAAAGAATTGCGCTTCTACCTCGGGCCTCGACGAGCGACGCGGTGGCAAAACAATGATGGGAGATTGACCATGGCGATCGTTTGCAGGAACTCAGCCGCTTTAGTCGGACTTTTGGTTCTCGCCTGGACGGTTCAAGCGAGATCCCAAACTCTTGGCGTAACCGGAACAGAAATCAAACTTGGTCAGACGATGCCCTATAGTGGTCCGCTTTCAGCATGGGGTCAAATAGGAAGGGCCTACAACCTTTATATCGAAAAGGTGAATGCCGATGGAGGAGTTAACGGCCGAAAAATTAACTTGATAAGCCTGGACGATGCCTATAGCCCGCCCAAAGCGGTCGAACAGACCCGGCGGCTGGTCGAACAAGACGAGGTCCTGGCAATGGTTGGATCACTCGGGACGGCCCAGCAGACTGCTGTGCAGAAATATCTCAACATCAAGAAGGTACCACAGCTCTTTGTCGTAACGGGTGCGTCGCGGCTCACCAACCTCAAGAACTTTCCATGGACTACGGCAATAACGCCAACTTACGAGACCGAAGCGAAAATTTACGCTCGCTACGTACTTCGGACCAAGCCTGATGCCAAGGTCGCGATCTTGTTTCAAAATGACGATCTTGGTCGGGAGTATGCCAGGGGCTTCAAAGAAGCCTTGGGAGACAACGTGAAGCAAATTGTTGTCGGAGAAGCGTCATACGACGTCACAGACCCGATCATCGATTCCCAAATCGTTTCGTTGAAAGCGACCGGGGCCGACGTTCTGTTTATTGCAGCGGGTTCGAAATATACGTCGCAAGCCATCCGCAAAACGTTTACTCTCGATTGGCACCCGCTTCAGTTCGTAATTAGTCCGTCCAACTCCGTCGCGTCTGTTCTTCAGATTGCGGGCGCAGAAGAGGCGAAAGGCGTCATATCCGCTTCTTATTACAAGGATCCAACCGATCCGCAGTGGGCCGATGACCCGGCCTACAAAGAATGGTTGGCCTGGATGAAGAAGTATAATTCAGGGGGAGATATCACGGACGCCTACAACGTCCATGGATATATTGGCGCCCAACTGCTGGTCGAATTGTTGCGGCGCTGCGGGAACGACCTAAGTCGGGAAAATCTTTTACGGACCGCGACAACCCTGAAGGATTTGAAGCTCGGCATGATGATTCCGGGCATCGTCATCAATACTACTCCGGAAGATCCACGCCCGATCAGGCAGTTAAAATTGCAACGTTTCGACGGCAAGAAGTACGTGCCCTTTGGAGATGTCATCGACGGCTAAGCCGATACTTTCGACTGGAGTTTGGAGCAATGGATGGATTTCGAGCTTCCACCCTAGCTCGCGCTTCTCAAGAAGAACCTGTGTCGCTTCGTCAATCAGGAGTTGATCCCGATCGAGAGAGAAACAGATAGCTATCGGCTCGCCCCCGACCTGGAGCGATCTCTTCACGAGAAAGCCAAACGGCTTGGCCGGAAATCCTTTCTAGCAGCGCATCGGTGCATGCAGATTCACGGGGCGTCGGCCTTTCCAAGGACCTTGCAATCGAACGCTTTTTTCGAGACCAGCGCAGCATGATGATCACGGAGGGAGCCGGTGAAGTACGCAAATGGCGCTTGCGCGCTTGGTGCTCGAGGCTTACGCTTGATGCTCCCCCATCAGGCAACTTTTCAAAAGTATAATTTGTCAAATTTTCTCCCATCCATGACCAGTCTGCGCGTTTTCGAGGCCGCCGCGAGGCACCTGAGTTTTTCCCGCGCGGCAAGAGAACTAAATCTGACGCAAACCGCTGTTAGTCACCAAATCAAGAATTTGGAGGGTTTGCTGGGTTCAAAATTGTTCGTTCGTGAACCCGGATCCTTGCGCCTAACCGAAACGGCGCACGACTATCTCGCGACGGTTCGTCCTCTCATTGTAGAAATTGCGGAGGCAACGACCCGCGCGATGGATCGCAAGAAAGAGGGCGCGCTCTACTTAGGTTGCACGGCGAGTTTCGCTCTAAAGTTGCTTATTCCCAATCTGGCTGATTTTCGCGACAAGTATCCGCACATTGCTATCCGGTTCGGAACAGTGGTTTCAACGGAAAGCATGAAACGCGTAGACTATGACGTCTCGATTAGATACGGCTCAGGGGATTGGCCAGGCTTTGAAAGCATCAAGTTGAGCGATGAGGAAATCTTTCCAGTCTGCAGTCCCTTACTGCTCAAGAATGGTCCTCCACTTCGGTCTCCGGCAGACCTCACAAGACATACGATCATTCGAACAGCTTTTAGCTATATTTTACGAGATGACTGGCCGCTATGGCTAG
Source organism: Bradyrhizobium sp. (assembly GCA_028290305.1). The sequence continues at coordinate 24,787 of JAQGKC010000027.1, forward strand.
AGCAAGCGAACGAGACCAATCTTGAATTTTCCAACGAGATTGTGTTCGATCTTCTGTTCCCGTCTGTCCAGGCCGCGATTGATGGGCTTGGAGTGGCAATTGGTCGAACGCCAATGATCCTGCCGGATTTGGCGAGTGGCGCGCTTGTCGAGCCTTTCTCGATCCGGTTGCCATCAGAATTAGGAATTTACCTTGTTTCACCAAAGGAGCGAGCACAATTGCCCCAAGTCCGCTTGTTTCAAAAATGGGCGGTGCAACGTTTCGGAAAGTCAGGTTGACTCGTTTTGGTCGCGCTCACCCGCTGGCCGCCGCAGCGTCACCGTGGCGCGCCTGGACTTCCAGTCCCAACTCATCGAGCACTTCGGCAGTATGCTCGCCCAACATCGGCGGCGCCCGAGTCGGCTGATCGCTGCGCGATCCATCGAACCAAATTGGTCTACGGATAGCTTTCAGATCGCCCTCGATCGGATGATAAAGATCGAAGAACGATCCTAAGTGCTGGACTTGTGGATCACCGATAACTTCGTCAACGTTGTAGACAGGAGCAAACGGGACGTCTTTCGGCGAGAACTGCTCTATCCAGTATTCGCGAGAGTGGCATAAGAACATTTCACAAACCGCGCTACTGAGCGCATCGTAGTTGTCTATCCGGAGGGTCCGTGTGGAGAATCGCTTATCCTGCAGCAAATCGGGACGTCGTATCGTCTCGGTAAACTGCAGCCAGAACTTCTCCTGGGATGACAAATGAATGGCAATCAGCTTCTCATCCGAGCAACGAAAGACGTAAGACTGCGACGTCCGCGCTCTAAGATATAGATCGGATACGACGTTCATCTGGGTCAGATAACCGAAGGGGTCAGGCATGAATGCGATCGCCGCATCGAGCATGTTGACCTCGATGCGCCGAGCTTTACCGGTCCGTTCACGTTCGACAAGAGCCGCTAAAATGGCTTGGCATGCGTAGAGACCAGTCGCGTTGTCGACGATTGTTGGCCCTGAAATTCTTGGATTTTGCGGATCGACGAAGAGACTGGACATGCCGCTGAGTGCCTGGGCGACTGCATCGTAGGCAGGTCGTTCCGCGTACGGACCTGCACTCCCGAAGCCGCTGATTGAACAGCGTATTATTCGCGGATTTTTTTCCTGCAGGAATTCGTCACCGAAACCCAGCCGTTCCAAGACACCGGGACGAAAATTATTCAAGACGACATCACTGCGCTCGATCAAACGCGTGAGAGCTTCGTTTCCCTGATCGGATCGAAGATCCAGGGCGACGCTGCGCTTGTTCCGATTGTAAGCGCAATAGTGCGGGCTGTAGAGGCCGCCGCGAAAGCTGCGAAATGGATCACCCCCGTCGGGGTTTTCTACTTTTATAACATCGGCTCCGAGGTCCGCGAGCATCATTCCCGCGAGCGGCCCCGTAATCATCGTGCTGAGTTCGACCACACGAATGCCTGCGAGTGATGTCTTCATAACGCACCTTTATTCGGCGGGATTGTCGGCGGTACGGCGGGGCGGCGCAATGCACCGCCCCATCTCCCTACTTCTTGCTTTGGTCGGTTATCATGGAGCCAAGCGGAAAGGGCTGATAAACCGGCTTGTAGCTCTTTTTGTCGATAAACTGATGAATTCCCGTCTTATAGGACTGCTCGGGATCGTTCAAACGTATGGCAGCATTCTTTGCTGCGAGATAGTCAGTTGCTTGCCCGAAATCCATCGTCCGAACCTGGCGGATGGCCTGCTTCGTGGCGCGAAGAACCGCGGGACTCTTTGCCATCAGCTTGTGAGCAAGTTCCGTAACATCAGCTTCAAGTTTTGCAGGCGGCACGGCTCGATTGACGAAGCCTACGCGTGCGGCCTCTTGCCCGTCGAACGCGTCGCCGAGGCATCCGTAATAGAGCGCATGGCGGTACAGCACGGCATCGGCGACAACCTTGGCAACCAGAGCGCCGGGCAGAATACCCCAGTTCACTTCCGACAACGAAAAAGTAGCATTCTCTGCGCAGATGGCGAAATCAGTGGCCAGCAGCTGCATGAAGGCTCCGCCAACGCAGTACCCTTCGATCATTGCAATCGTCGGCTTGTCGTAATTATAGAGACGTTCCCAACGCCACCTGTTCGCTATCTCCTGCATGCGCTTGGATTCGGCGGGCTTGTCTTCCAGGCCTCGGAAGAATTCCTTCAAGTCCTGTCCGGCGGAGAAGTTGCCTCCCTCACCGGCGATGACGACGACCTTGGTGTCGGTGTCCACCTCCAATTCCTCAAGTGTCCGATCCATCTCGACATGGAGCGCCGGGCTCATCGCGTTCCGCTTTTCAGGCCGATTCAGATAGACCCAGCTGATGCCATCGTGCTTGTGAACGCGCACGAATTTCAGTGGCGGATTGCTCATTAGAAACCTCCCATTTGTTGAATAAATTTACCGCGCCATATCGCCGAACGAACACTCGAGGAGCTAGTGAAATGAATTCATAATTGCATGACGAATGGTTCGAAAAAGACACGCGGCAGATAGTCTCGCCACCCCATTGCTCGGGAAAAATATTCAAGCTGCCCATACGTTGCAGTGCTTAAAGTATGACGCTCGACAGGAACCTGGGATGCTGTTAGCCGGTTCACGAAGATGGCCGAAAGGAGTGCTCGGAGATTTGTGAGGCCGCAACGGTATTGGAATGGCGTTACTGCATGACTCAGGGCGTTTGAATTTCCGGGCGGACCAGGTTGGCAGTCGCTTTATCTTGGCGGCCTCGTCGCTAGAACCAACACGCCGTGCGATATCGGGTGCCTCTGGGGCCATGAGCAAATCTAATGGGGGCCTTAGTTTTTGTCGATTGAGCTCTGGCGCTTCATCAGTCAGAACATGCCCCGCTGGCGAATGCTCGCAGCATGCTTCCATTTGGATCGGATAGTCTGTTGAGTTCGCAACCCGTGCATCGCGCATCAGTCGTCGTTCGCGACGGAACAACGATCGCCTACACGGTAAGCGGTACGAACAACAATCGCTGCCGCGTCGCCCTAGTGCATTCCCTGGCGCTGGATGGCGAATTCTGGCGCCCGGTGGCAGACATATTGTCCGGCCATGCGTCGGTGCTGACGGTGGATTGCCGCGGCCACGGCGCCTCCGGCAAGCCGGCTGGTCCCTATTCGCTCGCGCAATTCGCCGACGATGTTGCGGATGTGATGGATGCCGTCGGCTGGTCGTCAGCTGTTGTTGCGGGTGCGTCGATGGGCGGTTGTGTTGCGATTTCATTTGCAGCGCGACATTGGATGCGGGCAACAGCGCTGGGCCTGTTCGACACCACCGCCTGGTATGGTCCCGAAGCGCCGAAACAATGGGAAGAGCGCGCCCTGCGTAGCGTTGCTGGCGGCATGGCCAGCTTGGTGGAGTTTCAAAAGACACGCTGGTTCAGTGACGCTTTCAGGGCACAGAATCGCGATGTAGTAGATCGAACGGTGGCGAAGTTCGTCAAGACTGATCCAAAAGCGTATGCAGAAACGTGCCGCATGATGGGCGCATTCGACCTGCGACCGAAGCTTGCCGGGCTTCGGATGCCGACCCGCATCGCTGTCGGCGAAGAGGATTACGCAACGCCGATCGAGATGGCAAAAGCGCTGCATGTAGGGATCACTGGATCGGAATTGAACATCATCCCTGGCGGCCGTCATTTGATGCCGCTCGAATTTCCGCAGCGCGTTGCCGCGGAGATCGATCTGTTGCTGGAAAAGGCCGCCGCATGAAGTTCACTGGCAAGATCGACGTTCCGGCGCCGCGTGCTGCGGTTTTCGCCAAGCTGCGCGACGCGCATTTCTTTGCGTCCTGCGTCGACGGCGTTCAGGACCTCGTCGAGATCGACGACCGCCACTACACCGCGACGCTCGAGACGCGGGTGGCCTATATCAAATTCAGGTTCGCTGTCTCGGTCGAGATTTCAGAGATCGACGAGCCGGTCCGGGTCGCCGCCAAGGTCGAGGGCTCGCCGGCAGGGACGGTCGGGCGCCTGACCGCGACCTCCGCCGCCAATCTCGAAGAGGTGCCCGACGGCACGGTCGTGAACTATGAACTCGACGTCGCCTTGACCGGCAAGCTTGGCAGCCTCGGCCAGCCCGTGCTGAAATCAAAGGCCAAGGAAATGGAACGGCAGTTCGCCTCCCGCATCCAGGCCAGCTTTCAGGACGCCAACGCCGGAAACGCAGCATGATATCGTTCGAGCTTTCCGAACCGACAACGCTGAACGAAGCGATCTCGCTGCTCGATCCGGACGATCCGGAAATCCGCCCGATCTCGGGCGGCACCGCACTGATGCTGATGATGAAGTCGGGCGTTTTTCGTCCCGCGCGTTTGGTCAGCCTGCAAAAGGTCGAAACGGACTATTCGCGCATCGAGCTTCGCGACAATGGCAGCCTGCTTATCGGCGCGCTGGCAAGCCTGTCGCAGATCGAACATTCCGGCGAGGTTCGCGGCGCGGCGCCCGTGATCGAAAAGACCATGCGGCATTTGTCGAACGTGCGCGTGCGCAACGTCGCGCGGCTCGGCGGCAATCTGGCGCATGGCGACCCGCACATGGATCTGCCGCCGGTGCTGTCGGCGCTGGGCGCCAAGGCGATCGTTGCCGGACCGTCCGGCGAGCGCAAAATCATGATCGAGCAGCTGTTCAGCGGTTACTACGAGACCGTGCTGAAGCGCGACGAGTTGATCACATTCGTCGACGTGCCGTCCCAGGCCGGATGGTCGTCAACCTATATCAAATGCACCACGCGGTCGGCCGACGACTGGCCGGCACTGGGTGTCGCCTGTGCGATCCGCGCCGAGGGTGACAGTATTGCTGATGTCAGGCTCATAATCAGCGCCGCCACCGAAAAACTGACGCGCCTTGTCGCAACCGAGAAAATCCTGTGCGGCCAGAAGATCAATGAGGCCACGTTCGCACGCGCCGGTGAGTCGGCCTTTGCCGAAACCGAAGTCGTCGGCGATTCCCGCGGTTCGGCGCCCTACAAATCCGAACTGGTCCGCGTCTATGTGCGCCGCGCATTGCGGCAGGCGAGCCTTGGTGTGACCAATTTGGGAGTGACCCAGTCATGACCATTCACAAGCCGATGCCCGCCGGACAGGTGGGCCGCTCGCTGCCGCGGCTCGAAGCGCGTCAGAAGGTCACGGGCCGGGCGGACTACGTGCACAACATGCGCGTGCCGGGCATGCTGATCGCCAAGGTGGTGCGCAGCACTGTGGCGCATGGCCGCATCGTCAGCATCGACACACGAGCGGCGCTGCAGGTCGAGGGTGTGTTCGCGGTGTACACGGCGGAGGACATCCAGAAGATCATCCCTGAGCCTTATTACGGCCCCGCTTTCCACGATCAGCCGATTCTCGCGCTGGGCAAGGTGCGGCATGTCGGCGAACCCGTCGCCGTGGCGCTTGCAAAGGATGCGCATGTCGCCGAGCAGGCGGCGCAACTGGTCGAGGTGCAGTACGAGGAAATGCCCGCGGTATTCGACGAAGTCGAAGCGATGGATTCGAAAGCCATCGTTCACGAGGTCCTGAAGCCGGCCGGCACCTTTCCCGATCTCAAGCATCTGCACGGCAAGAAGAACACCAACATCGCGCTGGATTTCCATCTCAAGCGCGGCGATGTCGATAAGGCATTCGCTAGTGCCGCGCATGTGTTCGAGCATGAATTCCGGACCCAGCAGGTGATGCATACCCCGCTTGAGCCGATGGTGTCGCTGGCCGAGCCCACCCGTGACGGCCTGACGATCCACACCGCGTCACAGAGCCCGTCATTCGTCCGGATCGAGATCGCCCGGCTGCTCGGATGGCCCGAGAACAGGGTGCAGGTGAAGGTGCCGCATCTCGGCGGCGGGTTCGGCGCGAAGCTCTACATCAAGCTGGAGGCGCTGGTTGCCGCGCTGGCGCTCCTGACCAAGCGGCCGGTGAAGTGGTCGCTGACGATGGAAGAGCAGTTTTACACCATCACCAAACATGCCACCACGTTCCGGATCAAGAGCGCGGTCGATGCTGCCGGCAAGATCACCGGCCGCAGTTGCGTGGTCTATTGGAACGGCGGCGCCTACGCCGATATCGGGCCGCGCGTCACCCAGAAATCCGGGTTCACGGCGCCGGGCCCCTACGACATCGAGAACGTCGCGATTGATTCCTATTCGCTCTATACCAATCGGCCGCCGGCCGGCGCGCTGCGTGGCTTCGGCATTCCGCAGCTGGTTTGGGCCTATGAAAGTCATACCGACTTGATTGCCCGCGAGTTGAACCTCGATCCAGTCGAATTTCGCCGCATCAATATACTGCGTGAAGGCCGTCCGCAGGCGACTGGAACCGACATGAAGGACGCCGCGATCGATCTCGTCCTGGAAAAGGTCGCCGAACGGATGAACTGGTCCTCGCCATTCGAGCACGGCACCGGAACGGTGCGCCGCGGTCGAGGTATCGGAATCGGATTCAAAGCCTCAATCTCGCCGACGACGTCGGTTGCCTTCGTCAACGTCTACGCCGACGGCAGCTGCTCGCTCTATATGAGCACGGTGGATATGGGGCAGGGCTCCGACACCGCAATGGCGCAGATCGTTGCCGAAGTGCTGCAGGTGCAAGCCGAGGATGTTAGGGTAATCCATCCGGACACCGACGTGACGCCTTACGACATGGCGACCCTCGGTTCGCGGTCAACCTATCACATGGGCAATGCCGTCAAATTGGCTGCTGAAGATGCGAAGCAGAAGCTTGAGGCGATGGCGCGGAGTGTCGACGTCCCCGAAGGCTCCAACCTTGAGACACGCGAGGTCTTCAAGAAGAAGTACGGAATGCAAGCCGGCAACGTGATGGGTGTCGGCAGCTACATTCCGACTTACAAATCGCCCGACTCCGTAACCGGCATGTCTGACAACATCACACCGTTCTGGATGGTGGGCGGCACCGGCGTCGAAATCGAGGTCGATACCGAGACGGGGCATTTGAAGCTAACGAAGCTCATCAATGCCGCCGATATGGGGCGACCGCTCAACCCACGCATCGTGGAAACGCAGTTGTCCGGTGCGGCGATTATGCAGCTTGGCTTCACGATGTTCGAGAACATGGAGTTCGACGCGGGTCAGGTCACCAACGCCTCGTTCGCCGACTACAAGATCCCCGGCATCCACGACATTCCGCCCGATATCGAGAACCACATCGTGCTGGCCGAGCAGGGCGGCGGTCCTTTCGGCGCCAAAGGTGTCGGCGAAAGCTCGACCTTCGGTGTCTCACCCGCGATCGCCAACGCCATTCATGATGCCGTCGGTATTCGCTTGAGCGAGCTGCCGCTGACCGCCGAAAGCGTGCTGCGAGCCATCCGCCTCAAGGCCGGAAATCCGATCGGAGACTGAGATGAACCAGCACGCCAAGTCGATCAGCTTCATGCTGAACGGAAGCAAAACCGAGATGCTGGTCCAGACTCATGAAAATCTGGTCGAGCTGTTGCAGAGACTGGATCTGAGCGGCGCCCGCGAAAGCTGCGGCCAGGGTCTCTGCGGCTGCTGCACCGTGATCGTCGACGACATCACCGTGTCGGGCTGCCTGTATCCGGCTGCGTTCGTCGACGGCAAGACCGTCACGACGATCGAACATCTCGATCACGATGTGCATCTGAGCCCGGTGCAGGAAGCCTTCATTGAGGAAGGTGCATTCCAGTGCGGCTTCTGCACGTCGGGCTTCATCCTGATGACGCACAAGCTGCTGGAACAAAAGCCCATGCCCACGGATGAAGACATCAGGGATTATCTGGCAGGCAATCTGTGCCGCTGCGCGGCATATCCGGAAATCATCAAAGCTGTGAAAAGCGCCGCACGCAAGGTGGCGCGCACGCAAGTATAATTGGTATTAAAGGCGAAACCAATGACCGCGACCGTTACCACGACAACATCGATTGTTGTCGAAGGACCTTGGTATAAATCCCTGTCGCGCTCGCAGTGGAACGCGTTGATCGCGTCTAATCTTGGTTGGCTGTTTGACGGCTTCGAGACCTACGCTCTGATTCTGACAGCCGGTGTCGCGATGCGCCAGCTTCTCGATCCATCGCAGGCTGCGCAGATTCCCTCCTATATCGGTACCGTGATTGCAATCACTTTGCTGGGTTGGGGGGTCGGCGGCATGCTCGGCGGCATACTCGCCGACTACATCGGCCGCAAACGAACGATGCTACTGGCCATTATTGCCTATTCGATCGCAACTGGGCTGAGCGCGCTCGCGTTTGATTGGACATCATTTGTGGCCTTGCGTTTCCTGGTTGGCATCGCCATCGGATCGGAATGGGCCACCGGGAGCTCAATGCTTGCGGAGTTGTGGCCCGATCGCGCCCGCGGCAAGGGGGCGGGCATCATGCAATGCGGTTTGGGGCTGGGCTTCTTCCTGGCATCCTTTACCTGGCTGTTTCTCAGCGAGGCCGGTCCGGACGCCTGGCGCTACATGTTCGCGCTTGGCGTATTACCCGCGCTTCTGACGCTGTGGATCAGGCGCACCATTCCGGAATCGAAGATCTGGGAGGACACCAACCGAAAGCGCCGTGCCGCGCTCGAACAGAAACGGTCAGGCGCGACGCTCGGCGAAGACGCCGATAAACTGACGCGCTTCACTCTGCTCGATCTTTTCACGGCTCCATCGCTACGCAGAAGGACTATCGTCGTTTTTCTGATGTCGTTGACGACCACGATCGGGTTTTGGGGAATCTCGACGTGGGTGCCACCATTCGTCGGCTCGTTGGCGGTCAAGGAAGGCTTCAACGCCGCTCAATGGGCGAGTTATGCCGGCATGGCCTACACGATTGGCTCGGTGCTCGGCTATCTCAGCATGGGTTTCTTGATGGATGCCTTCGGCCGCAAGCCAGTAACGATTATCTTTTTTGGCGTGGCGTTGTTGATGACACCGGTGCTGTTCTTCGTTACGGCCGATCTGAAGCTGCTACTCCTGCTGGCAATGGTCAATGCGTTCTTCAGCAACGGACAATACACCTGGATGCCGGTCTGGCTTCCCGAACTGTATCCGACCCGTATGAGGGCAACCGCGCTGGCCTTCGCGTTCAACGGGCCGCGCTTCATTGCCTTTCTGGGGCCTCTGCTGGCCGGCGCGATGATCACGCAATTCGGCGGCTTCAGCCATGCGGCCATGGTGCTGGCATCGATCTACGTGATCGGCATCATCGCTGCATTGTTTTTGCCGGAGACTAAAGGAGCACCGCTGCCAGACTGAATCCTGCCAAGTCCCCGGTACATCCTCCCGGGGCTCGTAAGGCTCATTCGATCGTCATGCGTCCATCTGATGCTGCGAGAGACATTAGCCGGCTCGTTTGATGGAAACTTAAGGTCGAAGGCAACATCGATCCAATCCTGACATCGGCTGATAAGTGTCGGAGAAAATGTTGTTCCTAACAGCAATCGAGATCGGACATAACGCAATGAAAATCGGATCACAGCACCTGCCTACCACGAAGATATCCACGTCGAACGCGAACATGATCGTTATTCGCGGCTACGATCTTGCCGAGAATCTAATCGGAAATGTCACCTTTACAGACCACGTATGGTTGCTGGTGGTGGGAAAGCTTCCGTCAGTTGCGCAGCGTCAAATTCTCGACGCTGCGCTAGTCGCCATTGCCGAGCACGGGGTCGTTCCCAGCATAGCTACCGCCCGTATGACACTCGCTGCAGCACCAGAATCAATACCGGGTGCCGTCGCCGCTGGTATGCTCGGCTGCGGATCGGTAATTTTAGGCGCGTCCGACGCGGCCGGGCGACTGTTCGACGAAGTCTTAAAGCGCAGCGCCGAAAATGAAATATCCGTCGACAATGCGGCTAGAATTGTGCTGGGCGAGTATCGCGCGGCACGAAAGCTCATCGCGGGCTATGGACATCCGGTCCATAAGGGCGTCGACCCGCGCGCGCAAAAGCTCATGGAGTTGAGCCGCAGGATTGGGATCGCCGGCCGTTATGTAGAGATAGCGTATGCAGTTGAGCGTGCGATCCCAGATGTCTTGGGTAAGACCCTCTCGATGAATGTGTCGGGCGCGATCCCGTCGGTCTTGCTGGATGCGGGCTATCCGTTACTTGCGCTCAGGGGTGTGCCGCTGTTGGCGCGGACTGCTTCCCTCATCGGTCATTTGCTCGAGGAGCAGCAACATCCCATCGGGTTCATTCTTGCTGACGCCGGTGCTTCCCTCGTGCGGTATGAGGGACGCTCGCCTGTAGGTTTCGCCGCTGATTAAAATCGGGAAGATGTTGGGTGTTTTTAAGCACAACATGGCCATGGTTGAGCTGGCGACCTTAGCTGCGCACCCTGCGCCGGCATGGAGCTTTCCGATCTCGGCCGCGACGTTATTGAGGTGGAAAGCAGAAACCCTGTCCGTGTTCGCGGATCATGAAAGCGGATCACGAGGACGGCCCCTTGAGCTCCGTTGAGCAGCAGAATGCGGAAAGCGTTGGCGCCATGCGTCTGCGTGCCAAGCAGCAGGCCAACGCAACCCTGCGCGACCAGGCGAACCTGCTCGATCTCACGCACGATGCCATTTTGGTCCGCGATATGAATGGAGCCACCACGTACTGGAACCGCGGTGCAGAGGAATTGTACGGATGGCCGGCGGAGCAAGCGGTCGGCAGAATCACTTGGAAATTGCTCAAGACGATCTTCCCGATACCCCTCTCGCAGATCGAAGAAGAGATTATTGATGTAGGCCGTTGGGAAGGTGAGCTTGTGCAAACCAAGAAGGACGGTAGCCAGGTTGTCGTGGCCAGCCGGTGGTCTTTGCAGCGGGACGCAAGCAGCGCGCCAATTGCGATCCTGGTCACCAACAATGACATCACCGAGCGCAAGCGCGCGGAGGAGGTTGCCCGCAGAAGTGAAAAAGAGCTTCGCGACGTCGTTAACGCAGTTCCGGGGTTTGTCTGGAGCGCGCTGCCCAACGGCGCCGTCGATTTCGTCAATGAGCGTTGGTGCGAGTTTACGGGTTTAGCGCAGCAGGATGCATTGGGTTGGAATTGGGAAGCCGCGATTCATCCCGAAGACAGGTCTAGTGCCGTGGCCGAGTGGCGCGCCGCACTGATGAATGGGCGCTCTACCGAGGGAGAAATGCGGGTGCGGCGGGCGGATGGGGAATTTCGCTGGTGGGTCTTCCGTAACGTCCCGCTGCATGATCAATCAGGAGAGATCACGAAGTGGTATGGAACGGGTTTTGATATCGAAGACCGCAGGCGCGCAGCATCTCTGCTCGCCGTCGAGAAACGGATCCTCGAGATGGTGGCCAAGGGGGATTCTCTCACTGAAATACTTGATAGCCTATGCCGACTCGTGGAGGAACTGAACGACGGTGTCCTTGCGTCCATCTTGTTGTTGGAAGGCGATTGTCTGCGGCACGGCGGTGCACCTAGCCTTCCAAAAGCCTATACCGATGCCATCAATGGCATTGTGATTGGACCAGCAGTCGGCTCCTGCGGGACAGCCGCATACCGCGGCGAACCGGTAGTCGTGGAGGACATCGCGACAGACCCGTTGTGGGCGGACTATCGCGACTTGGCGTTGCCCCACTCATTGCGCGCCTGTTGGTCCACGCCGGTTTTCTCGTCGCAACGCAACGTGATCGCGACGTTCGCGATGTATTTTCGCGAGCCGCGTCGACCAACTCTCAGCAATCAAGAGATCATTGACCAGGTCACGCACCTCGCTGGGGTCGCGATCCAACAGAAATTGGCACAGGAGGAGCTGCAGCGAAGTGAGTCGTATCTGGCCGAAGCGGAGAAGCTGACACACACGGGTAGTTTGGTTTGGGACCATCGCACCGAAAAAGTCCTCTACTGCTCCGAGGAAATGTTTCGGATTTTCGGATTGGATCCACGGCAGAGCTTACCGACGCGGCACAGTTTTCGAAAACTAATCCATCCCGAGGACCGCGATCGGATAGCCACGAGCTATGCGAAGTTGCTCCGCGAAAGAGTAGATAGCTTCGATGAATATAGGGTTCTTATGCCTGACGGAACGGTCAAGCACGTCAGTTCCTCAGGCCATCCGGTTCTAGATGAAGACGGCGAGCTCATCGAGATTATTGGCACTGCCGTAGACGTAACAGAACGCAAACGCACAGAACTCGAGCGACGACGCCTGGTGTCTTTGGTTGAGCAGGCAGCTGACCTTATGGCTATCGCCGATCTTAGTGGAGGGACGCCGATCTACCTGAACGAGGCCGGGCTGAAAATGGTCGGTTTCGACAGCTGGGAAGAAGCGAGGGCTAGGCGCGGAATTCACTACATGTTCCCCGAGGACCGCCAGTTCGTGAATGAGGTCCTTTGGCCGAGCGTAGTAGAAAAAGGTTCCTGGTCGGGAGAGATGCGCTTCCGCCATTTCAAGACCGGAGATCCGATTCCGGTCCTCTATTCGGCTTTTCGGATCGACGATCCAGAGACTGGGCAGCCAGTGAGCGTCGGCAACGTCTGCCGCGACATCACCGAGCACAAGCGGGCGGAAGCAGAAGCACTCGAAAACGACCGGCGCTACAGTGAGATGCAGGTGGAGCTGGCGCATGCAAATCGAGTCTCTACCATGGGACAGCTCGCGGCCTCGATCGCTCATGAAGTGAGTCAACCCTTTGCCGCGATGGTCACCAACGCCGACGCTACCCTGCGCTGGCTCCGTGCTGGATCATCGCATTTGGATAAGGTCCACCAGGGACTCACTAACATCGTCGAGGATGGCCACCGCGCAGGTGCGGTGATCGATCGGATCCGCGCGCTTATGAAGAAGGCACCGCCTCAGAAAGATCGTTTGGAAATCAATGAAGTCGTGCTCGAAATTATTGAGCTCACACGTGGCGAAGCGATGAAGCACGGCATTTCGGTCTTAACGGAATTGGCGGACCAGTTACCCTTGGTCGAAGTAGATCGTGTCCAGGTGCAACAAGTGCTGCTTAACTTGATCGTCAATGCTCTTGAGGCGACGGGCGCCACCAACGATGGGCCGAAAGAGTTGCTGATAAGCACAGGAAGAGTCGAAACGAACGGCGTATTGGTCGGGGTGCAGGATTCAGGCCCGGGATTGAAGCCAGCTATGCTCGAGCGGATATTCGAGCCCTTCTACACGACGAAGTCGACTGGTTTGGGTCTCGGTCTCTCAATCTGCCGTTCGATCATCGAGGCGCACGGCGGGCAGCTTTGGGCGAGAATCAACCAGCGGCGTGGCGCCACGTTTCAGTTTACGCTTCCCGGAGCCGCAAACATTCCATCGTGATCGGAACGCAGGCGGCCCGCGAGATTCCAGTATCTGTGTGAAATCCGGCTTCTGGGTAGAACGTTCAGGCCGCCGCTCGATCACGCGCGCTTTCCTAATATGCTAGAGAAGGTCGTCGATGCCGGAAAGCGCGAAGTAGAGCAAAGCTTCGCGATGAAGCGGCCATCGCGCATCGTCTCGTGCACGCCGCCGATTACGATCTGGAGGGAATGTCGGACGTCTATGTGAAACGATGCGGGATATATTACTGAGCACGCTCGCAAACGCCCGATAAGTTAAATTCATAGCGTCATGAAACCGAAGCACTCGGCAGCGAAGTGCGGGCGCGTTATAGACGTTGCATTCTGGCGTGCTGGGCCTTCGGACATTCGTCAATGCGAATTGCCGAGTTCCTCGTTTCGCCGGCGTTCGACATAAGAACGAGTCGCAGGCCGCTCGCTCGCGCGACGGAACATGCGAACGGGGAAACGCGAGGAACAATGGGGCTCGTTCACGCCAGGCCTGACTCGGCCGCCGCCGCTCCGGAGGCATCGCCGTTCCTGCAGGTGGAGAACATGTGGGTTCGCTTTGGCGGCATCACCGCGCCCGACGGCAGCTCCTTGAATGTCGCGCGCGGACAAATTGCCGGTCTGGGCGGCGCGTCGCGCATCGACCTTGACCACCCCTCGGCCGAAAGCTGCCTGTCGCTGAAGCTCGATGAGGGACGCGCGAGTTCTCTATTCACGGTCTGACCTTGGACGTTAATACGTTCCGATACGCTTGTCGGCTTTGTGCCATCTCATGAGGTGACGGAAATGGTCAATTTGCAAAAACGAGCGCTGCTCCTTCGGTTCGCACAAGTAATCATGGCGGCCACATTTTTTGACGGGACTGTCGTAGCTGCCCTGGCGTCGAGCTATCCGACGCGCGTGGTGACAATCGTCGTGCCGTTTGGAGCCGGGACGGTGACCGACACTGTTGCCCGACTGATGGCGGAACATCTGCGCGAAACGCTCGGCCAATCTTTCATTGTCGAAAATAAGGCGGGAGCAAACGGGATGATCGGCGCAGCCAGCGTCGCGCGGGCAAAAGCTGACGGCTACACGTTGCTATTTTCCACCAACACGACCCAGTCTGCGATCAAGAGCCTCTTCAAGCAGGTGCCCTACGACCCATTGACGGATTTTGCGCCGATTGCGCGGACGGTGAACCTTCCCTCTCTCGTCGTCGTTAGCGACAAACTTCCCGTGAAAACAATCCAGGACTTCATCGCCCATGCCAAGGCGAACCCGCGAAAGCTACAGTATGGATACGGTAATGTGAGCGGACAGATCGCGGGTGAAATGCTCAAGAGGAAGACGGGCATCGACATGACCGCGGTGCCTTACCGTGGCAACCCTCAGGGTCTCACGGACCTGATTGCCGGCAACATCGCGATCATGATCGTCGACTCTGGAACAGGGCTTCCACAAATCGCCGCCGGCACTATCCGCCCTCTCGCAATGATCACTCCATCACGCAGCGCTCTCTTGCCCGATCTCCCCACGCTGAACGAAACGGTAACGCCCGGTTTCTATCTTCTTGCCTGGGGCGGTCTGTTCGCGCCCACCGGCACCCCGCCAGAGATCGTGACGGCTCTAGCAAGGGCCTGCGAAAAGCTCGAAGCCAGCGCCCAGTTCAAGCAAAAGCTACTGAATCTGGGTGTCGAAACGGAATGGACTGGCCCGGAAGACTTTCCGTCCTTTCTGAATTCGGAGGCCGTGCGGTGGCAAAACATGGTGAGAGATGCAGGAATTGAGCCGCAATAGCAGTTCTTCGCTCAGCGGTACGATTCCTACTATCAGGCTTCAGAGACGCTCCTTGATATAATGGTCGCTGGCAGGCCTGCGAGCAAACCGGCCGAAGCATCGAACGAGGCCGGCAAAAGAGCGGGCAGGGAACAAGACCGCATCGCTAATACCAGTGACACATGTTCTCTGCCGGTCCAGGACCGGATACGATCAGAATAACTGCCTCGCCTGTGTTGACCCGCCCTCGAATGCGAAGAATAGATTGTAATATGACGCTAGGAGAGCTCACCCTTCAAATCGTCCGAACTTGCAGCGCGGGAAAAGGCCCCACGCCAAAGTTTTTCGTGTTCGCGGCGGCCCGAAGAACCAGCTATCCTCCCGTGCGATCGCCGCTACTTCCGGAAGGATCGAAGCGTCTATCGCGGACAAATAGACCGCTGAATATTACACCTTCGAGGCTGTTCGATGAATATCTTTAAGACGCGTGACCCGAGGCCGCCGGCGAAGTCCGACGGCAGCAGACTGACACCTACTTCCCATCGCACCCGCAGAGCTACTACGCGAAGCCGTTGCAACAATGCATAAGGCTGGGACTGATCCCGGCCTCTCGAACCGGTTGATGATGGAATGATAAGCATTGGCATCCTGCGGCATGCCGATGATCGGTAGTTCGGCGAGATCTGCCGCCTTCATTTCACGACTCCTTCAGGCACAGTGCGGATGTCCCGACCACTTCACTGACGCAATCGCCGAGCGACACGCGCACGACTCCTGGCAGCTGCACCGGACCGGGCAGCAATGCGATGTCGATCTGACGGCGAGCAAGCATGGTAATCGACCGGTTCGATAAATTGACATCGATCTCCATCTGTACCTTGGGATAGCGTCCCTCGATCCGGGCGAGAAAATTTGAAACCACGTTAGCGCGATGCTTTTCGACCATTCCGACGCGGATGGCGTCGAGAATCGCTTTGCCGCTCGCCGCGACACGCATGTTGATAACTTCCGAAAGAACGCGCTCGGCGCTGCCAAGGCAGCTCTGGCCGACCGGCGTGGGCACAACATTTCGCCCTTGGCGACGTAGCAACTTGGCCCCGCCTCGCCGTAACGCTCGCGAACTGACGACATCTCGTTCTCCACCTGAAAATTTTTCGGTGAGAACAGATCGCGTTCGAACCGCAAAGAAACAAGCGTGCGAGAAATGGACGCTTACCGCATAAATTCTAAAATTCCCTGTTTCGGGATCAAAAATCCCTGTTCATCGAGATATTTTCCCTGTTAATTTGCGTAGGGAATTACGCGAAAAGTCTCTGCAGCACAGCGGTTTCTCGCCACGAAATCGGCCCTCAGAGTCCCCAAAATGCAAAATTCCCTGTAAAATTCCCTGATAGCAGGGAATTTGCGTGGAGACCGGTGCGATCAGCACTGCGTCGCCAGCCAGCAACAGCCCCTGAACTCAAGCGCTTTTCGCATTTGGCCGTTTTCCATTCTGAATGGCCTCATCTGCTCCGATGGACGTTGCCGCCTGGTTTGCCATCCGATGGGCGTGTCGTTTTCTGGAAAGCATCCTGGGGGGCCGCCCGTTCGGCATGTCTGGCGTAGCTCGCCTTGGCCGACGGGCCGAAGGCGCCTGCCTCGCCATTAATGCCGATTAGCGATCTTTGAGCTAAATCGCTACATTCACACTGCGGAGGCAAATATCTGAGTTATGGCCCGAGATAGTCGAAAGCAGCAACCTTCTCCCGCTATTCGTCGTCAAAGGACGTTGCGCGTGTTAGGCACCGACATTTCCTTGCTGGAGGCGGTTCGTGCCAAAGCGATCGGCGACCTTGGTTTCAATATTGAATTCGAAGTGCTCGACTTCCCGAATTGCCAGCGCAAGGCGGCCCTCAATCCGGAAGCCTATGACGTCTATGATCAGTGCTTTCATAATCTGGCGATTGTCTGGTTCTGGGGCGCTTTGCAGCCGATCGACACGACCTGGTTAGGCAACTGGAGCAAAGTCAGCGCGCTGACCAAGTCGGGCGGCGTCGGCAAATACGCCAGCAGGGGCTTTGGCGACGCCCCGATGCACAAGCTTTATGTGCAACCCGATCATTCGCTCGGGCCGGAAGAGACGCGTTATATCGCGATGCTGCCGACCGTGCACAATTTCGACTCTTTCGGTTACGACACGCGGGTTTTCAATACCGACGGCAATGAGCGCGAGAGCTGGGCCATGCTGTTCGACCCGCGAGCGCAGGGAAAACTCGCGCTTGTTGACGAGCCCGCGATCGGCCTTTTCGATGTGGCGCTGGCGGCCGAAGCCACGGGGGCCTTGCGGTTCGAAAATATCGGCAACATGAGCCCGGCGGAAATTGGCGCTCTTTTCAAGTTCCTGAAAGACAAACGCAAGGAAGGTTTCGTTCGACGCTGCTGGCGCACGGGCGAGCAAGCCGCCAAATTGTTCCGAGACGGCGAGGTGGTGATCCAAAGCATGTGGTCGCCGGCTTACAATGAGTTGGGAAACGCGGCTGCCGTCGTGAAGGAAGCCGTTCCGGCCGAGGGCTATCGGGCCTGGCATGGCGGACTCAGCATTGCGCGCCATGTCTCGGGGCCGACACTTCAGATGGCTTGCGAATACATGGATTGGTGGCTTTCAGGTTGGGCAGGAGCGGTGATGGCTCGGCGAGGCTACTACATGTCGGCGCCCTCAGCGGTCACGGACCACCTGAGCGCCGCGGAATGGAGCTACTGGTACGATGGCCAGGAGGCGAGCCAGGATCTCTGCGGTGTCGATGGCGAGACGATCATCGTGCGACGAGGCGCAAGACGTTCCGGTGGAAGCTATCTGGAGCGTGCGGGTCGCATTGCGCTTTGGAACACTGTGATGGACGAGCACAATTATGCAGCTCGTGCCTGGACCCGCTTCGTCTCCGGCGTGAACGGTAAATTGCGATGAGAAAGAGTATCAAACGGTACGAACTCGTCGCCGCCGCATTGAGGTCCAATATTGTTTCGGGGCGATTAGAAGCAGGCCTCGTTCTGTTGGAAGGCCCGATCGCGAGCCTCATGAAAACGAGCCGGGCGCCGGTGCAGGCCGCATTGCGAATCTTGGAGGAGGAAAGCCTAATTCGCCGTTTTGGCGGGCGCGGCTATATGGTCGGTCGCTCCGGAACGTCGGTGGCGCCAGTTCGCCGCGACATCGGCAAGCTCGATCTGCGCATCCCCAACGAAATCAATGCCGCGCTTCAGAATCGAGGTCTTTGGGAGGTTGTCTACGAAGAGGTGGAATCCGCCGTCAGCGCTTGTCTGATTTTTGGCGAATTTCGTATTATCGAGTCGGAGCTTGGTGACTATTATGGAGTCAGCCGTACCGTCGTCCGCGACGTCCTCGGTCGGTTGCATGAGCGTGGTCTGATAGCCAAGACTCAGAGTTCTCACTGGATTGCAGGTCCGTTGACGGCGGAGTCGGTTCGAGAGCGTTTTCAAGTTCGACAACTGCTGGAGCCTGAAGCGCTTCGCCTGGCTAGAGACCGCATCGACCTCGAGAAAATCGCCCGATTGCTGGAACGCGAGCGGGTCCGGGACCCGGCTACAGACGGCGCGGCAGACTGGATGCAGCTTGAGCGAGATCTCATGGAATTCTGTATCTTTCGCGCGCCGAACCAACATCTCGTCGATCTCATTCGTCATAATCTGATGCCGCTCGCAGCGGCATCACGGGCCCTGACCAAGCTGGGACTGCCCGAGGATGAAATTGCAGTCAGCGAATACCTGATGCTGTTCGAATTGATTGCGGCGCGCGCGATCGATGCGGCGGCGATCTACCTGTGCAATCACCTGACCGCTTTGGCAGAGAAGAACTTGGCGAGGCTGAAGATCGTCGCGGTCATCGGTGAAGCGCAGGTCGGCGTGTCCTATCTCACCCCGCGCGAGTCGGATTAGCAAAGATTGCATGCAATAGTCATTTGTTTTGCGACTTGATTGTTTTCGCGCCAGCGATTTGCTTGGTAAATAGGCGCTTCCTGAGCGTTGGAGATTTCAGAGGCCCTCCAGATGAAAAACGGTTGCATACATTAAGCATTTTTGCTCTCCTTGCTTCGCACCGCTCCAAACAAGGCCGACAAAACTCATTCGTCGGCGCGGACCGCGCGAAATAAGAAGGGCATGTCGATCTTGTCCGAAGAACCCATTTTGAGACTGGAAGGTCTGACGAAGAGGTTCGGTGGTCACGTGGCTTTGGGCGATGTCACATTCGCCGTCGAGCGCGGCGAGTATGTTGCGCTTTTGGGACCGAGCGGATCTGGCAAGACCACCTTGCTGCGTTCTATCGCCGGATTCGAAATCCCGGACGCCGGAAAGATAATCTTGTCCGGCCGGGAAATCACTCGCGCGAACATTTATGAGCGCGGCATCGGGTTCGTGTTTCAGAATTTCGCGCTCTTTCCTCATCTTTCGGTGGAGGACAATGTCGCATTTGGCCTGCGATACGGGGCCAAGCGGCTACCAGAAGACGAAGTGCGGTCTCGGGTGCTGCAGGCGATTGCCATGGTGGGGCTGACGGGTCTCGAAGAGCGCGGCGTCGCTCAAATATCAGGTGGCCAGAAGCAGCGCGTCGCGTTAGCCCGTACTTTGGTCATGCGGCCGAAATTGGTTCTTCTCGACGAACCTTTGGGCGCGCTCGACGCCAATCTGCGATTACGCATGCGCGCGGAGCTTCGACACATTCGCGAGCAGCTTGGTATTCCGTTCCTGCACGTGACGGGAAGCGAAACGGAAGCGTTGGCGATGGGCGATCGCGTGATCGTTCTGGACCAAGGCCGCATCGGGCAATTTGGCAAGCCCGACGAGGTGTACAATCGTCCAGCCACTCCAAATGTCGCGCGTTTTCTGAACCGCTACAATGTGTTTGACGGCGCTCTCGACGGCGAAGTTTTTGCGAGCGCCTACGGGCGGTTCGCCTTCGGCGTTCGCATGGCGAGTGCGAAGTCTGCCTATGCCGTGCGCTACGACCGGTTGGTCGCCAAGCTGGCGGGGTCTGTCTCGCCGGCGCCGGCAATCAGAGTCAACTATGTCGCCAGCGAATACCTCGGCGCGGCGATCATGCACTTCTTCGAAGCGAACGACGGCAAAGTCTTGGAAGTCGAACATCATCTCAGCAATGGCCCGCCGTCTACCTTCTCCGAGGGCGAGGCCTACGATCTGACCTGGACCGCAGAAGATGGCATAGTTTTTGGATGAGTGTTGGGTATGAGTCCTATCGAAGCCGCCGCCAGTAAAACAGACCGGCCCGATCGAGGCGGAAGCGACGCGTGGCGCTCCTATTTGCTGATCGCACCATCCGTAATCTGGATGGCATTATTTCTGGTCCTTCCCTTGGCGATGATCGTCTATGTCTCGTTCTGGACCCAGTCGACCTTCAAGATAGAGCCGAAGCTGACGCTCGATAGCTGGCAGACGTTTTTTGGCTCCGACACCTACCTCAATTCGTTATGGACCACGATACGGATCTGGCTGATCGTTCTGATCTCCACTTTCGTCCTGGGCTATCCGACCGCCTTGTTTGTGGGACTGTTTGTCAGGAACAAGACCTTGCAGACAGCGCTTTTGGTTTTGTGCGTCATCCCCTTTTGGACGTCCTTCTTGATACGCGTGATCGCATGGCGCCCTATGCTGGGAAAAGAGGGCGCCATCAATATCATTTTGATGAAGTTCGGGATCATTCATCAGCCCATCGAGGCCCTGCTGTTCACCGAACTTTCTGTCGTGATCGGCATGACCCAGATCTACGTGGTGTTCATGGTCGGACCCATCGCGTTCATGCTGGGACGCATCGATCCCAATATCATTGAGGCTGCGCGAGATTTAGGTGCGGGTTTCTGGCGGATCTTACGCAAGATCATCTTTCCGTTGAGCCTGCCCGGCGTCGTTGTCGGCGCGATGTTTGTCAGCGTGATGGTGCTCGGGGAATTCGCCACCAGCGCCGCGCTGTCAGGACGCAAGGTGAACCTCCTCGGCAATATCGTCGTGACGCAGGTCGGTTCATTGAAATGGGCGCTCGCGTCGGTCGTCGGCGTCATTCTCACGATGATCATGGGTCTTGTGATCGCGGGGCTTCTACGCATCGTCGATCTGAAGAAGGAGCTTTGAGGGCGATGGAGTCACGCATCCTCAAGCCTGTGCTGGCTGTCTATGTGGGATTGTTCCTGCTGTTTCTCTATGGGCCTTTCATCGTGCTCGGCATACTTTCGTTCCAGCAGGGACCGGAAGGCGGCCCGCAATTTCCGATCACCCAGTGGTCGACCTTCTGGTACCGGGACATTTTTGGCCTGACTCCGCCATCGCGCGTGGCCCCGCTACCCATTGGAACATCGCTGTTCCGCTCGCTCACGCTCGCGGGCATGACGATGATTACCTCCACAGTTCTCGGCGTCATGGCCGCACAGGCGTTCAGGAAGAATTTTCCAGGAAAAACCGTAAGCTTCTACTTGATCGTGCTGGGCATGATCGTCCCCGGAATTCTGGTCGGCCTGGGCTCCGGGCTGGTCGCGACCACCACCGGGATCGAGCGGCATTGGTGGAGCACGGCTTTTGCCGCGCACGTCGTCTATACGCTGCCGTTCGCATTTCTCGTGATGCTCGCGATCTTCAACCGGTTTGACGCGTCGGTCGAGGAGGCCGCCTGGTCGCTCGGCGTCTCGCCGATCACGACGTTCCGCAAAGTAACCTTTCCGCTGATCTTTCCCGGCGTTCTCTCCGCGATGCTGTTCGCGTTCACGCTGTCTTATGACGAGTTCCCGCGAACGTTGCTCGCTTCCGGCCGCGAGCAAACGCTGCCGCTGGCGATCTATTCGACGTTCTCGGTGGAGATCCACCCCAACGTATTTGCCTTTGGCGTGCTCACCACTCTGTTTTCGTTCTCGTTGCTCGCCGTCTACGCCATTCTCATGACACTCAGCGTGCGGCGAGCGAAACGCGTGGCAATCCAGGAGGCGATCGGATGAATACGGCGATCGTCACGGGATCTGGTTCCGGTATCGGCCGCGCCGTCGCGACGCGGCTGGCCGGCGACGGCTATCGGGTGACGGTGAACGACATTCTCCTTGATCAGGCCGAAAGCGTCGCCTCGCAAATCCGGAGCGATGGCGGGGAGGCTGTCGCCATTGGCGGCGATGTTTCCCTTGAAGACGACGTTGCTGCGATTGTAGCGGCTTGTCGGAACGCGTTCGGCGATCCCACTCATTTGATTAGCAACGCCGGCCATGTGCATCAGGCTCGCTTTACGGAATTGACGCCCAAGGATTTCGATCGGATGTTCGCCGTGCATGTCCGCGGCGCTTTCTTGATGACCCGCGCCGTGCTGCCGGCCATGCTTGCCCGCAACGCCGGCGTGATCGTTTATACGGCTTCGCAACTTGGACAGATCGGCGGCGTCGAACTCGTTCACTATAGCGCCGCCAAGGCCGCCATTATTGGCCTCACCAAATCGTTGGCACGTGAGGTGAGCGCCCAGGGCGTCAGGGTCAACGCGGTCGCACCCGGCCCGATCAACACGCCGCTTGTTCGAGGGCTATCGCCGGAATGGCGAAAGGCTAAGGCGGCGGAACTTCCGCTTGGACGATTTGGCGAGCCAGAGGAGGTCGCGGCGGCGATCGCATTTCTGTGTTCGGATCAAGCAAGCCTGTTCGTCGGCCAGACCATCGGGCCCAATTCCGGAGATGTGATGTTGTGAGCGAGACAGTCCTGATTACAGGCGCGGGCATCGGCATCGGTCGCGCAACGGCCAAGGCTTTCGCCAAGGCCGGCTACAAGGCCATCGTGACCGATATTCTTGAAAAAGAAGGTCGCTCCGTTGTTGCCGAAATCGCCGACGCCGGCGGAATCGCGGAGTTTCACAAGCTCGATGTTCGTTCAACCGCTGATGCGGAAGCGCTCGTCGCGGCCGTTGAACAGAAGCACGGCGGCATCGACGCCATCGTCGCCAACGCCGGGATCGCCCACAAGGCGCCGATCGCCGCGCTAACCGACGACAAATGGGACCACACCTTCGACGTCGACTTGAAAGGCATCTTTCGCGTGGTCAGGCCGGCGCTTGCCGGCATGAGAAAACGCCGGAAGGGAGCCATCGTGTGTCTGTCGTCCATCATGGGCGTCGCCTACGGGTGGGATGAGCATGTGCACTACTCAGCCGCCAAGGCCGGCGTCGTCGGACTTGTCCGTGGGCTGGCGGTTGAACTCGCAAAGGACGGTGTGCGGGTCAATGGCGTTGCGCCCGGATACATTCGTACGGCGCAACTGTTGTCCGAGGAGCATTCGTTGGGGCCCGTCGGCGCCGAGAAGGCAGGCGAATTCATTCCGATGGGTCGGATCGGCGAGCCTGAAGAGATCGCTGACGTTATTCTGTTTCTTGCATCCAATGCTGCCCGATACATGACCGGGCAGGTGGTGGTGGTGGACGGCGGATTGTTGGTGGGACGGTACTGAAGGCGATAGCACCTTCCAGGTAAATACGCGACGCAGCGACAACGGAGGAGAGGTTAGATGTCTGGTTATCAAGTTTCGCGCAGAAATTTCATGAAAGGTACGGCGGCGGGCGGCCTCGCCCTTACTTCGTTTGGGGCTCCCTTCGGAGCTCAGCAGGCCTTCGCGGCGGATCTTGCCAGCGAAGAATTGCGCACGGTGGGTCTTTCGGTCACGGTCCAGGAACGCATCCTCGCCGACTTCAAAGCCAAGTCCGGCGTAAAGGCCGTCTCCGGCAAGGGGGCAATTTTCCCGGACGTGCAGACCGAACTGCTGTCGGGCTCGACCGCCTACGATTGCTGGGAAACGATCGGAGAGCGCTTGCCGGCAGTGATCGAGACCAACAAGATCGAGTCGATTCCGGTCTCAGCTCTGAAGAGCTGGGCCAATATTCGCGAGACCTTCACCAAACCGAACCCGAAATGGGGCAAGGGGCAGCAAATCGCTGGTCAAATCTGGACCGATGACAAGCAGACCGCTCTCTGGATGGTGCCGACGGTTTATAATTACGACTCGATCGGTTATCGGCCGGATCTCGTTTCGAAAGAAGAGGCCAGCACCTGGACCGCCATTTTCGACGACAAATTCAGAGGCAAGACCGGCCTGAACGTCGATCCGCTGATCGCGTTCGGCCAGGCCGTGCTGGCGATGAACTCGTTGGGCTTGCTACAGGTCCCCAATCCCGGCAATCCGGACAAGAAATCGATCGACGAGGCTTCCAAGTTCCTCGTCTCCAAGAAGAAGGGTGGCCAGTTCCGTGCGCTTTGGGGTGACTTCGGTGAACTCGTCAACCTGCTCGCGTCGGGCGAAATGATCCTGGCTGATGCTTGGCAACCGGCCGTTATGGCCGTGAAGGCTCAGGGAAAACAGTGCACCTACGCGGTTCCCAAGGAAGGCTACCGTGCCTGGTCGATCGGCGTTTCTCCGATCACCGGCACGCCGAACAAGGAAGCCGTGATCGCTTATGCCGACTATTGGCTTTCCGGCCCGCCGGCGGTCATCGTGTCCGAACAAGGCTATTATTCGCCCTCGACCGACATCAAGAAAGTCATGGCGCCCGACAAATACGCTTTCTGGTACGAGGGCAAGCCCTGGAAGGGGGCGCCGGAACGCGGCATCAAGGAAGGCGATTTGCGAGACGGCGGCTCGCTCGAGCAGCGCGCCTCCGCCGTCGCCTATTGGCATCAGTGGCCGGATGAATACGACTACCTGATGAAGAAGTGGGACGAATTCCTCAGCGCTTGATAGGACGGCGGGTTTCGGACCTGCCGTTTTCCACGAGCAAGTACTCCCGCGCCTTCGGGCGCGGGACATCGAGCCAATGAGTATAGCCATGTCTGGAACTGCCGCGTGACCATCGATCTGCAACTCGTCCGTGTCGGGAAAGTCTATGATAACGGTACGCCCGCGGTTATCGATTTCGATCTCGAGGTTTCGAAAGGCGAGTTCATCGCGTTTCTGGGACCATCCGGCTGCGGCAAGACGACGACACTGCGAATGATCGCCGGCTTCGAGACGATCTCGTCGGGCAACATTTTCGTCCGGGGCAATCGGATCAACGATGTGCCGCCGGAGCGCCGGCCGACCGCGATGATCTTTCAGAACTATGCGCTGTTTCCGCACATGACCGTGCGCGCAAATGTTCGCTTTGGTCTCGACGTCAAGAAGATTCCCGCCGCCACGCGCGACGCCATGGTTGAGCGCATTCTAGAAAAACTAGGCTTGAGCGACGTTGGCGACCTCAAGCCGGAGCGGTTATCCGGCGGGCAAAAGCAACGCATCGCGCTCGCACGCGCCCTCGTGGTCGAGCCGGATATCCTGCTGCTCGACGAACCCCTGGGCGCGCTCGATGCCAACTTGCGCAAAAGCATTCAGAATGAACTCAAGCTGCTGCAGCGCCGACTGGGTATTACGTTCGTGTTCGTGACCCACGCCCAGTCCGAGGCGCTGGCCCTTTCGGACCGCATCGTCGTCATGAATGCCGGCAGGATCGAGCAGATCAGCGCTCCCCACGAGCTCTATACCCGTCCTCGCAGCCAGTTCGTGGCGAAATTCATCGGGCGCAATGCGTTGATAAGCGGGAAGGTCATATCGGCTGATGCAAACAGCTGCCTCCTCGACACGGCCTTCGGCGAGCTTGCCGGGACGTCCAGGGTGGCGATGCACGCCGGAAGCACGGCAAGCCTTGCGGTGCCCGCGGAAGCGATCGACGTTCTGCCCGCCTCGACGCCGGAAAACTACTTCGCTGAGATCTATCGCGGCAATCCGATCAAGGGAACGGTCGAGTCGATCCAGCAGGTCGGGCATATCATCCAGCTCGTCATCCTGGTTGGCGCTGCGCAGCCAATCATCGTGGAGGGCCATGCGGACAAATACACCGGTCGATTCCAAAATGGTGCGGCAGTGCTGCTCGCCTGGAAAAAAGACGTCGCGACGCTCGTCATCCATTAGCAAGGAACGTTGCCATATCCACGATAGGACAAATCTTCCAACTCAAACCGACAGCTTTCATCATGGAAATTTGACGATGTCCGAGGTCTTTCCGCGCCTTTTCTCTTCGACGAAGCCGGCGGGCTACACGCTGAACAATCGTATCGCCATTACCCCTGGGCCGACTTTGACCGGAAATACGTCATTCGACCGCCGCTGGATTATGGGCTCGCCTATCCCTTGGCGATCGATGATCCGAATTGGGCGACCAGTTGGTGAACGGATGCCGGTCATGAAAACGGAATTTCAGCGCCCGCGCGGACGGGCTGAAAGAATCAATCAAGGAGGAAGATCATGATTCGTGTCGGCGTTGATGTGGGGGGTACGTTTACCGACATTGTCTTGGAGCAGACGACCACCGGCGCGGGTCAGAAGATCTTCGTGCACAAGGTGTCGTCGACGCCCGAGGATCAATCAATCGCTGTCGTCCAGGGCGTTGTGGAAGTGTGCAAGATCGCCGGCGTATCGCCCGGAGACATTGACCTTGTGTTGCACGGCACCACCGTGGCGACAAACATGGTGATCGAGCGCAAGGGCGCCGATGTCGGCATGATAACGACCCGCGGATTTCGCGACATCCTCCATATGGCGCGTCACAAACGACCGCATAATTTCTCGCTGCAGTTCGACGTGCCGTGGCAGTCGAAACCGCTGGTCAAGCGCCGCAATCGATTGGTCGTGGACGAGCGACTGCGCCCGCCGACTGGCGAGGTCGAGGTCCCGCTCGCGCTCGATCAGGTCGAAGCTGCGGCGGAACTTTTCAAAAAACGCGGCCTCAAGGCGATCGTCATCTGCTTCCTGTTTTCGTTTCTCAACAGCGATCATGAGGCGCAGGCCCGGGACGTCGTCAAGCGCGTGATTCCGGACGCGTTCGTTTGCTGTTCGCATGAGGTCGTGAACGTGATCCGAGAATATGAGCGGTTCTCCTCGACGGCAATGAACGCCTATATCGGTCCCACCACCGCGCTCTATCTCCGGCGGCTTGAGGGCCGCCTCCGCGAGAACGGCATCGCGGCCAAGGTGCGGATCATGCAGTCGAACGGCGGCATCTCCACGGTCGAAAACTCCTCGCAGCGTCCCGTGGGGCTGCTGCTTTCAGGACCGGCAGGCGGCGTAATTGGCGGGCGTTGGACCGGCGAATCCAGCAACACCAGGAACGTGATCACCATCGATGTTGGCGGAACGTCGGCCGACATCTCGGTGATCCAGAACGGCGAGCTGCGGATCAAGAATCCGCGCGATACCGAAGTTGCCCATCTTCCCGTGCTGGTGCCGATGATCGACATTGACGCCATCGGCGCGGGTGGAGGTTCGATCGCGTATCTCGATCCGGGCGGGGCGTTCCGCGTCGGTCCGCGATCGGCCGGCGCCTCTCCGGGCCCGGCCTGTTACGGCAAGGGCGGCAAGGAACCCGCCGTAACCGATGCGCAAGTTGTGCTGGGCAGGCTTGACCCCGAGCATTTTCTCGGCGGCGATCTGAAGATCGATCCTTCGCTGGCTTTCGCGGCGGTCGAGCAATACGTGGCCAAGCCTCTCAATCTCAGCGTTACGGACGCAGCACTCGGAATTCTGCGGGTGGTGAACAACAACATGGCGCTTGCCATCAACGCAAATTCGGTCGCCAAGGGTATCGATCCCCGCCATTTCACGCTGATGGGTTTTGGTGGCGCCGGCCCGCTGCACGCGACCGCGCTGGCGGAATTGATCCGCGCCAAGGATGCCATCTCGCCGTTACACCCCGGCATCACTGCAGCCATGGGCCTGCTTTTGACGGAGCTTCAATACGAATATACGCGGTCGGTCCTTGTCGTCGCAAACAAGGCCGGCAAAACTGAATTTGGACTTGTGAACAAGATCGTTGCGGATTTGAAGACAGATGCCCGCGAACAATTGCTGTCGGACGGAGTGCCCGCCGACATGCACCGCTTCGCGGTTGTCGCCGAGTGCCGCTATGTCGGGCAGGGCTTCGAACTGCGTGCCGCGATGCCGGACGGGCCGCTCGACGAAAGTAATGTCGATTCGGTCATCAAGAGCTTCTTCGATGCGCATATGCAGGCTTATGGCCATGCGTTCGAGGATCAACTGGTCGAGATCATCACGCTGCGCGTGGTCGGATCCGCCGCGACCGAGACGCTGAAGCTGCCGGACCTGGCCCATGGCGGCCGGACCAATCCGAAGACTGCCGAACTCTACACCCGCGAGACCGTCTTCGACGACGGAAAAGCGGTGCCGACGCCGCGTTACGATCGTGCCAGGCTGCTCGCCGACGATGTCGTCAGCGGTCCCGCGCTTATCGTTCAGCATAATTCCACGACGTTGGTGCCGCCGGCTTATTCCGCCAGCGTTCTATCACACGGCGATATGCGCATCGCGCGCTTGGGTTGAGGGAGGTAATGAAAATGACACGGGGCACAACAGCGGCGATCGATCCTATCACGCTGCAGGTCATCGGCGGCGCGCTGCATTCGATCGCCGAACAAATGGGCAATGTCCTTTATCGGATGTCCTATTCTTCGATCATTCGCGAAAGCCAGGATCTGGGCGCCGGCCTGTTCGATTACGACTTCAATACGTTGTGCGAGTCGGATTCGACGCCGATGCATATCGGCTCGCTTCCCGGTTATCTGCGCGGCATCGAGAAGTCGATCCCGCTGAGTGCCTGGAAACCGGGCGACTGCGTCATTCACAACCATCCGTATTACGGGGCGAGCCATTCGCCCGACATTGCGATGGTGATGCCGGTGTTTTTCGACAACGAACTCGTAGGTTTCGCCGCGAATACGGCGCACCATGTCGATATCGGGGCGGCAACGCCCGGTCTGATCATCGACGTGCCCGACATGTTCGCGGAAGGCATGTTGTTCAACGGCATCAAGCTCTATGAAGAGGGCAAACGCAGCGAGAGCCTGTGGCGCTACATCCGGGACAACACCCGCGTGCCCAATCTGGTGATGGGGGATCTCGAGGCGCAGATCGCTTCGGCCGAATTGGGCGTCAAGCGCTTTCAGGAACTGCTCGTTACCTACGGCAAGGAGGAGGTATTTCAGACGACGCGGCAGTTAATGGATTACACCGAGGCGATGTTGCGCCGGGAGATCGCCAAGATTCCCGATGGCGACTACACGGCGGAAGGGTTCCTCGACGACGACGGGAGAACGCGCGGCGTGCATCTGCCGGTGAAGGTGACGGTGAAGAAGCGCGGCGACGGCGTGGAGGTCGATCTCACCGGTTCGGCGGCGCAATCGCCAACTGCGTTCAATGTTCCTTTCGAGGGATCGACCAAGGTAGCATGCTATTTCGCATTCCGTGCGCTGTTGCTCGACACCTATACGCATGAGGAGCATATCCCGCAGAACGAGGGGTCGTTCCGCCCGGTCAAGGTCACCGCTCCGCTCGGTACGATCTTCAATCCGATCGCCCCGGTCGCAGCAGAAGCCCGCTTCTGCCAGATCCAGCGCATTGTCGATCTGATCATCAAAGCGCTGTCGCCGGTCCTTCCCGACCGCTGTACCGCCGGCAATGCGGCGACGCTGTCGTTCGCGGCGTTCTCCGGGGTTCGCCCGAATGGCGAGTACTGGGTGTTTCTGGAAGTGAACGAGGCGGCGATGGGCGGCCGTCCAAAATCGGATGGCCCCGATACGGTGGAAGAATTGATGCGCAACACGCGCAACAATCCGCTGGAAGATCTCGGCATGCATTTGCCGTTGATCTGCGATCGCTATGAGTTGCGTGACGACGTTATGCCGGGAGCGGGCAAGTTCCGGGGCGGGCAGGGGGTGGTGAAATCGCAGCGTTTCCTGACGCCCGGATTCGTCACCCATGAGTCCGACAGGCATGACGATGCGCCGTGGGGCGTGTTCGGCGGCAAGTCGGGCTCCGGTGGCAAGTACGAGATTTACAATGCCAGCAAGCCGGACGAGATTGCTCAGTATCCGGCAAAATTCTCCGGATTGCGCGTGAGCGAAGGCGATGTCGCCTGCTATTTCTCACCGTCGGGGGGCGGCTACGGCGATCCGCTGGAACGCCCCGCGCAGCAGGTCGTCGAAGATGTGCTCGACGATTTCATCACGCCCGAGCATGCGCGCGAAGCCTACGGCGTCGTCCTGAAATCCGCGGATAACGGCTTTGCCTGGGCGCTCGACGCGGCTGCAACGGACGCATTGCGGTCATCGATGCGAGGCTGACGCCGCGCGCGATCCTGCAGAACAGAGCCATCGAAGGAGGAATTTCATGTCGCGCGTTATCGATCTTTCGCTTCTGATCGAAGACAATATGCCGGCGCATAAGCTGTTTCAGCGCCCGGTGTACACGACCCACATCACCCATGAGAGCGCGAAGGCCCTCAATCTCGGGGTACCGGGCGACGCCATGACGTTCCAAACCAATTTCATCGCCATGGTCGATCACGTCGGCACCCATGTCGACGCTTTCCGGCATGTCGGTCCCAACGGCATGTCCGTGGACGAGATGCCGCTCGATCTATTCATGGGCAAGGCCGTATGCTTCGATCTGCGTCACATTCCCGATCTGGGCGAGATCACCATCGCGGATATGGAGAGGGCAGAAGCCAAGTGTGGCACGAAAGTGAATGGCCACATTGTGCTGCTCTGCACCGGATTCCATAAGCGAAATTATCCGTCGGTTGATAGTGTCTGGAAGAATCCGCTGCTGACCGTCGAAGCCACGCACTGGCTTCACGATCGCGGGTCA
Source organism: Bradyrhizobium sp. (assembly GCA_028290305.1). The sequence goes on from JAQGKC010000027.1 coordinate 55,504, forward strand.
CGGATGCACGGCGTCGAGGGGCCGTCGACGGACAAGCCGACCGACAACATCTTCGCGCAGCATCGGCTTTGCCGGGATCTCGGGATCTCGCATTGGGAGTGGCTCGTTAATCTGGAGGAACTGCTGGACGAAAAGGAGTTTCAATTCTTTGGCGTCCCTCTGAAATTCAAGGGCGGGTCGGGTTCGCCGGTGAGAGCCTTCGCGGTGCTGAATGGGTGATGCGCAGACTCTGTCGTCGGCGCGATCAACACGCATCAATATCGGCAGAACCAACGCGCAGCTACGCCTGAAATCAATCGGTTAACCAGCGGCGGGGCGTTTTCAATTTGCAATATATTGAGGTCGTGCAACTTTCTCTAACTGGTCCATCGGAGGGCACATGGTTACGATCAATTGTGATATGGGCGAAGCGTTCGGGCTCTATCGGATGGGCGACGACGCGGGCCTGATGCCTTTGATTGACATCGCGAACGTGGCGTGCGGTTTCCATGCCTCCGATTTCAACCACATGCGATCGACGGTGCGGCTAGCCAAGGCGCACGGCGTTGCGGTGGGTGCCCATCCCTCGCTGCCGGATTTGCAAGGGTTCGGCCGACGAGAGATGAAGATCGGGCGCGAGGAATTGGCCAACTGCCTGATCTACCAGATTGGCGCCTTGAAGGGCTTCCTCGATGCCGAAGGCATGGAGCTCAACCATATCAAGCCCCACGGTTCACTATACGGAATGGCCGCGCGCAACGAAGACACCGCGCACGCGATTTGCGACGCCGCGGATGTGTTCAAGACCCCCTTGCTCGGTATGGTGGGAACGCTGCATGAGACCATCTACTCCGCTCGCGGCCATCGCTTCCTGGCTGAATTCTACGCCGATCTCGACTACAACGATGAGGGAACGGTCATCATCACGCGTGAGCACGAGGCGAAAGATCCCGCCGTCGCGGCTGCCAAATGCCTGCGCGCCATCTCGGAAGGCAAGGTCACGACCGTCGGCGGCCACGACGTTCGCGTCGGCGCTGCGACGATCTGCGTGCATTCAGACACGCCCAACGCCGTTGCGATAGCGTCGGCGGTGCGCGGTGCGGTCCCGCGTCAAGCCAATCGATCTCAAGCCTGAAAGGTTGCCATGCCCAAAGAGCTTCTCGCTCCTCTGCCGGGAGTCTTTTATCGCAAGCCGGCTCCCGACAAGCCGGCTTACAAATCCGAGGGCGACGTCGTCGCGGTCGGCGACGTCGTCGGACTGATTGAAGTGATGAAGTCGTTCATCGAGGTCCAAGCTGAAGCGAGCGGCAAGATCGTTCGCTTTGTCGTCGGCAATGAAGAGCCCATTATGGCTGGTCAGCTGCTCCTGGAGATCGAATAGGCATGCCCATCTCCCGATTGCTGATCGCAAATCGCGGGGAGATCGCCGTGCGCATTCAGCGCGCGGCGCGGGAACTTGGCATCAAAACCATTCAGGTTCACAGCGCCGTCGACGCCGACTCGCTGGCGGTTCACATGGCCGATGAAGCGGTCAATATCGGTCCATTCCAGGTGGCGAAATCCTATCTCAACATCGAAGCCGTTCTTGCCGCGGCCAAGGCGACCGGCGCGGACGCGATTCATCCGGGTTATGGCTTTTTGTCGGAGAATCCGGTGTTCGCGGACGCGGTAGAGGCAGCCGGGTTGATTTTCGTCGGTCCGAAAGCCGAGACGATCCGGACCATGGGCGACAAGGCGGCGGCGCGCGGTGCGGCGCAGAGGGCGGGCGTGCCTGTGGTGCCCGGTTCCGATGGTCGTGTCGCAGATCTTGATGAAGCGGTGATGCTCGCGGAGCAAATCGGTTTTCCCATCATGATCAAAGCCTCGGCGGGCGGCGGCGGACGCGGCATTCGTATCGCCGAGACCGTCGAAGCGCTCGGCGCGGCGCTCAATCAGGCCGCCGCCGAGGCCAAGGCAGCTTTCGGGGATGCCGGGCTCTATCTGGAAAAGTTCATTGGCAACGCGCGGCATATCGAAGTGCAAATTCTCGGCGACGGCGTTGATGCGATTCATTGCTATGAACGGGAATGCTCGCTGCAGCGGCGTCGGCAAAAAGTCTGGGAAGAAGCTCCAGCCTCGGTGCTTTCGCGCGATGTGCGGGAAGCGCTCTGCGCCTCGGCCGTCGCGCTTGCCAGGTCCGTGAACTACCGGGGCGCCGGAACGCTGGAATATCTCTATGACGAGGAAAGCCGAAGCTTCTATTTCATCGAAATGAACACCCGCATCCAGGTCGAGCATCCCGTAACCGAGATGATCACCGGGATCGATCTGGTGCGCGAGATGATCCTGATCGCCGGCGGCGAATCGTTAGGTTATCAGCAGAGTGACGTGCGCTTGCGCGGACACGCGATCGAGGTTCGTATCAATGCGGAGGACGGCGAGCGCGACTTTCGTCCGTCGCCCGGCAAGGTGACCGCGCTGCAGGCTCCCGGCGGCATGGGCACGCGCTTCGATACGCTGCTTTATGCCGGCTATACGATACTGCCCTTCTACGATTCCCTGCTCGGCAAGCTGATCGTTTGGGACACCTCGCGCGAAACGGCGCTGCGCCGCCTCCGCCGCGCGCTTGGCGAATTGAAAATCGACGGCATTATTACGACGGCACCCTTACTTCGGCGCCTCGTGGAAGCACCCGAGGTTCGTGCGGGAGCGTTTCACACGCGTTGGCTGGAGCAATGGCTGATGACGACGAAGCCGCAAGACGCCATGATGGAGAAAAGCAACCGATGAACAGTCGCTATTCGTTTGGAGGCGATGAACATATCTTCGTCGAGTGCGACGAAGCGATGTCGCTGGAAGCCTTCTTCAAGAGCTTGTCGGTCACCAAGGCGGTGCGCGCCGCCCAGATTCGCGGCGTCACCGAAATATGTTCGGCCAACGCCTCGTTCCAGATCAAGTTCGATCCCGACATCATCAAGCCCGACGATCTCTTGCGCGAGTTGAAATCGATTGAAGCCACTGCCAGTGGTGGTGATTCCTCGCTCAAGACCCGCATTATCGAGATCCCGGTCCTGTACAACGATCCCTGGACGCACGAAACGCTGATGCGTTTTCGCGATCGCCATCAGGCGCCTGAGATGACCGACGTCGAATACACCGCCAAGATCAATCACCTCGACGGCGTCGATGGTTTTGTGAAGGCGCATTCGGGCGCCCCCTGGTTTGTATCGATGGTCGGGTTCGTGGCGGGCCTGCCCTTCCTCTATCAGATGGTCGAGCGTCAGCGACAAATCCAGTCACCGAAATATCTGCGGCCACGCACCGATACGCCCAAGCTGACGGTCGGGCATGGCGGATGCTTCGGCTGTATCTATTCGGTGCGAGGCGCCGGAGGCTATCAGATGTTCGGCATCACGCCGATGCCGATCTATGATCCCAATCAGGAGATCAAGTATCTTAGGGATTTCATGTGCCTGTTCAGTCCGGGCGATATCGTAAAGTGGCGGCCGATCGATCGCACCGAATACGATCAAACGGTCGCCGACGTCGAGGCTGGGAAATTTACGCCGCGGATGACCAACGTCACATTTTCGCTGGACGACTTCCAGGCCGACATCGACAGAACCAACGCCAAGCTGACGGGGGCGCTCTATGGCCATTAAAGTCGTCAAACCCGGCCTGTCGACCACGGTGCAGGACCTCGGCCGACCCGGCTACTATCATATCGGCATTCCGATCTCGGGCGGCATGGACCGGTTCGCGCTATGCGCCGCCAATTGGCTGGTCGGCAACAAGGAAGACGCCGCTGTTCTCGAAGTGGCTTATCAGGGGCCCGAGCTGGAGTTCACGTCCGATGCTACAGTCGCGGTCACCGGCGCCGAATTGCCGCCGAAGGTGGACGGGCAGTCGCGCGCAATCTGGACTTCCTTCAAGATCAGGAAGGGCCAGACCCTGGCATTTGACTTTCTGAAGGCGGGAGCGCGCGGCTATATCGCTATCTCGGGAGGCATCGATGTCCCGGTCGTTCTCGGTTCGCGCTCGACCTATGCGCTTGGCGCCCTCGGTGGATATCACGGCCGCAAGATCGCCGTGGGCGACGAACTGGCTTTGGGCTCTGGCGGAGAGATCGCCGAAGGCCGGACGGTCTCGCCGGGGTTACGTCGTGCGCCCGGTTCTCCCGCAGAATTGCGCATGATGACGGGCCTTTATTGGCATCGCATCACGAAACTGGCAGGCCAGCATTTCTTCGAGGATACCTGGAAAGTGGCGCCGGAGGCTGATCGGATCGGTTACCGCTTCCGTGGCGGGCGACCGTTCGACTTTGTACCCCGGGAACCGCCGTTTGGGGCTGGCTCCGACCCCTCCAACATCGTCGATGCCTGCTACCCCTATGGTTCTGTTCAGGTGCCGGGCGGAACCGAGCCGATCATGTTGCATCGCGACGCGGTCTCTGGCGGCGGCTACTTCATGATCGGCACTATCATTTCCGCCGACATGGATCTGGTCGGGCAATTACAGCCGAACGCCAGCGCGCGCTTCACCCCGGTTACGATGGAGCAGGCATTGGCAGCCCGACATGACCGAGAAAGGCTGCTCAACGAGATCCGCGAAAGTCTCTAAAGCATCGTTGCGGCGACCGGAGAGTACCAGTCTTGACGGGAAGCGGTCGCGCAGCGGCCGCTCGGGCAGGCCACTCGAGCGGCGGGACACCAAAGCCGGGCATCTCAGGCGCCAATGGAATATTTGATCCGCGGCGCTGGGCACCGGCACTTCCGCGTCGACTCTAACTTCAACCGCGCAGAAAGGGGCGGCGCTCGGCGATCACAGCTAATCGCATACCCGCAAGCCTCTTTCTTCTCAGGATATTCAATTGACAACTAAGAAAAATTTTCTAATCATCCGCGGGCCTTAATAACAGGAGCAATTCGCTTTGAATGGCCTCAGCCGTATGATCGCAGAGAAGCCTGTTCTTGGGCTGGCGCAGCCCGGCGCCGCCGAATATTCGGGCGCTCCGGCGGCCAAGACGAGACAGCAAACGGTTTTGTCTCAGGTTTGTTTCAACGACCACGCGCGGACCACCTGACCAACTCCCGGCGGAAAGCAATCAATAGGGTAAGAGGCCCATGGATCTCGTTCTCAAAAATGCGCGCCTCGTCGGCATGGAGGACAGCCTCACCGACATCGGCATCGACAAAGGCAAGATTGTCGCATTGTCTCCCGCACTCTCGGCCGAAGGCGCAACCATCGACCTCGGCGGGCGGCTGGTCTCCGCCGGATTCATCGAAACCCACATCCATCTCGACAAGTCCTGCGTCCTCGACCGCTGCAAGTCGGGTCGAGGCGATCTGGAGGAGGCAATCGCTGAGGGCGCCAAGGCCAAGCTGGCCTTCACGCCAGAGGATGTGTATGCGCGTGCGAAGCGCACTTTGGAGAAGGCTATTCTTCAGGGGACGACGCATATGCGCACCCACCTGGAAGTTGACCCCGGTGTCGGACTGCGCAGCCTCGAAGGCGTGATGCCATTGATCAAGGAATATGCGTGGGCCATCGATCTTGATATCTGCGTTTTTCCGCAAGAGGGCCTGCTCAGCAATTCCGGCACCGACGAACTGATGATGGAGGCGCTCAAGCGCGGTTGCCGCGTGGTGGGCGGCGCGCCCTACACCGACAGCAATCCGCCTGGGCAGATCGATCGTGTCTTCGAGATGGCGCGCGAGTTCGATATCGACATCGACATGCATCTCGATTTCGGTCCGACCGCCGACAACATGGATCTAGAGCATGTCTGCCGCCGCACCGACGAACACAAATACGGTGGCCGCGTCGCCATTGGCCATGTCACCAAGGCGGCCAGTCTTTCCATGCCCGCCTTCGATGCCGTGGCCAAGCGACTGTCGGACTCCGGGGTAACGGTCACGGTGCTGCCGTCCACCGACCTGTTTCTGATGGGACGCAGCCATACGCATGACCACAATGTGCCGCGCGGCGTCGTGCCGGCGCACAAGCTGCTGCATCACGGCGTCAACTGCACTCTGTCGAGCAACAATATTCTCAATCCGTTTACGCCATTCGGCGACTGTTCACTGCTCCGCATGGCCAATCTGTATGCCAATATTTGCCAGGTCGGTAAGCAGTCCGACATGAAGGCTTGCTTCGACATGGTCACGCGACGACCGGCGCATCTGATGCGCCTCAAGGACTACGGCGCGGCTGTCGGCAAATCCGCCGATCTGATCGTGCTGGACGCGATCGATCCAGCCATGGCGGTGGCAGAACTGACGCCGGTTCTGTATGCCTTCAAGCGTGGCCGCCAGACGGTCTCGCGTCAGCCTGCCAAATTGCACAGGCCGTCCAAACGACCCCCTCAACGCGTTCACGCGTCACACCCACGTCGCGCTTGATGGCAGTGGTGCCGGCCCACTCGTCGGGTTCACGATGGCGGTCAAGGACGTCTACGACATCGCGGGGCATCGCACCGGCAATGGCAATCCGGTCTGGCTCGAAACGCATCCCGCTGCCGAACAGACGGCATCGAGCGTGCAGCGACTGCTCGACGCCGGCGCGCGCATGGTCGGCAAAACGCATACCGACGAACTCGCCTACAGCCTCAATGGCGAAAACATGCACTACGGCACGCCGACAAATCCGAACGCGCCGGGTCGCATCCCCGGCGGCTCGTCGAGCGGTTCGGCGGCCGCGGTCTCGGGCAGCCTGGTGGATTTTGCGCTAGGCACGGATTGCGGCGGCTCCGTGCGCCTGCCCGCCAGCTATGGTGGCATCTACGGCATCAGATCGAGCCATGGTTTGATCCCCGCGGACGGGATCGTTCCGCTGGCGGCGAGCTTCGATACGGCCGGCTGGTTTGCGCGCACGGCAAAGTTGATGCGGAAGGTCGGCGACATTCTCCTGCCGGCCTCGGCGCCATGGGCTCCGAAATCGCTGCTTATCGCTGTCGATGCTTTCGCCGCGGTCGATCCGGCGATCTTCAGCGCCTTGCAACACGGGATAGACAAGGTGCGGGCGGCCTTTCCGACGGTGCACGACGTGAATGTTTACACCGGTGATCCCTCAGAATGGTCTGCGTTGTTTCGAATTCTCCAGGGTGACGAAATCAGGGAGTTTCATTCAGATTGGATCAATCGCTACCAGCCTGCCTTCGGACTCGGCATTCGTGAGCGATTCCAGTGGACACGAACCATTGACCCAAATGACGTGGCGAAGGCGAAGCCGAAGCGTGAAATTGTCGCACAGCATATGGCGCAGTTGCTCGGCGGCGATTGCTTGCTTTGCCTGCCGACCGCGCCCGGCATTGCGCCAAAGCTGAAAACGGCGCTGGAGGAGCTTGAGGCATTTCGTGCGCGCGCCTTTGCGCTGCTGTCCATCGCAGGGCTGGCGCGGCTGCCGCAAATCAGCCTGCCCGTCGGGAGCCTCGACGATTGCCCGGTCGGAATATCGCTGATCGGTCCACGCGGCTGCGATCGCGGCCTGCTGGAATGGACCGCGACCCATTTTCAATGATGCGGTGGTACTGATCGTATGGCGGACCATTTCACTATCATCCGTAACGGCTGCCTCGTAGATCTGCGCCGGCGGGAGGCCGCTCCGGTCGACATCCTGATCGAAGGGGACAGAATCCTGTCGATCGGCCATGCCGGGATGGATGCTCCGCCGGATGCGCGCATCGTTGACGCTTCGGATCGCGCCATGATGCCCGGTCTCGTCAATGGGCACGTACACGGCCACGGAACCCTCGCCAAGGGAATGGTCGGCGACCGTTGGCCACTCGAACTGTTCCTCAATGCGATGCCGGGGATGACCGGCGGCCATCGCACCCTCGAAGACAAGTATCTCAACCACATGGCGACCGTCGGTAGCGCCCGCGCTATGGGCCTCGGCGGTAAGGTCGGAGAGATCGCGCCTGGCTTCAAGGCCGATATCGTGTTTCTCGATCTCGGCCACATCAACTACGTGCCGTGCCACGACATGATCACCCACGCGCGGGCGGTATACGAAGCGTGGGTGTCCAAACCGGATAAAGTGACGTTCTAATCGTATGCCGTTTTCAGCCCGCTCCAGACGAATGGCTGGGTGCGAGCACTACCAGGCCTGCCCAATATCCGATGACAACCGATTGCGAGCGGGTCCGGAGGCCTCGTGAGCCGCAAGTGAATTTTACCACGATCTGTGGTGCTGTCGCCGCCTCAGCACGACGGGTGACTTTCTGTTGCGTCGGCTTGCGCGGAAACACAAAGTCAAAGGGCGAGCGTGCTCTGTGGCGGAAGGCGATAACGGGTTGCCTGCTCAAAGGCATAGCCGACTTTGAACAGATCGGGTTCGTGATAGGGCAAGACCACCATCTCTATGCCTACCGGCACTCCCGCTGGCGTGAAGCCAGCCGGCAGGCAGATCGACGGCAACCAGGTCTGGGCTGCGATCAGCGTATTGGTCGGAAACCCGAGGACCGGCCAGCGACCGTTGCGAAGCTCTTCGCGCGTTGGCGGCAGCACCTGGCTGGGTGGGAAGCACAGTGATATCAACTGATTGTCTGCCATGATCTTGACGACGGCACGCTGGAAGACCTCCCTGGCCGCCAGCTTGCGGTAGTAGGTCGGGTCCTCGTCAGGATGGGCAGGGCCGGTCATGATGTCGTCGATCAGGTCGAGATTCTTGTGGTAGCGCCCATCCTTGTAAATCGCGTCGATCGACGAGTAGGGCAATGATGGGCGCGACGACAGGAATTTGTTGATGTCGTGCCGTGAATGCGTGATGTAGAGCGAGGTCTCGACAACGAAGTCCATCAAATTCGGCAGGCTGACCTCGACGATCTCCGCCCCGGCGGATTTGATCTGCGCGATGGCGGCGCGAACCACCGCGTTGACTTGCGCACAGTCCGGATCTTCGTCGCTGCCGAAGGCTTCCTTGAGCACGCCGATCCGTGCGCCTTTCAATCCGTCGGGGTTCAGGTTTTGGGTATAGCTGCCCTTGTGATCTGCAATAACGAACGCCGTTGTGTAGGGATCCTGTGCATCGTAGCCGACCAGCGCATCCAGCAAGATCGCCGTATCGGTTACCGTTCGGCCCATCGGCCCGGCGGTATCCTGAAAAACCACCAGCGGCGACAGCCCAGTCCGGCTGATGAGGCCTGGCGTGACTCGCACGCCGACGAGGCTGTTGAAGCTGGATGGCAGTCGGATCGATCCGCCGGTGTCTTCCCCAATTCCAACCGTCGCGAGATTCGCCGCGATCGCTGCTCCGGTGCCGGCACTGGAGCCGCCGGGATCGCGATCGAGATCATACGGGTTCTTGGTTTCACCATTGACCGACGAATAACCGAACCACGATGTCGCGAAATCCGGCATCGCCGTCTTGCCCAGGATGATCGCGCCCGCCTCCTTCATCTTGGCGACGATGGTGGCATCCTTTTCGGGAACGTAGCCCGACAGCGCCACGCACCCGAAGCGTGTCTCGATACCCTTGGTCTCTGCCTGATCCTTGACCGCCACGGGAATTCCATGCAGCGAACCGACGAGCGTCCCTGTTGCCGCAAGACGTGCATCAAGGGCGGCGGCCTCTTCAAGGGCAGCAGGATTGAGTTTGACGAAGGCATTCAACGCAGGACCGCTCTGGTCGTAGGCGGATATCCGATCTAGATAAGCCTGCACCAGCTGAACGCAGGTCAGCTGTCCGGAAAGATAGGCCGCGTGAATGTCGCGGATCGAGGTTTCTTCCAATTTGAAACTCATGCGAAACTCCGATGGCTAGTGAGAAGAATAACAGCGCCTCGCAAAGCGCTTGACTCAGCTCATTTGGCCCTTACCAGACGGGTCAGGCCGGTGTCGAGCGCGAGCGCCGCCACGATGATCGAACCCTTGATTATCGACTGATAATACGGGCTGATGTCGAGCAGCACGAAGCCGTTTGAAATGGTCGCTATGATCCCGAGGCCAACGGCCGTTCGCCACATCGCGCCCGAGCCGCCCGAGAGTGATGTCCCGCCAACGACGACGATCGTCAATACGTCGAAGATAATGCCGGGATCGAGATTTGCCTGCGCCGAGCTCAGCTGCGACGCCGCGATACAGCCCGCGAGGCCGACGCAGCCACCCATCAGCACGTAGGCGCTTGCGACGACCGCCCTGACCCGTATTCCGGATAGCCGGCTTGCTTCGTAATTCCCGCCGACCGCATAGATGGCTTCGCCGTAGATCGTCCGGGCTAGAACAAAACCAAAGAAAACAAGGAAGATCACGAGCAACATCCCCGAATAGGGCACGCCGTGCCAACGCCCCGCCCCAACGATCGCGAAATCTTCATTATCGACGAGGAACGCGGCGTTCTGGGTCATCACCAGAGCCACGCCATTGATGATGAAGCCGCTGCCGACCGTCGTGATGAACGGATTGATGCGAACGACTGCCACCAGGATGCCGTTCGCGAGCCCGAACACCAAGCCGACCGCGATAGCCGCTGCGAATGAGATCGACGGCGCGTGGGTTTGTCCGACATAGGCTGCAACGACCGCGCAAAGCGAATAGGCGGACGCGACTGACAGATCGAAGCCGCCCGTGAGAATCACGAAGGTCATGCCTACCGCCATGATTCCCGCGGGGGCCCATTGTGACGCCATGTTGAAGACGTTTTGCTGCGAAATGAACGCCGGGTTGCCGATCGTGACCACGGCCAGCAGCAAGACGAGGGTGAAGATGATGCCATAGACCCTGATCAATGTCGGCAACTGCGCACGCCAGCTGGCGGTCTGCCGTGCCGGGCCTGGGGCAAGGATGTCCGCGTCGCTCATCAGTCGACTCCCGCGTCGGTAGCGCGGCTTTCGACCACGAAGATCAAATTCAGAATCCGTTCAACCGTGGCATCGTGGCCATCGAGAATTTCGATCTGGCGACCGCGCGCCATGACGAGGACGCGGTCGGAATGCTCGACCACCTCGTCGAGATCGGACGAGACCAGAATCACCGCCATGCCCTCATTGCTGAGGCGCCGGATTGCCTGAAAGATTTCCTGCTTGGCGCCGAGGTCGATGCCCCTGGTAGGTTCGTCGAGCAGCAGGATTTTGGGCTTCCGGTTGAGCCATTTTCCAAGCACGAGCTTTTGCTGATTTCCTCCCGACAGATTGAGCGCCTCGGCATCAAGCCGTTCAGGATTGAATCCAAGTTGCCGGGCGAGTGTCGCGCCCCGCGCGCGCATCTTGCTCCGATCGATGACGGGCCCGGCAGCCACGGCGTGAAGATCGGCAAGCATGAGATTCGACAACGACGAGCGCGAGAGAACCAGGCCCTGGCGCTTGCGGTCCTCTGGAGCCAGAACGATGCCGCGCCCGATCGCCTCGCGAATGGTTCGTGGCCAGGGGCAAACCGCGCCTGCAAAGCGCATCGATCCTTCCGCGGATGGTTCGGCCCCGGCGATACAACGCAGCACTTCGGTGCGTCCGGCTCCGACCAGGCCGGCGATACCGAGAATCTCGCCTTCATGAAGTCCGAACGACAGGCCCGATAGGCGACCGGGCAGAGCAAGATTGCTGACATGCAACAACTCCTGTTCCGACTCCTGGCCCGACGCGTGGATGCGCTTCCTGCCTGGAACGATCTGGACATCGCCAAGCATGGCCTGAACCAGCGTGTCTTTGGTCCAGTTCGCCGCGGTCCGGGTTTCGACCAGCAGGCCTTCTCGCATCACGGAGACCCGGTCGCTCAATTGCAGGACCTCATCGAGATCGTGCGAAATAAAGATGATCGCCACCCCACTCTCCTTGACGCGACTTATCAGGTCGTAGAGCCTCGCGCGCTCGTAAGGCCCGAGCGGCGCCGTGGGCTCATCCATAATGAGCACGTTCTGATCGGTCTGCACGGCCCGCAGGATCTCGATCATCTGCTGATTGGCGATCGAGAGCGAGCCGGCATTGACATGCGGTGGGATCTTCAGGCCCATCCATTCCGACAGCTCGGCAAAGCGGCGCTCCATCCGCCGCCTGTCGGTGACGAAGAACCCGCTCGGAACCTTGCCGAGAAAGGCGTTGGAAAGAACCGACATTTCCGGAACGATCGTCAGTTCCTGATAGATGGCGGCAATACCCGCACCGCGCTGCAGCCGGGGATCCTCGAACAGCAGCGGCGAACCCTGAACCTCGATTTCGCCAGTGTCGGGCTGGCTTGCCCCCGACAGCATCCGGATGAAGGTCGATTTGCCCGCGCCGTTGGCGCCAACAAGCCCGTGCACTTCGCCGCTCAGAAGTTCAAAATTGATCCCGCGCAGTGCCTGCACGCCCGGAAAGGACTTCGATACGTTGCGGACGCGGATCGCGATTGTCGAATTGGAATCACGCTTGCGTATCGGCGCGCTCCGGCGCGCTGCCGTTCCGTTGCCGATGACTTGCTCGATCTCCAATCTCCTTGCTCCCTCCGGCGTGCGGGATACTGCGGGATAGTTGGGCCCGCACGCATGAGATTCGTCCAGCTCAGTAAACCGGGTTGTATTTATCGACGTTGGCCTTGCTGATGAAAACGGTGCCGGTCGAGTCGACGATCTCGGGAAGCAGGGCCTCGTCGATGTGGGCGTTGATCGGCTTGCCGTCCAGCGCCATCATCAGCGCGGCGGCGCCGTAATAGGCTTCCTGGTAGGGAAGGTAGGCCATCGTGGAAGCCCATTTGCCGGACTTGACTTTTTCGACGCCGACCTTGGTGGCGCCGCCGGAGAAGATGTTGACATCCTTGCCCGGCGTCTTGCCCGCGGCCACGACGGCCTGCTCGACGCCGCGGGACATGTCATCCCAGGAGGAGATGACGATGTTGATATTGGGATGCGCCAGCAACGCGTCCTGGATCTTCTTCAGCGCAATGCGCGGATCGAAATTGGCGGGCTCATCGACGACGACCTTAACGTTCGGATATTTAGCGGCGGCTTTCTTGATCGCGTTCTCCCAATAGGTGAACAGATCGGAACCGACGAAGCCACCGACCGCCGCGACCTCGCAGTTTCCCTTGCAGGAGGCGAATGCGTTGTCGAGCATGTTGTCGAAATGGTAGGGGCCTTGCATGGTGAGCGTGGCCGCAAGCCCCGGCGTGTAGTCCGGATCGCCGCACATCGCGATATCTAACGAGACCACCGGTTTCCCGGTGGGCTTCAGCAGACGATTGTAGAGACCGCATCCCGGTTGCGCCGCCGCCGGTCCGAACAGATAGCCCTCGAAGCCTTCCGTGACGGCATTCTCGACCACCTTCGCCTGGGTCGCCGGGCTGAAGTTCGCATCGAATATCTTGAATTCGAAACCGTATTTCTTGGCCGCAGCCTTGAGACCCGCGAGGCGTGCCAGGCAATAGGGATTGTCCACGCACTCGGTGAGATAGGCGATCCGATATTTCTTCTTCGGAGTCGTGAAGGTCTTGTCGTAATCAACGACGGCTTTCGCGGCCGCCGACATTTCCACCGCACTCGCTTTGATGTTGCTGCCCGCGAGGCCGACAACGAAAACGAGCGCGACCGCAAAAGCGCGCGCGATCACGCTGCATGATGCTGCCATTGTGAGTCTGTGCGTCATTCTCGTTCCTCTGGGATCATTGGTTGCATTCACCTGCTAAGGCGGAAGGCGGCTACCCTGCGGATGGCGTTGAACAAGAGTGAAGCTGGGGTCACGCGTTTGTAAATTTGCATTTTACGATCTATGATCTCGGAAATCCCGAATGATCTTCGGCTAAGAATGATGCAGCGGTGCAGAAATATGCTTCATGAATAAGCTGGAGACCGGCAGCGCGCATGAACTTCAATCGCTCCATGGGCCCCATCGGTTCATGGCTTCTGTTACGCTTCGCCAAATTCGATATTTCGTCGCGGTGGCTGAGACCGGGAAGATCAGCGCCGCCGCTTCCATGGTCGGCATTTCGCCATCTGCGGTGACCGAGGCGATCGGGGAACTCACTGCCATATCGGGAATGAAGCTGTTCGAGCGCCATCCGCGCGGCCTCACGCTCACCTACGAGGGCCACCGACTCCTCGCTCATTGCAGGGACATCCTCTCTGCCGTAGAGAGCGCCGGCTATGCCATGACGCGACCAATCAACGATATTTCGGGCAGTATCCAGCTCGCCGTTACCATCACGATCATGGGATATTTTCTGGCGCCCTTGCTCGCCCGCTTTCATCAGCGTTTCCCCGCCATCGAAGTGTCGATCCAGGAAGCGAAGCGAAGCGACATCGAGGCCGGTCTTGTTTCCGGAAAATATGAGCTCGGGCTGATGCTGGTGTCGAACCTGTCCCAGCACGCTAATGTGGCCAGTCATACGCTGGTTCGCTCCATGCGCCGGCTCTGGCTGCCGCCCAAGCATCCGCTACTCGATGCCGAAATCATCACGTTGGCCGATGTCGCCCGGCAGCCTTACATCCAGCTTCTGATCGACGACGCTGAAAGCTCGACACATTCCTACTGGAGCGCCCACAAGCTCGAACCCAATATCTTCGTGCGAACCGAGTCGGTTGAAGCGGTGCGAGGTCTGATCGCGTCCCGTAATGGCGTCACGATCCTGTCTGACATGATGTATCGGCCGTGGTCGCTCGAAGGAGACCGGATCGAGGTTCGCGAGGTTGTTGCGAATATTCCCACCATGAACGCCGGCATCGCCTGGCCCCGTGCCAAAGCCCTCAGTCTTGCGGCCGAGACCTTTGTCGAATTCTGTCGTATCGAATGCGAGAGTGGCCGGATCGGTG
>JAQGKC010000051.1 GCA_028290305.1 Bradyrhizobium sp.
CCACTGCACGGCTCGACTCATTCACGGTGCCCTTGGGCCTAGCGCGGTGCCTCTTCCAGCCTTCCAGCGCATCTTGCAGCGTTCCGCCTTCTCCATTGCCGTCCAAGGCTTTGGTATCAGGTAGGCGTGGGGTTTCAATAACAGCACCCGCATAACGAAGCCCAATGTCATCAAGGGCCTTGAGGAACGCCTTGGCGCTTTCGATGCAAAGATTGTGATAGGCCGTGCTGCTTTGGTTTAGTGTGATACCGAAACTTGCCAAGGCGTTTTGGGCGTGCTTCTCGGCGAAAGAAACATCCCCGGCAGCAAACTGCTGTCTGAAATCTTGTACGATGTCCCCATGCGCATCCGCGTTAACATTCTCGCCATGTGGTCCGATTATCTCTAGCCTGCCCAAAAACCTAAGCTCTTCATCTTCCTTCAGCGCCGTTGCGTAGACGTGCTCGGCCATGCGCTTGATCTGCCCGTTGGAAAGTACCGTGATAACGGGCTGTCCCTTGAGCAGCGCTTCAGCTTCTCCGACGATCCGATTGAAATCGGCCAGGACGTGGGGCGCGGCGACCTTCGCCTCCTTCAGGCTTTTTGTGCCCAACGATTTCTTGAGGAAAACGCGGCGTTCGCCTGTGTTGAGGACACGCGCGACCGCTTCCTGAAGGCGCTCAGGCACCCTCCGTTGGACGTAGTACGTCCCGTGGCGATCCTTGATTATGCCCATCGACACCCGCGCCAAAAGCTATGACCTTCTGCTACCACCTGGACAGCAGAAAAGGAAATGATTGCGCTATGTTACTGGATTGTCAGAGCTTCCGAGACCGCTGGCGCTCCCTAGCGGAATCGAACCGCTCTCTCCACCGTGAAAGGGTGGCGTCCTAACCGATAGACGAAGGGAGCGAAGACGCTGTCCCGCTACGACCGACCGGTCGCGGCATTGCCGTTTCGCTTTGGTCATAAACTGCCGGCAGATCAACGCCTTGAGGTAATCGTGGCGCCGCGCCGTACCCGGACCCCCAGTGAAGCGGTCCGAAAGCCGGCGGGCGAACGTATAGTGGCGTTTGCGCGGCCGGGCAAGCCACCGGGAAAGGCGTTTTTCGGGCCCGTTTTGAGCCCGTTTGCCCGGCGCAAACATCGTTGATTCCCAGGACTTATCAACGGTTTCTAAAGGCCTGTTGGGATACCGCCGGGGGCTCAAGGAGCACCTCGAATGGTCGCCGCCCAAAAGAAGCGGGAAACTCGCAAATCGCTGCAGCAGCCCGGATGGATCACGATGGAAGGCGGCTTTGCGGCGCGCCCCTGCGTGGTGCGGGATATGTCCTCAACGGGCGCTAAGATCACGATCGACGATCCCAATTCGCTACCCGGCAAATTGCGGCTGGCCTTATCGCGCGACGCCCGCACGGGGCGGAGCTGCGAAGTGGTCTGGCGCCGTGGCAAGGTGGTTGGCGTCAGGTTCGTCCGGTAGCGCGAGCCGGTGGCACGCGTTAAAAGGCGGCATGCGAACCATCCTCCTGGCCATGCTGCTCCTCCCTCTGCCGGCCTCCGCGGCGCCGGCCCAGCAGTCCAGCCCCCATAAACACGATAAACCTGCGCCACCGGACAAGTTGCTGCCGCTGAAGGGCACTGCCAGCGGCAATTCCTGCGCCGCCTTCGGTCCCGGCTTCGTCAAGGTCGAGGGCTCGGGCACCTGCGTCAAGATCGGCGGCGCGATCAGCATCGGCGTCGCCGGCGGGCGTTGATCTCACGACATCGGCGGCGCGACGAATTGCGCAAATCCCGGCCGGTCCGCAAATTGCGCGAACCAGCGTTCGAGATGCGGCAGTTTCGGCTTTTCGATGCCTTCCACCCCGAACCAGCGTCGCGCATAGGCGCCGAGCGCGATATCGGCAATCGTGAAATCATCGCCCTCGATGAAGCGCCGCGACGAAAGCTGCGCTTCGGCGACTTGCCAGACCTCGGCTTCGGCGTCGGCGTCTTTTTGAATTCTCGCCATGTCGCGCTGCTCGACGGGCGTTCGCACCAAGGCCCAGAACACGGGCCGATCGACCGGCTGCATGCTCGAGAGCGTCCAGTCCAGCCAGCGGTCGACGCCGGCGCGCCGCTTCGGCGCCTCGGGATAAACTGGCGAACCCCTGCCATAGGCGAGCACGAGATAGCGCATGATCGAATTGGATTCCCACAGCACGAAATCGCCGTCTACCAGCGTCGGCACCCGCGCATTGGGGTTCATTGCGAGATAATCGGCATCGTGGTTTCTGCCGAATGCCATGCCCGCGTCGATGCGCCGAAAGGCGAGATCGAGTTCGCGCAGGCACCAAAGCACTTTCTGGACATTGACCGAATTGGCCCGGCCCCAAACGGTCAGCCGTCCCTGATTGTCGTTGGCCACGCTGTTTCGCTCCCGATGATCCGCTTTGAGCGGGTCATATATCGGAAAACGCGTGAAAAAGCCCGCGCTGCCTTGCGATTTCAACAACGGCGCCCGCAAAAAAGCCCCGCCAAATGGCGGAGCCTGATTTTCCGCCGAATGCGCAATCGCCGATATCAGCGGCCGAAGAACAGCCACAACAGAATGATCACCGGGATCGGCACGCCCAACAGCCAAAGCAGAATTCCTCGTCCCATGTTCGCCTCCTTGATCCTCAGATGGATTCAAGAACGCGGAGCAGGACGCGGAGTTCCGGCTACCAAAGCGGAACGAAAACGTCTTCAGGGGTGACCGGTGCCGAGAGATCAGCCGAAGGCCGGCTCGCGTGGTTGTTCGCGCGCTTCCATCAACTCGGCATAGCGGCTGTATTCTCCGGCCATCTCCAGGAGCTTCTCGCGCACTTCCGAATCCGTGACCTGGCGGGCCAGACGTTTGGCTTGCTCTGCCTGGAATTTGTAGTGCTGGCTTTGGCTCATGGGGTGCCTCAGATTCTACGTCGAGTCTGAAGGCAAAAGGTTCACCGATCGTGAACGATAATTGTGGACGCCTCAGGCGCGCCGTCGCGCTCGACGGTCTTGCGCATTTCGGCATTGAGGTCGAAGGCCCAGCGGCTGCGCGTGTTGGTTCACTCGTCCCCGGATGCGCCTGATGGAAACGGCGCATCCGCTGGCTATCACCGCCGGCAGGCGGGATGCCGGCGCTGTACGAAGAATTCGTATGTGCCGGGTTCGCGCGGCCTTACCAGTGGCCGGTATTCGGCATCGAGGTCCACGGCTCCGCCGGCGGCTTGGCATCGCCCTTTTGCAAGAGCTCGATCGAATGCAGATCCGGCGAGCGTACAAAGGCCATCTGGCCATCGCGCGGCGGGCGGTTGATGGTGATGCCCATCTTCATCAGCCGGTCGCAGGTGGCGTAGATGTCGTCGACCTCATAGGCGAGGTGGCCGAAATACCGGTCCTCGCCGTATTTCTCCTCGTCCCAATTATAGGTCAGTTCGACCAGCGGCGCGCCGCGATTCTGGGGGGATTGCTTGAGCAGGCCCTCGTCTTCGGCGGCGCACAGGAACACCAGCGTGAATTTCGCCTTGTCATTGTCGATGCGGCGGACTTCCTTCAATCCCAGCGCGTCCCGGTAGAATTTCAGCGCGGTATCGAGGTTGCGAACGCGCAGCATGGTGTGGAGGTAACGCATGTT
>JAQGKC010000054.1 GCA_028290305.1 Bradyrhizobium sp.
AGCTATGGCATCGGCGCTTCCATTCGCGTTGGAAGGTGGTCGCCGGCGCCACCGATGTCGGCGAGCCGATGACATTCTATAGCCCCGATCACCCGATGCCGCTAACGCCGAATGAAATCTGGTCATCGGGGCTTACGTCGCTCGACGAGGCAAGGCGATATGGCTTCATCGGCATCTGCGAAGTCGGCGCCTGGAATCAGCAGGCGTGCGAGGCCTGGATGAAACAGAATGCAGCAGGTGGAGAGGAGATGGTGATCACAACGCGGCGATTCTTTCGCGGGTCTGCCATCGCTGCGACCGCTTGGAACGTATACGTCGTCCTTCCGGCCCAACGTGAAGCGGATTGAAGTCCGCTGGGTTTTAAACGCCCGGATCTCACTGCCGAAGCCGCCTTCTCCGCTCAGGAAGGGGCTATGGTCTTCGTCATCTGGCGCCACGAAGCCGCGCTCGATGTTGTACTGCGTGGACGTGCGAAACTAAAGGGTGTAAAAGAACAAGACTTATGGGACGGCTTATCGCCGCCTCGCGGCAGCTCTCGCGCACCTAGGGCGAGATGCAGAAGCTAGGAAGACGGTGATACAGCTCCTTGAGATTGAGTCCGATTTCCGAATATCTGAAATGGTAGCTCGTAGTGGTCAACGGGCTCAGATGTTTATCGATGGTCTCCGCAAAGCAGGACTTCCAGAGTGACGCGCCGTCCCGTCGCGCGCGACGGGGTGATCGAATAAACGCGAGTTCCGCTATTGGCACGTTTGAGACATGCCGACAGACTCTGAAAATGTCCGTTAAGCGGGGGTAGACCAGAAGTGGCTGGCGCCCGGTCAAAATGACGCGATTGACCCGCAACGGACCATCACAAAATTAAGATCGCCCCTGCAAATTCGCTCTTCAACCGGTTACATCGTTGGCTTGGCCGTGCTCTAGTGCGGTCGGTAGCTCAGCCGAAATCGGCGAGGCGATCGAATGAGACGCCGCCAATTCATCACGCTTCTCGGCGGCACCGCTGCGGCGTGGCCGCTTCCCGCGCGCGCGCAACAGCGCAAGGCGATGCCGCGCGTCGGTGTGCTTTGGCATGCCGCCAACGCCAAGCAGGAAGGCGACTATCTGGTTGCCCTGACCAGAGCGTTTCACGATCTTGGTTACTTCGAAGGCAAGAACATCGAACTGGACCACCGTTTTCCTGCCGAGCAGCCGGAGCGGTTTCGCGCCCTGGCGCAGGAGCTCGCCGAAAGCAAAGTCGATGTGATTGTCGCGGTGACCGGACTTGGCGCCAGGGAGGCGAAACGGGCCACCGGCACCATTCCCGTCGTCGTTGTCCTCGATCCGGACCCGGTCGGTAACGGGCTTGCCGAGAGCCTGGCTCACCCCGGCGGCAACGTCACCGGCCTCTCGCTGATGACCATTGACCTCTCCGGCAAGCGGCTCGCGCTGTTCAAGGAAATCGTTCCGAAACTGGCCCGCGTGGCCGTCGTGCTCGATCCCCGAGATCCGTCTTCTAAGGCTGTCTGGGCGGCTCACGAGCGGCGAAAGCTGCGGGGTTTTTGACACGAATATTCGAGCCGACGACATCTGATGAAATCGAACAGGCGTTCTAAGCCATTGCCCGTGACGGTTTCGATGGCGCATATGCCGTTGGACCGCCGATGTACAATGAACGGGCGCAAGTGGGCGCATCAGCCTTGGCGCATAAGGTGCCGACAATTTCAGCACCCGCTGAACAGGTCCCTTACGGCCTGCTGCTGTCTTATGGACCGGATTTCCCCGATTATTTCCGCCGCGTGGCCGGCTATGTCGACAAGATCCTAAAAGGCGCAAAGCCCGGCGAGCTGCCGATCGAACAGCCGACGCGTTTCAAGCTGGTCATCAATCTGAAGGCCGCCAAAGCCCTCGGCCTCACCGTTCCGCCTTCGCTGCTGGCCACGGCCGACGAAGTCATCGAGTGACGCGGCGGGACTTCCGGTATTGGCACAAACCGGCGGTTAGAGGTCGGGCAAAGCATGTCCGCTCTGCCCGGGTATTTCAGACATCAACTTGTTCCGCTATTGCGAGGGCATCATCTACTTCGATGCCGAGATATCGGACCGTGCTCTCGATCTTGGTATGTCCGAGCAGAAGCTGGACGGCCCTGAGATTGCCAGTCCGCCGGTAGATCAGGGTAGCTTTTGTGCGTCGCAGTGAATGCGTCCCGAACAACCTTGGGTCCAGCCCGACGCTTCCAATCCACTCCGACACGAGCCGGGCATATTGGCGTGTTGTCATGTTGCGGTCAGCACCGCGACGGCCAGTGAATAAGAACTCGCCGGGCCGTTTGCCATTGGCCTTTAGGTAGTCATCGACCGCCTGTGGGGTCTGTTCGCTCAATTCAAATCTGACGGGTCGCCCGGTCTTCTTCTGTCGGACCGTTTCGCGATCGGCCGTGTATCCGCCTGCGGCGACATCCTCGACCCGAATGGCGACGACATCACAGCCGAGAAGCTTGCTGTCGATTGCCAGATTGAACATGGCCAGGTCGCGAGCGCGGCCTTCGATCTGGAGTTTCGTCCGGATCGACCAGACGTGTTTGGGTCGCAGCGGCGGCTTTGCCCCCGTGAGCTTGCCCTTGTTCCACGGCACTCGCTTGGGCGCGGGCGTCGCATTCACTTGATCCTGCATGGCCATACTCCTCGGCTCGGTTACAGAGGGCGAGAAGCATGTGCCCCCGGACTAGGCATTGGAATCAGGTCGGTTTTCGGACCAGACTGTGTAAAAACGCGGATATTGAGGGTTGCCGGGCGTGATCGATCGGTTCTGGGAAGCCGCTCCTATGCACGGATCGCCTCTATCAATCCGCCGACGCCCAGAATGTGCATTAGCCGTTTCA
>JAQGKC010000066.1 GCA_028290305.1 Bradyrhizobium sp.
TACCACCAACTTAGCGCCAGCGTCGGGGCGCCAGAACCACACGACTTCGCCGTCCGCAAAAGCGTTGTTCGTCCGCGCAATGATTGCGCTTCAACGCTCTCGCGTCCATCGCATCCCGCTCCCAACGTCCGTGACGATCGCGAGCCGCCCCTCTTGCAGGTGCGGGATAACGCGAAGGGTAAGGGTGATTTTAGCAATCGACCAAGCGGAATATTTTTCGCCGAAGGACTCGACAGGTTTTCGCAATCCCCGCCTGTCGGGCAAATCACGCCATAGGTTGTAGCGCGCTCGATGTCGGACGCGACATCTGATGTACCGCACATGACCCTGGCAGCAGGTCATGCATCGCTGCCTCAATGCCAATCGACGTGGACGCGTTGATCGGCGAAGCAGCGGCAGCGCATCGGCTTGACGTTCCTGTTCCGAAGGAGCCTCAGTTCGCATCGCGCCGGCTCTCTCTGAGAGGTCGCCGACGAGGCGACTTTCGCTGGTTCCCGAAAGTGCGGTACCGCACTTAAAAAACGCCTCGGTTTAGCCAAACGGCGAGGCTCTATTGAACCTTTCCTCATGCGTCTTGTGCTAAACCGAGAAACCAGGCGGAACCAATTGACGCTTAAGACGTTTCCGGGCCGTAGCGGGAGATGGAATGGCCAACAGCAAAAAGCTCGAAAGAGATCTCCTCGATAGCGAGCGTAATTTCCGGTTGCTGGTCGATGGAATCAGCGATTACGCGATTTATATGCTGGATCCCAAAGGCCACGTGACCAATTGGAACAGGGGTGCCGAGCGGATCAAGGGGTACAAGACAAGGGAGATCCTCGGCCAGCATTTCTCCGTCTTCTATACACCTGAGGATCGAGCGACCGACCTTCCGCGCCGCGCGCTGGAAATCGCCCGAAAGGAAAAGCATTTTGTGACAGAAGGCTGGCGCTGCCGGAAAGACGGCTCGCGCTTTTTCGCCTCCGTGGTTATCGATCCTATTTACGAAAACCGGAAATTGATCGGCTTCGCCAAGATCACGCGTGACATCACCGAACGTCAGCAAGCCTTGGCGGATCTTCTCAAAAGCGAAAGTCAGTTCAAGACGCTTGTCGGCAGTGTCACGGACTATGCCCTCTACATGCTCGACCCGACCGGCATCGTGTCAAACTGGAACGTCGGCGGCGAGCGCATCAAGGGCTACACAGCGGCCGAGATTGTCGGCCAGCATTTTTCCCGCTTCTACACTCCTGCTGATCAAGCCTCCGGCAAGCCCGCAAGAGCACTCCAGATCGCGCTGGATAACGGACGCTACGACGAGGAAGGATGGCGTGTCCGCAAAGACGGTTCGTTCTTCTGGGCAAGCGTCGTGATCGATCCCATTCGCTCCGAAAGCGGTGATCTCATTGGCTTCGCAAAAATCACGCGCGACATCACTGAGCGCAAGGAAGCGCAGGACAAACTCCAACAGATTCAGCGCCAGCTTGCCGAGTCGCAAAAGCTCGACGCGCTCGGTCAATTGACCGGCGGGGTCGCACACGATTTCAATAATCTGTTGATGATCATTTCCGGCAACGTTCACACCGTCAAGAAAGAGGTCGTTAGTGAGAAGGGCCGACGGGCCGTGCACGCGATCGACGCCGCCTCGCAACGGGCGGCCACTCTCACCAGCCAACTGCTGACGTTTGCCCGCCGGCAAAACGTTCAGCCGCAACCCATTCGGCTGGCTGAGCGCCTGGACCGCCTGCGGGACGTCTTGACGAGCGGCCTCGGAAACGCCGTGTCGCTTTCGATCGACGTCGATGACGACGTCTGCACCATTGTAGTCGATCCGGGCGAATTCGAAACCGCGCTCGTCAATCTCGTCCTGAATGCGCGCGACGCGATGCCGGACGGCGGTTCGGTCACCATCGCGGCAAAGAACGTTGCGGATTACGTCGCCATTTCGGTCGAAGACACCGGGGTCGGCATACCCCACGATATTGCCGCGAAAGTGTTCGATCCGTTTTTCACCACGAAACCGGTCGGCAAAGGCACAGGACTTGGACTCTCGCAGGTGCACGGGTTTGCCCATCAGGCCGGCGGCACGGTCGCGCTGACGAGCACGCTCGGAAAAGGGACAAGGATCACTATTTCTCTGCCGAAAGCGACCTGCCAATCCACAGCCGGGCAAGAAACGGATCCCGCACCGGGAAACGGCACGGTTCTTCTGGTCGAAGACAATCCCGAGGTCGCAGTCGCCAGTATCGCCCTGCTGGAGCAACTCGGCTACACTGTTCGGTGGGCGCCGGACGCCGTGTCCGCGCTCGCCGAAATCGAGAGGGACGGTGTCGACATTGTCTTCACCGATGTCGTTATGCCGGGAAAAATGGATGGCGTTGGGCTCGCCAAAACCCTGCGTGAGCGGGACCCGAAATTGCCTATTCTTTTGATGACGGGTTACAGCGAGGCGGCAAAGGAGATTGGTTTGCAGTTCCCGATCCTGCGCAAGCCCTATCAGCTGCATGAACTGAGCCGCGAACTGCAAAAGCTCATCGTTTAGCTGCTCGTGGCGACCAGCTTGATCAATTCCGGATCGTCAAAGGCTTTGGCCGTCATGAACGCGCCCGCGGCGATCATGTCGTCATGGCTGAGGCTTGTCCGGATTCCAATCGTCGCAATGCCCGCGGCGGACGCGGATTGAATTCCGGAACGGGAATCCTCGAAGGCGATCGACAGTTTGGCCACGGCGTTGACCGCGCGCAGGCCCTCCAGATACGGCAACGGATGCGGTTTGCCATGCGAAAGCTCATCGCCGATGACGAGCGCCTTGAACCGATGCGCGATTCCAAGTCCGGACAGCAGCATTTCGGCGTTGAGGCGCGGCGCGTTCGTGACCGCGACCATGGGGGTCCCGGCACGATCCGCCAGCGCGAGCAGCGTCAGTAATCCGGGGATCGGCCGGATTTTGCCGGCAACCAGCTTGCGGAAGGTTTCCTCCTTCTCGGCCATGATCGCCGATCGACGCTCGAGCGTTTCATTCGTCAGAAAGCGCTCACTGATCGACGCATTGGAGAAGCCCTGAAGCTCCTTTGAGAAACGCGCGTGATCGAAGCTGTGGCCGTGACGGCCGAGGATCTGATTGAATGCTTCCAGATGAAGCGGATCGGTATCGGCAAGCGTGCCGTCGACATCGAACAGCAACGCCTTCCCCGGACCTAGCAACATCGAACGTTCTCCCAGGACAAAAAACCCAACCATCGCGCCTAGAGCCTTTCCGTTCCGATTGAATCGGAACGGAGGCTCTAGCTTCTTGTTTTGACGCGTTTTCTTTACGCGAACCGGGACCCACTTCGCTGGAAAACGCTCTGGTCAGTCGCACCGCAATGGGCCGTTTGCATGGCGTCGCCGAGCGAGAGGCGGGCCCTCAGCCGCAGTGCGGCTGACCCGAGAACGACAGCAGCAGGCCGCCCAGGCCATCCGGCTGCGAACAGGTTTTCACCTCGACGACCGGCTTGGGCGGATGGCTAACCTTGGCGAGCTTGATCTTCGGCCGGGGTTTCGGCAGCAGCACGCCTCGTCGATTGGGATGCGAAGCGGCGAGAGGCTGCGAACGTGTCTTCGCATTTTCCCCGGGCTCTTGCCGGCGAAGGGATTCGGTCGGCCGCTCCGGAGCAATCTCCGAAGGCAGGACATAGGCGACGGTGAGCTTGTCCGACTTCGTCAACGTGTCGTCACCGAGACCAACGGCCACCAGCGTTGGATCGAGCACGCTTTCCTCGGCGGACGCGACCGGCGTGCATTTTGCGGCGAGCAATCCGCCGAGACCTGCAAGACAAATTGCAGCAAACCAAACTGTTCTGATCAATCTCGACCCCCAAAAGCCCTATCGAGAACGCGATCAATCAACCTTAATTTTGTGTTGCGCACAATCGGAGATGAGGTTTCAGGGGGGCGCCGGCTTTGATTTTGGTTAATGCGTGCGCGGTGCAGAGATGTCAGGATAGGGACGACACGCTGCAGCCCGTATAACTACGGCCGTCATTTCCACCCAACGTCAGATGCACAGACCGAGCAGACTGATGTGACACTTGCTGGACGACGGCTTGGCGGATGCCGGTTTGCGCGTCGCCGGCGCTGACGCCGTCTCGACTTTCTTCTCACCCTTCTTCCTGCCCTTCGACGGCGGCGGTTCGTAGTCGCCGGCGATTTCCATCGACCAATAGGTGCGGCGGCCGCTGGCATCTTTGGCGCTCGCGACGCCGATGCGGCTGGCGTTGTGAAGCAACAGGTTCTTGCGGTGCTCGCCCGAATTGATCCACTGGCCGAGCGTCTTCTCGAAACCGTCGTAGCCGTAGGCGATGTTCTCCGCGGCGCGCCCGGCGCGGGACGGCGCGATGCGCGAGGTGAAGGAGCCGAGAACCTCGTGGCTGAGATTGTTCTTCGCGGCCATCGCGCGCGCCTGCTCGGCTGCGATGCGATTGAGGGTGGCGTCCGAAGTGACCCGGACCTCGCCGTGCTGAAGACGGAATTTCGAGATCAGTTCGGCGGGGGACTCGGCGGCGGCCGAATGCGCGGACGCCGTCAACAGGAAAGCTGCGATCAACAATCTCATGGCGCGATATGTCTTCAATTTCGGAATGTCGGATGCCTTGGTGGGGGGAGTCGGCCGGGCGGTTCTTCGATTAATCTCACGCCGTCATGGCCGGGCTTGTTCTGGCTTGTCCGGCCATCCACGTGTTGGCTAATCGCATTTGGGGAAGTCGTGGATGCCCCGGGTCAAGCCCGGGCATGACGAGGCCTTGAGCTTATCCTCCCGTCGCTACCGCGAATTTTTGCCGATTGAAACAATCGGCGACGCGTGAACGCGAAACTGGCATCGGAAACCTGTGAAAGACCGTTCCCAGGGTCGGCGGCACGCCGCCGACCAGCCATCCCGAAACGAGGGTTGTGCGGCGCAGCACGAGCGATAAAACGCTGTTGAAGCAAACACAATTCCGAACAACGAAAGGTGATCTGCGTGGCGGATATTGATGCCGAGTGCCTGGAGGTATCTAGGCACCGTCCGATGGGATTCACCGAATTTATCGTGATGATCGCGGCCATCATGTCACTCAATCCGCTGGCGATGGACATGATGCTGCCGGCGCTGCCCGAGATCGGCTCGGCCTTTCACATCGATGTCGCCAACCGCCTGCAGATGGTGCTGTCGGCGTTCCTGATCGGTTTCGGCGTCGGCCAATTCGTCATCGGACCCCTCTCCGACAGTTTTGGACGCCGTCCGGTCCTGATCGGCGGCATGATCCTCTACAGCGTCGCCAGCGTGCTCGCGATCGCTGCGCCGTCGTTCGAGACGCTGCTGCTGGCACGCGCGCTGGAGGGACTCGGAACCTCCGCGACCCGCGTGATTGCGACCTCGATCGTGCGCGACTGCTATGCGGGCCGCCGCATGGCCAGCGTCATGTCGCTGGCGATGATGGTTTTCATCGCCGTGCCGGTGGTGGCTCCGTCATTCGGGCAGGCCGTGATGCTGCTGGCACAGTGGCGAGGCATCTTCGTGGTGCTGATGCTGTGCGGCATCCTTGCCCTGCTCTGGACGTCGCTGCGCTTGCCGGAGACGCTGCCGGATTCGGATCGTAAGCCGTTTGCGGTCGGCACGGTGCTCGATTCCTTTCGGCAGACCGTGACGAACCGGCAAACGCTGGGCTATGCGCTGGCGACCGGCTGCATCATGGGCACGCTGTTCGGCTATGTCTTCTCGGCGCAGCAGGTGTTCGCCGGCATCTACCGGCTTGGGCACTATTTTCCGCTGGCGTTCGCTGCCGTCGCGGCATCCATCGCCGTCGCCGGCTTTTTGAATGCGAGGCTGGTCGGCCGGCTCGGCATGCGCGTGATCTCGCATGGCGCGCTGGTCGGCGCCCTGGTCGTCGCGGTGATCGCGTTCCTTTCGGCGAAGTTCGCCTTGCTGCCGCTGCCCCTGTTCATGGCCCTGTCGGCCCTGATGATGTTCGCGTTCGGGCTGACGTTTGCGAACTTCACGGCGCTTGCGATGGAGCCGCAAGGCCATAACGCCGGCACTGCGTCGTCGGTGTACGGGTCCGTCACCACCCTGGTGGGCATCGGCGCCGGCACGGTGATCGGCCAGGCGTTCGACGGCACGCTGGTGCCGTTCGCGACCGGATTCCTGCTCTGCACGCTGGCGGCGCTCGCACTCGTCATCGCCACGGAAAAGGGCCGGCTGTTCCGACCACACCATCAGGCCAGGGCTTGATCGCCATCCCGTGATCGCCGGCCGTCGCGCGCCGGCGACCGCGCTCATCGAGAACTTTCGGGCTTTTCTGGCTGCTCTCGCCAGGCCTATGGTCGCTCGATCCCAAGTGATTGAAATCCGGCCGAAAAACCTCGTTGGCGCGAGGCGGTCGGCGATGGCTTTCGGACGCGAAATAGCCGCTCCACGCGTCATGTGCTGACGGCGGGCCCACGAACGCCAGCCTCGCTTCTTTTCCGCCACCGACGGCAGCAGCTCACGCAAAGTCAAATGGTGCGACGTCGCCGCTTCCGGCATTGACCTTTGGCGGTGCGCCGATATCGTTATGATCATAACGATCGGGCCCCAGGAGAGAGTGATATGGTTGAAAGCACTGCCGAGCCTTCGCATGATTTCACCGACCGCACGAAATACGACGCCCTGATGGAGGTCGTTCGAAATCGCCTGACGACGCGGGCATTCGACTCGAACCACGTCATGCCGAAGGAGCATTATGAAATGATCCTGGAGGCCGCGCGCCACGCGCCCTCCGGCGCGAATGCGCAGCCTTGGCACTTCATTGTCGTCACCGATCAGGACCTGAAGAACAAGATTACGGAGTATTTCCGCGACGAGCAGGTCATGCGCGCCAAGCTCAAGATGAAATTCCCGACGCCCGACTACCGCGGACTGGCGTCCGCTCCCGGATTCATCGTCGTCGCCAGCGACTTTCGGTGGGTCAAGGCCTTCCCGGTCCTGAACGACGGCTCCGAGCTCGACAAGATGTACAAGGAGAATGCGGAGCGGATCCTGCTCCAGAGCGTGGCCGCCGCGACCATGTCGGCGCATCTGGCCGCTGCCGCACTCGGATACAATGTCTGGTGGGTGACGGCGATCGGCCAGGAAAAAGCCCAGCAGGCCATGAAGCCGCTGCTCGGCATACCCGCAGAGCTATCCGTCCTCGATATCATGTGCTTCGGCCCTGCGGCCAAACCACCCTACAAGCGCTGGAAGAAAAGCCTGGCGGATATCAGCAACTGGAACAGGTTCGACGCCTCCCATGTCATGACCGACGCGCAGATTGACGAATGGGTGACGACAACCCGCCACAAGGTGATGTATCGGGATGCCCAGAACGTCGACTAGGGCGGAGGCCGCGGCGAGACGGCTCCAACCAAATTACAGGCTGGAGGACCAGGTTGGATTTCTGCTGCGGCGCGCCTATCACCGCGCGTCGTCCAATCTCGTCGCGCGCATCGGGCGCCACGATCTGACAGCACCGCAATTTGCGGCGCTCGCCCGGCTCTACGAGCGCGGAACGCTCTCGCAAAACCTGCTCGGCCGCCTCGTCGCCATGGAGCCTGCGAACATCAGGGACGTCGTGCTCCGGCTGAAAAAGCGTCGCCTCGTCACATGCAGGCGCGACGCCGACGACGCGCGCCTCAACCTGGTCAGCCTGACTGCCTCCGGAATGTCCTTGATCGAGGAACTGATTCCGATCGAGATCGAATGCACGGCCGTCACGCTGGCACCATTCAATGCCAGCGAGAAACGAACGCTGTACGAATTGCTGCGACGGCTGGCCGGGAGCGAGCACTGAACGGAGAATGAGCAAGGCGGACGAAGACCCCGCTATTTGCTTGCCGCCTTTCCCGCGGCCGTCTTTTTCATCGCCCCGCGCTTGCCCTCCTGCTCCAGCGCCTTGCGCACCGCCTCGAACTCGCGCTTCGAGTCCTTGTCGACGCGTGGGAAATGCAGATCGAGCCCTTCCAATGCGGCAACGATGGCCGAGCCGATCACGACGCGTGCGAACCATTTGTGGTCGGCGGGCACCACATACCACGGCGCCAACGAGGTCGAGGTGTGGCGGACGATGTCCTGATACACCGCCTGATACCTGTTCCAGCGCGCGCGCTCGGCGATGTCGCTCATCGAAAACTTCCAGATCTTCGACGGCTGTTCCAGCCGGTCGAGAAAGCGTTCGCGCTGCTCCTCCTTGGAGACGTTGAGGAAGAACTTCAGGATCACGGTGCCGTTGCGCGACAGATAGCGCTCGAAGGCGGAAATGTCCTCGAACCGCTCGCGCCAGATGTTCTTGGTGATCAGCTTCGGCGGAATCTTTTCCTGCTTGAGCAGGTCGGGATGCACCCGGGTCACCAGGCACTCCTCATAATAGGAACGGTTGAAGATGCCGATCCGGCCGCGCTCGGGCAATGCGATCACAGAGCGCCACATGAAATCGTGGTCGAGCTCGTGGGATGTCGGCTGCTTGAACGAGGTGACATCGCAGCCCTGCGGATTGACGCCTTCGAAGATCGCCTTGATCGCCGAGTCCTTGCCGGACGCATCCATTCCCTGGAAAATCAGCAGCAGCGCCCAGCGGTGCTGCGCATAAAGCTTCTCCTGGAAATCGCTCAAACGCTTGCGATTGGCGTCGAGGATCTTCTCCGCGTCGTCCTTGTCGAGACCGCCCTTCTCGTTCGTCTTGTGCGATTTGAGACGAAATTTGTCCGAGCCGTCGACGCGGAACGGCGAAATGAAGGGATCGAGCTCGGCGGCCAGCGTTTGCGATGTCTTGCTCATGACGTCGGATGTTCCAATTGGCGACCGGGCTGGACTGCTTCGTCGCTGTCGCCCGCGCGAGGATCAGGCGAACTGCGCCTCGAGAAAAGCCGTGACAAAACGCGGCATGGCGGACGTGAGATCACGAAGGCCGCGGACCAGATGGATCGCGGACAATTCCGGCTCTGTCTGCGCGGCGAGATTGGCCTCGATCCGCGCCCGCATCGCCTCGCCCGGGATCGCGACATGCAACAGCCGCATCATCGCAATCGAGACCCCCGTGACCACGCAATCCCAATGCGGGCTCAATTGATAATCCTTTGGGGTCAATCCGGTTTCCTCGGCGACCTCGCGGACCACACTACCGGCGATGTCGACGCTGTCACCCCTGATGTCGTCGAGATCGGGCGTGCCGGCCGGAAAATAGATCCGCCCGGCATTCGCGGTATGGCCGCCCATCTCGCCCAGCACGAAGGCACCATCCGCGCAGCGCAGCGCGCCCATGCCGAAGCCGTTGAACACATCGCCATCCGGATATCCCCAATCGCGCCACGCCAGCAGGCTCGCGAAATCGGTCTCGAAATAGCTGGCCGCAAAGCGGTGGCCTTCGAAAACGGGATCGCGGCCGAGCAGCACGCGCCCGTTCCAGAGGCCCGGTTTCTCGCGCTGCGCGAGCCCGAAATGCGCGTCGATCTCGGCGCGCCGCGTTTGCGCGAACGGCCAGTCCCAAGGCTCGAACGTCAGATCAAGCGTGGTGACGCGGTGAATGCGCGCAAGCGTCATGCCGCGTTACTTCGCATTCATTCCCGTGGTTTTCTTGCCCGTCGTTGTCTTGACCTGATCGACGAACTGGTTGGTGAAGGTCTTGCTGACGTCGATATTGGCCTTGGCGACCTCGGGCGAGCTTTCGCTGAACACAGCGAGCACGGCGTCGGCGCCCTTCGGATCCATCTTGCCGGTCTCCGAAAACATCGGAATGGTGTTCTTCAGCGCGGCGAGATACAGCGCCTTGTCCTTGCCGACCATCTCGTCGGGCATTTTCGCCATGATCTCTTCCGGCGAATGCGAATGGATCCAGGACAGCGTGCCCACGATCGCGTCGGTCAGCGCCTGCACCTCCTTCTCATGCGATGCGACCCAGGCCGCCGTGCTGTAGAGCGCGCCGCCCGGATATTCGCCGCCGAACACCGCGAGCGTGTCCTTTTGCGTGCGGGTGTCGCTGAGGATCTTCAGGTCCGCGTGCTTGCCCTGCAGCACCGTGACGGAGGGGTCCAGCATCACGGCCGCGTCGATCTGGCCCTGCTCCATCGCGGCCACCGCGGTGGCGCCAAGACCGACGCCGATCACGGCCGCGCTGGTCGGATCGAGACCGTTCTTCTTCAACAGATACTTCAGGAAGAAATCGGTCGAGGACCCCGGCGCACTGACGCCGACCCTCTTTCCGGCGAGATCCTTGATCGAACTGATGTCGGCCGTGTGCGCGGGCGAGACCACCAGCACCAGCCCGGGATAGCGGTCGTAGACCACGAAGGCTTTCAGTTCCTGCTTCTTGGCGGCGAGGTTGACACAATGGTCGAAGTAGCCGGAGACCACGTCCGCGCTGCCGCCCAGCACCGCCTTGAGCGCATCCGCACCGCCCTTGAGGTCGACCAGTTCGACGTCGAGCCCGGCCTTGTCGAACTCGCCGAGCTGCTTGGCCAGCACGGTCGGCAAATAGCACAGGCAGGCGCCGCCGCCGACGGCGACCGTGATCTTGCTCTGCGCTGCGGCGAGGCTTGAGGTCAGCATCAGCGCCAACAGCGCCCCCGTCAGCCTGCCCGGGATTCTCTGCATGGTTTCCTCCGTTCGGTTGACGACAGGATAAAGCAGCGCGCCCACCTTGAGAAGGCGGCTCGGGGCGTCGGGGATGTTGCTGGGCGGGTCGGGCGCCCGCCAGGAGGTTATTTGGGGTTTGAGCCCATCGCGGCGGTGGCCTCGTCGACAAACCGGTTGGTGAAGGTCTTGCTGACATCGACATGGGCCTGAGCGACCTCCGGCACGCTTTCGCTGAACACGGCGAGCACCGCGTCCGCGCCCTTCGGGTCCATCCGGCCGGTCTCGGAATACATCGGGTACGTGTTCCTCAACGCCGCCAAATAGAGCGCCTTGTCCCTGCCGACGAGATCATCGGGCATCTTGGCCATCACCTCCTCCGCCGAATGCGAGTGGATCCAGGACAGCGTGCGCACGATCGCGACCGTGAGCGCCCGGGCCTCCTGCTCGTGCGAAGCCATCCAGGCCGTGGTCGAGTAGAGCGCCCCGCCCGGGTAGTCGCCACCGAAGACATCGAGCGTATCCTTCGCGGACCGGGTATCGCTCAGGATCTTCAGGTCGGCATGCCTGCCCTGCAGGACGGTCACCGACGGATCGACCATCACGGCGGCATCGACCTCGCCCTGCTCCATCGCCGCAACCGCGCTGGCGCCGACCCCGATGCCGATGACGGCTGCGCTCGCGGGATCGAGCCCATTCTTCTTCAAGAGATACTTCAGGACAAAATCGGTGGTCGAGCCGGGCGCCGTGACACCGACCTTCTTGCCGGCGAGATCCGCGATCGACTTGATCTCGTCGCGATGGGCCGGCGAGACCACCACGACCACGCCGGGATAGCGGTCGTAAACGACAAAGGCTTCCAGCGCCTGCTTCCTGGCGGCGAGGTTGACACAATGGTCGAAGTAGCCGGAGACCACGTCGGCGCTGCCGCCAAGCACGGCCTTGAGCGCATCCGAGCCGCCCTTGAGGTCGACCAGCTCGACCTCAAGGCCGGCCTTGTCGAACTCGCCGAGCTGCTTGGCCAGCACGGTCGGCAAATAGCAAAGACAGGCTCCGCCGCCGACGGCGATGGTGATCTTGCTTTGCGCGACGGCAAAGCTTGAGCTCAACATCAGCGCCAGCAACGTCCAAGCCAGAGAGCGGAACAATGTCGTCACGGTATCCTCCATTCGCGCGCGCCAGCCAAGACAAGCGGGATTGCGAACGCTGCAGGACAGCGCGGCCGGCCGCGAAAGTGCAACCCGCTCTGCGCGCCGGCCTCAACTCACAAGGTGGTTTGAAGAGAGGCGGCCGGTTGAACCAAATCGTGAGCAGGTCATCGAAACGGGCCGCGCCAGCCGCGTGAATTGTCCGGTGATGTCAGGTCAGTTACGGCCATCCGCCGCGGCGGGCCGCCACACCAGCAGCCGCCGCTCGACCAATGTCACGCCCATGTCGATCAGGATGACGAAGGCCGACAGCACGAACATGCCGGCGAACACGCCGGCGACGTCGAACACGCCCTCGGCCTGCTGGATCAAGTAGCCGAGACCGGCCGCGGATCCCAGATATTCGCCGACCACCGCGCCGACCACGGCGAAGCCGACCGAGGTGTGCAGCGAGGAGAACATCCACGACAAGGCCGACGGCCAGTAGACGTGCCGCATCAATTGCCCCTCGTTCATGCCGAGCATGCGGCCGTTGTCGAGCACGGTGCGGCTGACCTCCTTGACGCCCTGATAGA
>JAQGKC010000067.1 GCA_028290305.1 Bradyrhizobium sp.
CAGGACGATCCGATCGTGCGGATGTCGATGGATGTGCGCGAGGGCCGCACGCTCGACATCGGCCGCTATGGCAAAAGCGAAGTGGTGGCGCGCGCCGAGCTCGATCCGAGCCGGGTGATGAGCGCCGACCAGGTCTTGGTCGGCCGCAACAACACCCGCCGCGCCTACAACATGCGGATGCGGCAGCGGCAGGACATCGAGGAACCTTTGCCGGTCGCCGGCGACAAGCTGGTCTGCCTGCGCAACAACCGCAAGAAGGGGTTGTTCAACGGCGGACTATGGCGGGTGAAATCGCGCACCCAATCGCGCTCGAAGACCTCGCGGATCATCACCATGCGCCTGTCGCCGGATGAGGACTTCAATCACAAGGTCACGAAAGTCTCGGTGCGCTGCGATTGTTTCGAGGGCGGCATCGAGGCGATCCCGTGGGAGCAGCGCAAGCCCTATGACGAGTTCGACTATGGCTATGTGCTCACCGTGCACAAATCGCAGGGCTCGCAATGGGACGACGTCGTGCTGTTCGACGAGAGCTTTGCCTTCCAGGACAGCCGCGCGCGCTGGCTCTATACGGGGATCACGCGTGCGGCGAAGCGGCTGAGCATCGTAGTATGAACCGCGGATAGCAATGTAGGGTGGGCAAAGGCGCGTTTGCGCCGTGCCCGCCATTCCAAAACGTAACAAGATGGTGGGCACGCGGAGCCTGTCATCGGGCGCGCATTCGTGCGACCCATTGGCTTTGCCCACCCATCCTACGGCTCTGCCGATAAGATACTCTTGAAAAACAAACCCTGGAAAAGATCATGAGTTTCTTCGAGCGTCTCAAGACGGCGGCATCCGCGGAGTGGCGGGCCTACACCGAGCACCCCTTCACGAACGCCTTGGCGGACGGTTCGCTCGCCGAGGCGGCGTTTCGTCATTACCTCGTTCAGGACTATCTGTTCCTCATCGAGTTCGCGCGCGCCTACGCGCTCGCGGTCTATAAATCACCCAGCCTCGCCGACATGCGCGAAGCGGCCGCCGGCCTCTCGGCCATTCTCGACGTCGAGATGAACCTTCATGTGAAGCTCTGCGCCGGTTGGGGCTTGTCGCCCAGCGATCTTGAACAGACCCCTCCGGCGGTCGAGATGCTGGCCTATACGCGCTACGTGCTCGATGCGGGAATGCGCGGCGACCTGCTGGCGCTCAAGGTGGCGCTCGCCCCGTGCGTGATCGGATACGCCGAGATCGCGACGCGGCTCTCCTTGCAGCCCGATGCATACGCCGCGACGAACCCCTATCGCGTCTGGGTCGCGGAATATGCCGGTGCGCCATACCAGGAGGTCGCAGCGAAAGCACGGGCGCAACTGGAAGATCTCGCCGATCGCTACGCCACGCCGGCCCGCGAGGCCGAGCTGATCGCAATCTTCAAGGAGGCCACCCGGTTGGAAGCCGATTTCTGGGAGATGGGCTGGCGTGCGGGATCAGCGTGTTGAATAACTTGCAAACCAACGCGATCAGCTCCGCCGTCCGGCCAGACGCTTCAACGTCTCCGACGGAAGCTCGCCGAACGCCAACTTGAAATCCTTGGCGAAATGACTGGGGTTCTGGAAACCGCATTTGTAGGCGACCTGAATGATCGACGGCCCGTCGGCCTGCTCCAGCATCTCTTTCGCGCGGTTCAGCCTGATCTGCTTGGCGAACACGGCCGGGGAACAGCCGCGCTCTTTCTTGAACTCCCGAAACAGGCTTCTTGCGCTGACATTGGCGATTTGCGCCATGGCCTCGATGTCGATCGGCTTGTCCCAATTCGCCTCGACATAGTCTTCGACCTTCTTGACCGCCGACGGCGAAGATCGGGGCGGTTGCCGGAGCAACGAAAGCGTATAATTGTGCCAGTTGCTCATCAGGAATTTCATGGTCAACATGCGTTCGGTCTCGGCCGTGACCAGGTCCGACAGGTTCTTGCCGCGCGCATTGTAGTCGGACACGAAGAGAAACACCGAGCGCCGTAGGCTGTGGAGCACCGGGTTGGACGCGTTGTGGTGAAAGACCAGTTCCTTGCTGCTTAAATCCTCGCCGAGCAGCACGCCGAGATAGCGTTTCAGCGCCTTGTGTTCGATGCGCAGCACGAGCTGATTGTATTGCTCGAACTCGAGTTCGATCGGCGTGAAAGCCGGAATGACGGGACTCGGACCGCGCACTGAAATCTCGCCGGAGAGTGCGCCCGCTGAAAACCGGCCCTTGCCGCTGATGGTGAAATATTGCCGGACGAACGAGCCCTCGGCAAAACCCAGCGAAAGCTGGCCTGCATATTGCGCCCAGATCAGGCAGGTCTCTCTCAGGCGCAGAACGTTGGCGCTGACCCCCAGGCGCTCCACGCCGCTCCGGGCGGCCTCGAATCTGGTCGCGCCAAACAGCTTCGACATGTGATCGCGGGCTTGCTCAAGATCTCTTGTCGCAAAACCCGGATAGCTGCTCAACAGGTTGGCACGGACCGTCATCGGCGAAACGCTATGGAGTTCGAGATCAATCAGCAGCGCGAACTGCGGCTTTCCGATCGACGTCAAAAAAGCCCAACGCAAAGCATTGTTGAATCGAACATTGATCAAAAGATGCCACAACGTCCAAAAACTGCCAATCGCCAAGGGGATCGGCGTCATGAGATGGCGGAGTGCCGGGCATGCGCAGGTGCCGCACTACCTCCCACATTGCTGCAGGTCTTCCATTCTCCGCCACGAATGCAGCACGCGGCACCCCTCCCTGGCGAACGCGAAGCAGTGATCTCCGCCGACAGGCTGATCATGGGTTCGATCGATCGGAAAATCGAAACAGTGACAGAGCAAAAGATTCCCGACGGCGCCGTGGCCGACAAACAGCACATTGCCCGCGCGATCGCGAGCCAGGACATGTTCGACCTCGCGGACGATGCGCAATTGGGCATCGATGGCCCGTTCCCATCCGCGAATGCTGAGCAAGATTTGCCCGACGGGCAAATCACGCGGCTTTCTGATTTTTCTGTCCAGCCCTCTCGCGAAAAATTTTTCGCTTCGCCGCTGACCCAAATCACACTTATAATTTTGCCATCTCGTTCCCTCAAGAGGGGCGGCTCGCGATCGTCACGGACGTTGGGAGCGGGATGCGATGGACGCAAAGTGCTGAAGCGCAGTCATTGCGCGGACGAGCAGCGCTTATGCGGACGGCGAAGTCGTGTGGTTCTGGCGCCCC
>JAQGKC010000088.1 GCA_028290305.1 Bradyrhizobium sp.
ATATCAGCCGACGTAGCACAGCTAACACAGAACATGCAGGTGCTCGTGCGAGGAGTTGTTCCGGCCACCAAGGCCCATGGTTCAGAATGGGGTTTTAGTGGTCGCTGCATTATCGACGGCAAATATCACAAGCTTGAGCTAGACGATTTATCCTCTTTCAGCTCCCACTTATCCTTGTTCTCGTTGTGGGAAAGAGTGAAGCCGAATGAGGCATGGCTGGAGATACGGGCGATGAAACTCATACGGTCTGGGGCGTGGTCTATATGACATCCCCGCTTCGGAAAAAGCTGAGCTGGACGGGTGTGAAGGGCTTGGAAATGGGTCTGAGCTCTTAGCGTGTGAGCTGGCCGCCAAGAGATGCAATCCGCCGTTCGCCCTCAAGCAGCGCTTGAGCCGATGTGTGGACCGAGTAGTTGCCAAGAACCAATTCATGGTCGTGCGGGGCCGCAGAGCCTAGAACGAACTCGACATCAGTCTTTGCCCTGAAAGTTACGGCTTGACCGGACTGCTCGAATACGACGAGGCCGCCGGTACCGATATTATCGGGACCCGAAAGTATTCCTGAAGCGACAGCAATCCACAGAACGAGATGACCGTGAGGCGGCAAGTAGCGCCAGGACTCGCCTGCC
Source organism: Bradyrhizobium sp. (assembly GCA_028290305.1). Next base: position 630 of record JAQGKC010000088.1, read on the forward strand.
TTGAGCTTCACTGCGAGATAGTTGGCGTTCATCGGCGAAAAGATTTTTCTCTTGGTCGGTCCGTATTCGCCGAACAGAACGCGAGCCGGACCGCTGTGTTCGATCTCGTTTGGATCAACGTAAAGGCTCTCTGGCGGAGAGAGCTCCAGTTCGGGCGGCAACGCAATCCAGAGCTGGAAACCCAACATCGGGCCGACGCCCACACCGCCGCCGTGCCACATTCCGCGTCCAGCACGCATCCACTCGACGGCACCAGACGTCATCTGCCCACGATGCCCGTCGTGGTCGATGTAGTTGACGATTCCCTTGGACAGGTAGGTCAGTGTCGCGATGCCGGAGTGCGGATGAAGGCCGCCATCGAACGCCGGGCCATCGCGATCAATGAAGTCCAGGAATACGAAAGGCTTCAAGATAGCGCCAAGCCCTGACGGACTCATGAGCCGCGTTACGGGGCCGTGCGACGTGCCGCGAGTTCGATGCGTGATCATACGTCCAGGCACCGTTGTCGTGTTCATGACGTGGTCGTCCTCTGCCAGAGGGAGGATATCGCTCATTTCGTCGCCTCGTTCGCCCGGCCGGCTTTCAATATATTGGTCCACCAAAGAAGATCATCGATCATGGCGTTGGCCGGCCCATCAAGCTCCGCGAGACCGGCCGCGACGTCACCACCCTGGTAGTGAGCCATCAGCGTCGATACCGGGATGTGGACCGAAGAGCGGATGGGGGCGAGTTGAAGCTCGATCGCCGTTTGGCGGAGTTGCTGCACGCTCCGCGTGCCTGCCGCCGAACCCCAGCTTATGAAGCTGACCGGCTTGCGCCGCCATTCCGGGTAGACCCAGTCGATCGCATTTTTCAGCACAGCGGCCGGTCCGTAATTGTACTCGGCAGTGGCGATCACATATCCGTCTGAAGCGCCAATCGCCGCGGTCCAGCGCTGCACAGCCTCGTTCTCGAAAGCAGGGCGGCCCGGCATCGCCGGCGTCAATGGCTGATCGAAGAACGGCATCGGAAAATCGCGCAGGTCGAGAAGACGGGCGTCCACATCCTGCCGCTTCTTCAAGTGTTCCAGAATCCAATGGGCGGGCTTTTCAGAAAAGCGGGTCTCTCGCGTGGTGCCGACGATGACGGAAATGACGGACATTGACTGTCTCCTTGATAGTTTTTGCAATTTGCGATCGGCGGCATAGACCCGCCAGTCGCGCTCTCTCTTGGTATCGAATTGATACCTGGACTATTTAAGGGGCTTCCTTTAGGTTGCGCAAGAAGGCACAGCGCTGTTACCTGGAAGGACCATGGCCATCGAAATTCACGATCCCGCATCGCACGACTGCCGAGTGCTCGCCTCAATTATCGGACGGGCCGGAGACAAGTGGTCGGTGCTTATCGTGGTCGTGCTCGGGCACGGGCCTAAGCGATTCAGCGAGATCAAGCGAAGCGTCCGCGGAATCTCGCAGCGCATGTTGACCTTTACGCTGCGCGGGCTTGAGCGGGATGGGTTGCTTACCCGCACGGTCACGCCAACGACGCCGCCCCGCGTCGACTATAAACTGACCTGTCTCGGCGGTACGTTATGGCGCGCGCTCGAACCCTTCGCTAATTGGGCGCAGGAAAACATGATGGAGATCGTTGCCGCGCGAGCAGACTTTGATGCGCGAGAATAGACGGGCAGCTTCTAGCAGACAGAGCCGGCCATCCGCTGCATCTGGATCGGTTGGATCGCGGACGCTTCCTCCAGGCCATGATCAGGGGCTTTCATGGTGATAATGCTCACGTTGAATCCAGGACTGAGGCAGTTGACTGCCACGCCAGTCCCCTTCAGCTGCCGTGAAAGCTCTTGCGAGAACATGATATTCATCAACTTGGTCTGGCCGTAGACCGCCGAGGAACCTCGTGCGGTGAACGGGCGCTTGTCGGTGAGTGCGGCAAGCGGATCAAACCCGGCGGCCCGGCGCGAGGCTTCCGATGCGACCGTGACGATACGGGATGGTGCCGACCGGACCAGGGTCTCGCGCAGGATGTTTGTCAGCAGCCATGGGGCCAGATAGTTGACCGCGACCATCTCGGCATATCCATCAACGGTGACGCGCTGCGTGAAGGCATGAATTCCGGCATTGTTGATCAGCACATCGATCCGCGCGTGGTGCGCGATGATCTCGTGTCCGAGCGCGGCGACCGAGGCCAGACTGGCGAAATCACCATAGTACACGTTGACCCGCGTGCCCGGCGCGGCGGCCTCGATCATCTTCAGCGTAGCCTCGGCCTTGGCCTGGCTCCGTGCGGTGAGAACGAGATGCGCGCCCTGGCGGGCAAGCGCAAGTGCCGCGCGCTGGCCAATGCCACTGGTTGCTCCGGTAATCAGGATGGTGGGAACAGACTGCGGCATGAGCGATATCTTTCATAGTTGATGAATATCCATTAGATAGATAGTGGACTTTTGTCAATTAACCTGCCAATGAGCGAGGCAGCAATTAAAGGGTGACGGATTGGGTTTGAACGCCGGCAAGACGCAAGGGAATGACAGCCGTCGCGAGCAGCGCATCCGCGCGTTGGGCGGGGCGTTGAACGCGCTGGTGAGCCAGGCCCGTGCTTTGACGGCGCAGGCAGCGATTACGTTTCATGCTGAACTGCAGCCCGCCGCCTTCCACATCGCGCTCTGGCTCAACACATTTGGCCCGGCCAAGCCGAGTGCGGTGGCGGAAGCTGTTGCCATGGACCGCAGCGCGGCGAGCCGCCTGACCCGTGAACTGGTACGCTTGAAGCTGGTCAAGACGTCCACCGATCCCTCCGATGGGCGAGGTGTCGTCCTGTCACTGACCGCTGACGGCCGCCGACGGATTGATGCCGCGATGCAGGCCAAGGGCGCCACGTTCCGGCAACGGATCGCATCCTGGAACGACGAAGATCTGCTTCTGTGCACAGACCTGCTACGCAAGCTCACCGACGTGTCCCCAAACGGGAGGCCTGATGCCGGGCGGCCTGACGAGGTCGAGTAGGGCAGGGGAGCAATCCCCACTTTGGTGATGAATTATCAGACAGATGGGATTCACGCGGGCCCGGCCCGGAATTATCGTTCGCCCACTCCTGTGCGAACGATTCGGTTTTCAGGAAGGTGCCGCTGAAAGTGGCTGTGGACTTTATTCCTGGAGGGGGCGTCTGTTATCGTTTGCCCACTCCTGCGCAAACGAAAAAGATGCTTTCTGATCCTAGGACGGGATGCCTAGCAGAACAGTAGATTTCTTCGAATTTTAGCACAAACGCTAGCACAAGAATATTTTTAGACAGTTTTTAGATATCAATTATTTGCGATGTGCTCCATCCAGCTCATAACCTGAAGGTCACAGGTTCAAATCCTGTCCCCGCAACCACCGATACCGACACTCCCGTAGCGAAGGCTGCGGGAGTTTCGCGTTTTCGAGTCTTTTCAATGGCTTGTGCTTCGATCCAGCCGAGAATCGCGCCTAATTCGCCATGTAAGGTGGCGTCGATTTCGCCGCGGCTCGGACCGGGGCGCAGTGTAATCTTCTCAACCAGCGCCCGGATCGCTTCCGCCGCTTCATTGCGATCCTCGGGGGTATTGAGCGCTTCCGTCAGCCGCTCGACCTTTTTCCGATAGATGCCGGACACGTTCGGATGGATGTCCGGAATATCCGCTGGTTCCTGCGCTAGAAGTTCCTTCAGCACATCCTCGCGGGCCTCCAATTCGCGCATGCGATCGGTCATGCCACGCGTGTGGCCACCTTCTTCAACCACACTTAGCATTTGCTTTAAGGTGCGCCGGATCTTCGCCAACTCCGAGCGGTGGCCTTCGCCGCTGCCGCGACGCTCCCGGTTGAGCCGGTTCGTCTCCTCGGCGTAAGCGCGCATTGCCTCCGCTGCCATCTCTGGTGCCATCATCCGGTCCTTAAGCCCTGCAAGTACACGCTGCTCGAGATCAACCCGTGGGATCGTGCGGGTGTTGGCGCAGGAGCCGTTAGTAACACGCGCCGAACAGGCATAACGGTCCTGGCCGCGCAGCGAGCAGGGGCCACCGCAAACGCCGCAATGGATCAACCCGGAAAACAGCGCCTTCGGCCGGCGCAAAGCCGTTCAGCCGGTTCGATTGCGCTTCGCGTATCGCCTCGGTGACATTGACATACTTGTCGGCGATTTCGCTCTGACGCGTTTTTACCGCCTGCCAGAGTTCATCGTCGATAAT
>JAQGKC010000127.1 GCA_028290305.1 Bradyrhizobium sp.
ACATCGGCAACGGCTGGGGTGGCGGATTGGTGCCGTTCATCACTTCGTCAGCTTTCGCGGCCACCGGCAGCATCGGCTACGCGCTGATCTACCCGATCGCGGTTCCCGCGGTGTGCTTCGTGCTCGCCCTCTTCCTAATGCCGGAGACTCGTAAAATCAGCATCTGGGAACCGGTGGAGCCTAGAACCGCATCGTAACAAAGTCGCCCATGTGCGGGGCCGCCTGGCCCTGCACACTTTTCTCACGGCTCAGCAGGGAGAGGTCAAACCTTTGCTCACGCCGTCCCTGGCATCATCGGGGGGGACCTGTAGTCCATGTCGCTGAGACAACCCCTCTCCTCCGACCGCGAGCAGATAACGGTCGGGCTAAGGATTTAGGCAACTACCCTTCTCAGCTGGCTGGGTGATGCCAGCGATCGTGCCACCAGGTGATGAAATCGCGATCGGTCACTAGTTCCCAGGCTCCAAACAAGATCACCAGTATCCCCGACACCATACTGCTTACCGTGGCCGATACCGACTCGTAGTCGACCGTCCAAGGTGCCACCACCAGAGCCAGGCCGAGAAGAACCTCTCCCCATTCCTCCAGATAGGACGGAATGACAAATCCCTCTACGGCAAACAGAATGACGCACAACCCAAGCACGAGGGTCATCCAGGCAGCCGCTCCGGCGAAGCCCAGGGCGAGCGGCGACATGACCAGCCACACGCCCAACAATAGGCTGGCGACGTCTTGCCAATGTTGAATGCGCATGATGCTCACCTCCCTTCCTTCCCTCTATATGATGATGCACCGATGACAATGCCAAGCAGGACGTCGACCCCAGGCCATGACTTGCCCATAGAATCGAGCTGGATCTATGAATTCGAAGCATGAGACAAGCGGGCCAGGAGGGCAGCCAAGAGCTGAGCTTGGGATGTCACGGTCGGATTCGGCCTTGGAATCCTTTCTTGTCTGGCCGCTTGCTGCAGCAGCGCTGGCGGGGAAGGCGAACGTGCGGTTTCTTGAAGATCTCATGTCGTCGGTATCGGGTAAGCGAAGTGTATCGAGTAGTTTGTCGTTGCCTTGGACGACCTCGAATACGGTCGCTCTTGAACTCGCATCGATGCGATTGCGGAATTTCTCCACAGAGACAGGCGGGCTCGCGACACTCATTTGTGCACCCTATGCTCTACACGGTGCAACCATTGCGGATTTTGCTCCGGGTCATAGCGTGGTCGAGGCGTTGTGCCAGGGTGGCTTGTCGCGCGTGTTTGTCACCGATTGGCGGTCTGCAACCCCGGAGACACGTTATTTTTCAATCGACAACTACCTTGCCGACCTCAACGTTGCGGTAGACGAACTTGGACCGCCGGTCGACCTGATTGGCTTGTGCCAAGGCGGCTGGTTGGCATTGGTCTATGCCGCGCGCTTTCCAAAAAAGGTGCGACGGCTAGTTCTTGTCGGCGCGCCGATCGACATTACGGCCGCCGAATCTCAACTGTCCCGTTTCGTCGCTGATGTTCCTCTCAGGATGTTTGACGAGCTTGTGCGGCAGGGAGAGGGCATTGTACATGGTGACCGCATGCTCGAATCTTGGGGTATCTCATCGGGCTTCAATGAAGCGGAGGCGGTTCTCCAAAATCCGCCGGACCTCGACTCGGCGCGAGGGTGTGAATTGTGTGACCGATTTCGGCAATGGTATGCGCTCAATTTACCCGGCGTATTCTACCTTCAAGTCGTCAAATGGCTATTCAAAGGAAAACCAGATCGCTGAACGGCGCTTTGTCGCTCTTGGGCAACGATCTGACGCAGCTTCGCGTACCAATCTTTCTTCTCGCTGCCAGCAATGACGGGGTCGGTCGATCAGCTGTTCGCAACAACACGGCTAGTCGGCACACCGGCCGAATTGTTGGAGAAAACGACGGAACCATGCGGCCATTTAAGCCTATTCCTAGGGTCCAAGGCCCTTGACGGGTCATGGCGCAAGATTTCTCATTGGCTTAGGAGCGAGCTGAAAGAGCCGGAGATCGTTCCTTAAGAAAGCGATCAACCACCCCTGTTGCGCCGGCCGTCCCGCGGGTGTTTGCTTTTTCCATGCAGGCGGAGCCGTCAATCGTCGTTGATCCAAAAAGTCCTGGCGGCATCAACTCGCCGCACGGCCTGATCCTGTTCGACGGCGCGCATGCGTCCTGTGCTCGCGCGGCTGCCGCTTCGTGAGCAAACGTGATCGCCGCGGCTATTTTCGCTTCGTTCCGATCCAGTTGGCCGAGGGACGTCCGCTCGCTGAGCAGATCAGCGTCGATCCTGATCACCCGGATTCTTTTGCCTTCTTGGCGAGCGCCAGGCCTATGTAAAATCCGAAGCCGTGCTGCGCATTGCGCGCGCCGGTCATGATACGAATCTGCGCTGAGTACTCTCGTACGTCTCGTCGGGGTGCCGTGCGGACATTCGGCTCAGAGCGATCAGGACCTTTTGCGGACCTAGCAGGTAACGTGAAAAAGGCCGATCTTCTTCGCATGCGAGCTGTTGAACGTATGAATCGCCTTGGGGGTCCGCTGCAACAGGACCGTGCATCCCTTTTTCGCAAAATACGCCTCAGCTTCTGGCGATAGATGCACATTGCCCATCTGGCCCGAGCCAAGAACTAGTTGCTGGCATCCGTTCTCAAAGACGAACTTCGCTTCCTCCTTCGAGAGGACATGCGAGGTGCCGTAATACTTCTTCGACAGTTTTTTCTTCCGCCTTGCCACTTCGCCGGACAGACGAATGATCACGTCGTGTTCATAGGTCTTTCCGTCAATCGTGATGGTGCCGAATGTAGTGCGTTCGATCTCCATGGCCTGACCTCCTCATGATCTCGGCACGAGGCCCCGACTCCGCGTCGGCAGACGAGCCTGGCATCGATGTCAGGGCACCCCGCCTCTACTCCCAGACCGCTCCACCCCGTGTCGGCCAGCTTCGGCGGAGGCGAGCAACCGCGCTGTTGACCCCGCGTCCAATCCCTTCCGGCATAGCTATGGCGAAGTCCACCATCTAGCAAGCGCGAGACAGGGCTGAAGTGTTATGGGGCGCTACACGCCCGGAATGGGTCACGTGCGCCGGTTCCCTGGAACGTCTGTTAACGGGCGTCCGAAACGGGCTCGTCAGCGAAGACCGTCACAAAGGAAGAAAAACTCGTGGATTTTAAGCAGGCCGCGCTCGTCGCGGTGGGTCGTTAGCCGGATCTAATCGAACATGCGAAACATCATTGGCAGATTCCACTGAAGGCTGAAAAAAGCCCGCGATGCGACCGAACAGCAATGATCAGGGGTTTCTCGCGTCCTATTTTGAATTCGTAGACTGCAATTTCATAAAGGAGCCGCGACCCCGCTGACCCAAGAGTCACAAAGGCGTTTTCTTGCGACCCCTTTTGAACAACTTCCCAACGATTTGCAGCCGACAACGCATCGCCGACAGCATTGCCGGTTTCTTTGTCGATCGATACTTGGCGTTTAAAAGGTGCGCTCGGCGCGGGCCGAACAAGTCCCTCGT
>JAQGKC010000129.1 GCA_028290305.1 Bradyrhizobium sp.
CCGCTGATCGACTGGCTCGACTACAACGGCTACACCGTCGTCACCAAGGCGACCAAGGAATTCATCGACGCCAGCGGCCGCCGCAAGGTCAAGGGCAACATGGATATCGAGCTCGCGGTCGATGCGATGGAACTCGCCGAGCACGTCGATCAGATCGTGCTGTTTTCCGGCGATGGCGATTTCCGGTCACTGGTCGAGGCGGTGCAGCGCCGCGGCGTCCGGGTGACCGTGGTCTCGACCATTTCAAGCCAGCCGCCGATGATCGCCGACGAGTTACGCCGCCAGGCCGACGTCTTCACCGACCTGGTGGAACTGCAATCCAAGCTCGGCCGCGATCCATCCGAGCGTCCGGCCCCGCGTGAACCGCGTCATCACGCGCCGCAATTCCTGCAGCGCGCGACCACCATGGCGCCGAGGGGCGATGACGACGATTTCGACGATTGAGAATGACCGGGCGAGCGGCCAGCCGCCCGCCGGTACCGCCCTCCCTCGCACCGAACCTGACCGCAATTGCCCGCTTTGTCCCAGGCTCGCGAGCTTCCGCGAAGCGGCCCGCGCGCGTGAGCCGGACTGGTTCAATTCGCCGGTGCCGTCGTTCGGCGACCCCGATGGGCGGCTGCTGATCGTAGGCCTCGCGCCCGGCCTGCAGGGCGCCAATCGCACCGGACGGCCCTTTACCGGCGACTACGCCGGCGACCTGCTCTACGCGACCCTGCTCGAATACGGTTTTGCCGAGGGCGCCTATCAAGCCCGGCCCGACGACGGGCTGACGCTGGTCGATTGCCGGATCGGCAACGCGGTCCGCTGCGTGCCGCCGCAGAACAAGCCGCTGCCTGCGGAAATCAACACCTGCCGGCCATTTCTGTCCGCGACCATCGCGACCATGCCTGGGCTGCGCGCGATCGTCGCGCTCGGCCGGGTGGCACATGACTCGATGTTAAAAGTGCTGAGCCTTCGCGGCTCCGCCGCGCCGTTCGCGCACGGCGCGATGCATCAGGCCGGTGCTCTCCGGCTTTACGACAGCTATCATTGCTCCCGTTACAATACCAATACGCGGGTGCTGACGCCGGACATGTTTCGCAACGTGTTCGCGAAAATAAGAGCGGATTTGGACGAAAGCCAGGACCCATAAACGGGATTTCCTTGCATGCTTGCCCGGTTCGACATGAAGCGGCTCCACGCTACCCTCGATGCCGAGCGTCGTGTTCGCGGGTTGAGCTGGAGCGAGCTCACGAACGAGATCAACAAACCCTTCGAGGGTACGCCTTCTATTCCAATCAGCGTCGCAACGATCAGAGGCATGCCGAACAAAAGCTCGGTCACCAGCGCCGTCGTGCTGCAGGCTCTGCGATGGTTGCGACGGACGCCGGAGAGCTTTCTCGCGGGACACGATGCTGCACCGAAAGCAGAGGAAACGCTGCCCGATCCCGGACCGTCGCGCATCCTGCGCTTCGACACACGGGCACTCTACGCGGCGCTTGAGGCCGAGCGGAGCGATCGAGGCTTGACCTGGAAGCAGCTCGCCGGTGAGTTACCGGGCTTCACCGATAGCATGCTCGCAAATCTTTCGACCGGTCCCCTGATCGGCTTTCCTCGGGTGATGATACTGACGCAATGGCTGTGTCGTCCGGCCGCAAGCTTCGTGCGGAGTCATTCGCGGTGAGCCGCGCCGGCCAGTCCCGGCCCTAGACCGGGTTTTCCTTGAGCCACGCCAGCACATCGCCGGCGTTCCGGTCGGGCGGAAACACCGGATAGAACACGTGCGTGATGCGCGCGTCATCGACGATCAGCGCCAGCCGCTTGATCATGGTCTGCCCCGCCACCTGCATGGTCGGCAGATCGAGCGCGCGCGTGAGCGCCAGCTTTTCATCCGACAAAACCGGGAATGGCAAATGCAGCCGCGAGGCCATCTCGGTCTGGTACTCATTGCTCTGCGTCGACAGGCCGAACACATGCCCAGCGCCCGCCGACTTCAGTTCCGCGAACAGATCGCGGAACGCGCAGGTCTGCGGCGTGCAGCCGCGCGCGCCGGGGATCATATCCCAGTCATCGACCAGGCTGATCTTGCCGGGCTCGCCGGTTCTGGGATAGCCGAACACCACGGTACGCCCCGGCAGCGCCGACAACGTCACCGTGGTATCGTCGGTGGCAATCAGGCTAAGCGGCGGGATCGTCATGCCGACAAGATGCGCCGCCGCCCCGTCCTCGGTGGGCGCCGGGATTTTGCTCCAATCGACTTCGAGCAGATTCTTCTGGTTCATCGCACTTTCCTCAGCATCCACACAATCAGGCCTCATGGTGAGGAGACGCTTGCGCCGTCTCGAACCATGAAGCCGCGAGCCTCATCCTTCGAGACGCGCGTAAGAACGCGCTCCTCAGGATGAGGCAAAGCATCTATCCCCGCGCCCGCAGCAGGCGGCCCTTCTCCCTGCCCCAGTCGCGCTTTTTCTCGCTCTCGCGCTTGTCGTGCAGCTTCTTGCCCTTGGCCACCGCCAGCAACAGCTTGGCGCGGCCGCGTTCATTGAAATAAAGTTTTAGCGGGATCAACGTCATGCCGTCACGGTCGACCGCGCCCATCAGCTTGTTGATCTGCTTCCTGTGCAGCAACAGCTTGCGCGGCCGTTTCGGCTCGTGGTTGAAACGGTTGGCCTGCAGGTATTCCGGAATATTGGCGTTGATCAGCCAGATCTCGCCGCCCTTGGTATCGGCATAGGATTCCGCGATCGTGGTCTTGCCGTTGCGGATCGACTTGACCTCGGTGCCGGTCAGCGCAATCCCCGCTTCCAGCGTGTCCTCAATCGCGTAATTGAACCGGGCCTTGCGATTTTCGGCGACGACCTTGATCGCTCGCTCGTTTTTTTCGGCCATCATGAAATTCCCAAGTCAGCGATAGCACTCCATTCAAGCGCCTGCAGGTCAAGTTTTTTTGAGCAGATCCCGGATCTCGGTGAGCAGTTCTTCCTGCCGCGTCGGCTTCGGCGGCGCAGGCGCTGCTTCATCCTTGCGCTTTAGTTGGTTCATGGAACGAATGACGATGAACAGCACGAAGGCGATGATGATGAAATTCAGCGCCAGCGTGAGGAAATTGCCCCAGGCCAGCACCGCGCCCTGCTTCTTGGCATCGGCGAGAGTGTTGGCGGTAACGGCCTTCGACAGGCCCGTGAAATAATTCGAGAAATCGAGGCCGCCCGTGATCGATCCGATGATCGGCATAATGATGTCGCCGACCAGCGACGTCACGATGGCGCCGAAGGCCGCGCCGATGATGACGCCGACCGCCAGGTCGACCACGTTGCCCTTCATCGCGAATTCGCGAAACTCCTTGAGCATCTGCAAGCCCTTCTCTTCAGTTTCACGAACCGGAAGATTCATGGCGACAGCACGAAAGCTTAGTTGATCAGGCCCGCATGCACCATCGCGCTGCGCACCGCCACGCGCGTGGGCTCGGACACCGGCACCATCGGCAGACGCAGCTTCTCGTCCATCTTGCCAAGCAGCGACAACGCGTATTTTACAGGTGCCGGATTGGATTCGATGAAGAGATTGGTGTGCAGTGGCATCAGCTTGTCGTGCAGCTTCAGCGCCGTGGTGAGATCGCCTTTCTGCCAGGCGACGTGGAATTCGGAGCACAGCCGTGGCGCGACGTTGGAAGTCACGGAAATGCAGCCGTGACCGCCATGGGCCATGTAACCCAGCACAGTAGCATCCTCGCCCGACAACTGATTGAAATCCTCGCCCAGCGTCGCGCGTTGCTGCGAAACCCGCACCATGCTCGCGGTCGCGTCCTTTACGCCGGCGATGTTCTTCAGTTCGAACAGCCGCGCCATGGTATCCACGCTCATGTCGATCACCGAGCGCGGCGGAATGTTGTAGTTCATGATCGGGATTCCGATCGCATCGTTGATAGCCTTGAAGTGCTGGTACATGCCTTCCTGGGTCGGCTTGTTGTAGTACGGCGTCACCACCAGCACTGCGCTGGCGCCCGCCTTCTCCGCATGCTGGGCAAGCTCGATGGCTTCCTTGGTCGAATTGGAACCAGCGCCGGCAATCACCGGCACGCGGCCCTTGGCCTCGTCGATGCACCATTCGACGATGCGCTTGTGCTCGTCATGGCTGACGGTCGGGCTTTCGCCCGTGGTGCCGACCGGCACCAGGCCGTGGGTGCCCTCGGCGATCTGCCAGCTTACCAACCCACGGAAAGCGGCTTCGTCGAGCGAGCCGTTTTTGAACGGCGTGACCAAGGCGGTGAAAGACCCCCGGAAATTCGTCTTGGCTGCCATGGACTTCCTCCGAAATGCACGTTGTCTGCCGTCTAAACTGGCGAAGGCCAATTCATACCGGGTCTAAGGGTCAGGCGAAAGGCCCACACCGGTTCAGACCATAGCCGCGATTTTGCCGCGGTGGTGGCGCAGACACGGCAATCCCAGCGTATTTAGTATTTTGTCTACATATTCAATCAAATAGACCTAGGAATTAAGCGATTGAATGATTCGCCGCGAAGGACCGCAGTGACACCATCCACCCGCGCAGCCGCGTTGCGATCGACGGCATTGGCGTCAAGCTTGGCGCTGGCCGTGGGACTGTCGGTCCTTGTGGCGGACGCCTGGGCCAAGCCGCTGGTTCCGCTGCCCAAGGCTCGGCCGATCGCACGCAACGTCGTGCCCAAGACCGCGCCCGCGGCAAAGACGGCCGCCAAAAATACTGCGTCCCCGGGGGCGCCAGCGATCGAACCCGCGACGCGCAAGCATGCAGCCTTGCAGCCCCCACCCGTCCGCAAACCGCCGACCCCGGCCGCGGTGGCAGCCACGTCGTCGACCTCGCAGGCCGATACCGATGCGCTCGAAAACGTCATCGGGCTCGTACGCAAGCATCAGCCGGCGGATGCGACGCAGGTCGAAGCGGCCATATCGGATCCGGTCGCGAAGAAACTCGCGGAATGGATCATCCTGCGCAGCGACGACAACGGCGCGTCGGTCGAGCGCTATCGCGCATTCATCGCGGCCAATCCGAGCTGGCCTTCGCAGAGCTTCCTGCGCCGGCGCCTGGAGGCGGCGCTGTGGGACGACCATCGCGACGATGCAACCGTGTGGTCGTGGTTCGAAAACGAGTCGCCGTTATCGGCCAAGGGCAAATTCTCGCTGGCGCGAGCGATGATCGGGCGCGGCGACCGGGGCAATGCGGAGCGGCTGGTGCGCGACGCTTGGCGCAACGACCCGATGTCCGAGGACACCGAAAACACGGCGCTCGATCTGTTCGGCGCGTTGCTGACGCCGGGCGATCAGAAGGCGCGGATGGACCTTCTGCTGTACGGCAGCGAGCACGAGGCCGCGCTGCGCGCCGCGAAGCGGCTCGGAAGCAGCGAAGTCGCTTTGGCGAAGGCGCGCATTGCGGCCTATCGCAAGGCACCCAACACCAGGGCCCTGCTTGAGGCCGTTCCCCGCGATCTGCACGGCGATGCCGGCTATATTTTCAGCAAAATCCAGTTGCTCCGCCGCGAAGAGAAGTTCGCCGAGGCTGCGCAGCTCATGCTGAGCGCGCCCAAGGACCCCGGGCGGCTTTACAATGCCGACGAATGGTGGATCGAACGGCGATTGCTGTCGCGCAAAATGCTCGACGTAGGTGAGCACCGTACCGCCTATCTGATCGCGCGCGACGCCGCGCTGCCTGCGCGCGATATCTACAAAACCGAGCAGGAGTTCACCGCGGGCTGGATCGCGCTGCGCTTTCTCACGGACCCGGCGACAGCCGCGCAACATTTTGCGCGCATCGGCGTCGGTAGCGTCAACCCGACCGCGCTTGCCCGCGCCGGCTATTGGCAAGGCCGGGCCGCCGAGGCGGCAGGCCGCTCGCAGGAGGCCCGCGCCGCCTACGCGGCGGCCGCGGAACAATCGACGAGTTACTATGGTCAGTTGGCGCGCGCGAAACTCGGCCTGCCCCAGATCGAACTGAACGGCGCGCCGGCCGCCCGCGGACGCGGGATCGAACGGCTGGAGATCGTCCGCGCGGTGCAATTGCTGTACGCGCTGGACGAGCGCGAAATCGCGATTCCGATTTTCGGCGACATGGGCGAAAACGGCGATCCCGATGCGCTGGTGGGGCTCGGCGAACTGGCCTCCCGCAATGGCGACGCGCGCGGAATGCTGCTGCTCGGCAAGGCCGCGCTCAATCGCGGACTGCCGTTCGATTTCTATGCCTATCCGGTGAACGGGATCCCGCCGTTCAAATCGATCGGGCCGGACGTCGAGCAGAGCATCATATTCGCGATCGCCCGTCAGGAAAGCGCCTTCAATCCCGCCGTGGTTTCGCCGGCGCAGGCTTACGGGCTGATGCAGGTGACGCCGGACGCCGGCAAATATGTCTGCAAGAAATACGGCGCGAACTTTGATCTACAGCGGATGAAGACCGATCCGGTCTACAACGCAGCGCTGGGTGCCGCCGAGCTCGGCGGCCTGATCGAGGACTATCGCGGCTCCTACATCATGACGTTTGCGGCCTACAACGCCGGCCGCGGCAGCGTCAAAAAATGGATCGAACGTTACGGCGACCCACGCGATCCCAAGGTCGACGCGGTCGACTGGGTCGAGCAGATTCCATTCTCCGAGACCCGCAATTACGTTCAGCGGATCATGGAGAACTTGCAGGTCTACCGCGCGCGCTTCGGTGGCGGAACGCGGCTGCAGATCGAGGCCGACCTGCACCGCGGCGCCAGCGTCGAATAGGTTTCCCTCGACCAGCGCACGTTGTCACGGAACCCCATTCGGCCCGAAAACGAAATGACTGGAAGCCTGGAAGCGACCTGACGACCACTGGACGCTCCGGCATCTCGTACAACCAGATCCAGGAAATGCGGGTAAAAAACCATCAATCGTTTCAGTAAATTACCCTTTTCAATTCGCGCGAATGCACTTTATACGCGCATATCAGCTCACTACTACTTTTTGCTCCTTCGCCGTTTTGGCTTCGGCGGTCCTTCGACCTGCAGCGGGGTCACGCTTTGCAACCGCCTCCCAGCTGATCCAGAGATTTCTTTCATGAACTTCAATTGGGCGAGCCTGCGCATCGCGCGATCAACCACCGCGTCAAGTCGCTCTTCCAACGTCAGATCTTCGATAATTCGATCCGCCGTAATAAACTCTGCAGCCTTCGCAGCGAGATAATCAGGGCTATCCATTTCAGCGCGAGCGCGTGGCAGCAAAACCTCGTCAACTTCGCGTTTGACGGCCTGAACCCATTTTGGGGTGGTTGAATACTTCTCTCTTGGCGCTTCATGCCTCAGATGCGTTGAAAGCTCTTTGCCAAGCATGCCGATCATCAGATCGAGGAACTGCCCGTCTAACATTCCGTACAGCGAAGAGCTAAAGCCAAGGAGTTGCGAAACTTTACCATCATTGCGCGCTGGGCCACTAGACTTGGGCCTTTGATTCAGATCAGACATGGTTTTCTCAAGCTTGGTATCGAAAAAGGGTAAAGGCGTTTTGGATAACGCCTCTAGATCTTTGTGTTGCAAAGCCACCAAAGTGTCGAGGTTGCGTTTGTCGCGGATTCGGCGCTTCCGCCAGATGCATGTCAGGATAGTATAGACAGCGTCCTCCTCGAGCGCGCCCGATGGGTCCCATTCGTCCTTGAGGCTGCGGTGCAAGGCGTCGAATTCGTCGGCATCCTCCCAAGGAAACAGAACGGTATTAGAGAAGCCGCCATGCTTAAACGCGCTGGGGCGCCGAAAATGTTTACCTGTCAACTATTGATCCCCCGCGTGTGAAATCGCGACCCAAATTTCCGATTCGTTTCGCGCGCCACTCCCTAGATGTGAGCTTTCGGGAGGTTGTCCATAGTTTTTGCGCACGACTGTTGATCCTGCTTTGTTCATTACCGAGGGTGATGATTACTGCGAAGGCAGGATCGATAGAGTGGTACTTGGAAGCCGTCGTTGGATTTTGCGTTCCGTCCACCGTTCGGACCGCATTCATTCGATACGCCGCGTTGAAACCCAGAGCTTCCGCGAGACCTCCACGGGGTTGATCGACGAACTAGCCCACCAAGCTTGCTCGTCTCCGAAGCGATGGTTGTCGCGGTGATGGGTTCTGCACAGA
>JAQGKC010000132.1 GCA_028290305.1 Bradyrhizobium sp.
ATATCACGATGACCCCGACGTCATTGGGTCATTAGCCTGCGATCCAGTGACGTTTTTTGAGGGATCTACGACCTTTGCGTCATCCGCTGCGTGTTCCATGATTTGCACCGGACATCAAGTCGAGACAAGCGCGCAGACGCGATTGCATTTTCGGCTTGATCAATCACGAAGCAGAAAAAGGAACAGAAGATGAGGCTTAAGAACAAGACAGCTTTGATCACGGGCGGTACCAGTGGCATCGGTCTGGCGACCGCCAAGCTCTTCATTGCCGAAGGCGCTCGGGTAGCGGTGACCGGTCGCGATGTTGGCGCATTTGAGCGTGTGAAAGCCGAGCTGGGCGAGAACGCGCTTGTCCTCAAAGGCGATGTGCGTTCGATTGAGGACATGCGGGTGATTGCCGCTGAGGTGAAAGAAAAGTTCGGTGGCTTGGATATCGTGTTCGCCAACGCGGGTTGGGCTTTCCCCTCAGCGATCAGCGACATCGACGAGAAGCTTTACGACGAGATCATGGACGTCAACGTCAAGGGCGTGGTGTTCACGCTTCAAGCGGTGCTGCCGGACTTGCGAGAGGGCGCCTCATTTATTCTGAATACATCGTTCGTCGCGCAGACCGGCAAGCATGGCATCTCGTTGACTGCGGCAGCGAAGGCCGCCGTGCGATCACTTGCCCGCAGTTGGTCCTACGAGTTTCTCGACCGCAAAATCCGCTTTAACGCGATCGCTCCCGGGGCGATGAACACGCCCCTGATCAGCAAGTGGGGCATGTCCGAGGAGTGGGTTCGCGACCGTAAGGCCGAGTTCGCCGAAGCTATTCCAGTGGGCTACATGGGCAAGGCCGAGGACATTGCCTACGCGGCGCTCTATCTCGCCAGCGACGAATCCTCCTACGTCGTTGGCACCGAACTGGTCGTCGATGGCGGTGCCTCGCAACTCTGAGGCTTCGGCGCTCTGTTCGGGAGTCTCGACGTTATCCCGGCTTATCCCAATCACATGCTTGCCACGCTTTTCAGCGTGGTGGTTCTTCATCGGGCCCGACTCGGCTGCACTCGCAGAAGGGCCGAAGCACAAGGAGAAATTATCTTGACCGACAATAGCGAAAACAACGCCAGCGGCGGGGGGCCGATCGGCACGGGCAGTTCCCGTCGCGATGTTCTCAAGTTCGGAAGCATCGTCACGCTCGGCTCCTTCCTGGGAGGCGGAGCCCTGCTCGGCCGTGCCACTCCCGCTCTCGCGCAGGCAGCTAGTGCGGCTAGCGTGGGGATCCTTGCCCCGAGCGATCCCCTCAATATTTTGATCGTCAATTACGATGGCGGTACGCTTCTTGACTTCGCTGGCCCCAGCGAGATTTTTCACCGGCTACCGAATACGAACGTTCGTTATGCGAGCCTCAATGGAGGCAACGTGACCCTCGAATTTGGGGTCGTGTATGGCAAGACTGAACGACTGGCCGATATTGAGACGACAGACGTGCTCCTCGTCCCCGGCGGGTCTGATTTGTCGGCGCCGATGGGTCCAGAGTATCAAGCGCAGATCCGCCGTCTGGCTGAGAGCGCCAAACATGTTACGTCGGTCTGCAACGGGTCATTGGTGCTGGCGGCAACGGGCGTTCTCAAGGGTAAGCGAAGCGCCTGCCATTGGGCCTTCGTCAACAAGCTGTCTGAATATGGCGCCATCCCCGTTCCGGAGCGCTTCGTGGAAGACGACAACGGCCGGTTCATGAGCGGCGGAGGCGTGACGGCGGGCATCGACTTCGCCCTTCGTGTTGCGGCGAAGCTGCGCGGCCAGCAGGCTGCCGAATTCACGCAACTGGCGATCGAATATGATCCCGACCCGCCATTCCATTCCGGTCATCCCAGAGACGCGCGGCCAGAAGTCATTGCGATGGTCGACAAGGTGCTGCCCGGCGCATCCAAGGGCCTCGCACGCATCCCTGGCGTTCGCTGAAACACTCGCCGAAAACATGCCGTGACTAACCCTTGCCTTTTCGAAGACCGTAACCGACACGTTCGACTCCACCTGCTCTATTGGGTGGAGCGGTCTCCCTTTCAAACCCAATCGGAAATCATCAGATGCGACAAATTCGTCTTTGTACGGTTGCCCTTGCAGCCTGTTTTTGCATTTTCACCTATGCCGTGCCGGCAACTGCCAGTGAGTCGCAGCGTCCACCCGAAGCAGCCATCAAAGCCGAGAATGCACGCTGGGCGCAAGCGTTCGGGCGAGGTGATTATGAGGCGATAGGCCGACTCTATACGGAAGATGGCGCACTCTTGCCACCCGGGGGCGACAGAGTCATCGGGGGCCGCGCGATCGCCGAATACTTCACCAAGGGTAATGCCGGATCCCTGCCGGGTACCGTATCGTTTAGCAATTACGAGTTCTACGGTAACGATCAGAGCGTTACCGAAGTCTCGGATGCCGAGGTCCGTGATCACGGCGGAAAGCTCCAGATTCGCGCCAAACAGACCCTGATCTTCCTCAAGCAGGGCGGCGCCTGGAAGCTGCATCGCGACATGTGGAGTGATTACCCCCGCTGACACCTGACGCGCGCTGATCGACCGACGATCGATCAGCGCTCACCGTTCAATCTGCTCTCGCGCCGGATCGATTGCGGCGGATGTCCATGCAGTTTGACGAAGGCCCTGCGCATCCGTTCCGGATCGGTGAAACCCACCGCCAGGGCAATCTGTTCGATCGGTTCGCTACCATCCTGCAGGCGCAGTCGCGCAGCCTCAACGCGCAAGCGCTCGACCGCCTTGGCAGGCGTTTCACCCGTTTCCCGGCGAAATGCTCGTCCGAATTGTCGCAGACTTAATCGTGCGGCATCGGCGAGCCGCTCGACGGGCAGCGCTTCAGCCAGATGTTCCCGGGCAAAATTCAGAGCGATGCGGATACGATCCGACTCCGGCTCCATTTGCGACATAGCAGAGAATTGGGATTGACCTCCTGGTCGACGATGCGGAACGACCAGGAGCCTGGAGACATCGCGCGCAATGTCCGCGCCCATATCTCTTTCAATCATGGCGAGCGCCAAGTCTATTCCGGAGGCGATGCCCGCCGACGTCCAAATGCGCCCGTCCGCTATGTAGATACTGTCGCTCTCGACCCTGGTGCAGGGAAAGCGTGACTGCAATAAAGCAGCGTATCGCCAGTGCGTCGTTGCTCTCCGGCCGTCCAGCAAGCCGGTCTCCGCAAGCAAAAACGCCCCCGTACACACACTGGCTACCCGCGAGGCTCTTGAGCTCAATTTCCTGGCAGCGGCAATGTTCTCCGGTGTCTGCATCGGCTCGATATCACCGCCCACGAAAATGACGGTGTCAAAGTTGAGCATCCCAATCGGATTTGTCTCGATCGCAAGGCCCTCATTGCCAAGAACGTATCCTCCGGAATGCGTGACGACATGAAGATCATAGTTGGTATGAC
>JAQGKC010000333.1 GCA_028290305.1 Bradyrhizobium sp.
CGGAGCGCGGTTGCGCCATCATCCTCCTGGCGCAGATCAAGTCCGCGCTTGGCGACCTCGACAAGGTGGTCCTCGTGGTCCGGCTCGTCGGCTTCTTCAATTGCAAGCCCGACTTTCTCGACGGGCCGAAGGTTCTCAACGGCGCGTCGGACCTGATGGTCGCCGCGTTCGGCGACAAGGGCCGCCACGCCCGCACCACCGTCGGCGTTTCCTCGCTTCCCGGCGATGCGGCGGTGGAGGTCGAAGGGGTGTTCGAAGTCTCTTAAGGAAACCCTCTATGCGCGCGCCCGGCTGGCTGACGGCGCGGCCGGTGGCGCATCGCGGCCTGCACGATCGCGCGCGGGGCATTATCGAAAACATGCCCGGCGCGGTTGCCGCTGCGATCGATGGGAATTTCAGCATCGAAGTCGATCTGCAGCTCACCGCCGATGGCGAGGCGATGGTACATCATGACGACACGCTTGGCCGCCTCACCGAAGGCAGCGGCGCGTTGCTCGGCATGACCGCAGCCCAGCTCAAGGCGGTCAGGTTCAAGGATACCTCGGAGCGGATGATGTCGCTCGGCGATCTCTGCGCGCTGGTCAAAGGCCGCGTTCCGCTCGTGATCGAAGTGAAGAGCCATTTCGACGGCGACCGCAAACTGGTGACGCGGATGTCGGAGGTACTCGGCTCCTATCGCGGACCCGCGGCCGGAATGTCGTTCGACCCGGATCAGGTGCTGGCGCTGCGCGAAAAGATGCCGGCGCTTCCCCGCGGCATCATCGCCCAGCGCAACTATGATGACGATTACTGGAAAAAGCTGATGCCCGCCCAGCGCCGCGACATGCTACATTTACGTCACGCGTTCCGCACCCGGCCGAATTTCGTTGCCTTTTGGGTCAACCAGTTGCCGGCGCCGGCGCCTTGGATCGCCCGCAACCTGTTCGGCTTGCCGCTGCTGACTTGGACCGTGCGCACCCCAGAGCAGCGCGAGCGGGCGGCGCGCTATGCCGATCAGATGATTTTCGAAGATTTCCGCCCCTGAACCTGATGCGTGCCGCGCTCTTGAAGTCGTGAGCGCAATGCACGATCTTTGGGGTTGGTCACCATGTGCGATGGCTGATCGTAACCGTGACCGGTCCTAAATCGTCGATGGTGTCATCCGAAATAACTCTCGAAGCGGTGTCGTCCGTCAGCCAGATTCCGGCTGAGGACTGGGATGCCTGCGCCAACCCGGTTCCCGATCCAGCCAGCCTCAACGGCCTCGACACGTTAGCCTCAGTCAGCACTGCGAAAAGTTCCTGTATCAGTTCAAAACCAAGCTATAACCCGTTTATTTCACACACATTTTTTTTGGCGTTGGAAGCTTCCGGATCAGCCTGCACGCGGACCGGATGGGGACCGCGGCACCTCGTGGCCCGGCTCGATGGCGCCATTGTCGGCATCGTGCCGTGCTACCTGAAATCGCACTCGCAAGGCGAATACGTGTTCGACCGCGGCTGGGCCGATGCCTATGAACGCGCGGGCGGACGTTATTATCCGAAGCTGCAGGCCTCGGTTCCCTTTACGCCGGCGGCCGGCCCGCGCCTGCTGATCCGAAATGGCGTCGACACGGACCGCATCGGCACCGCGTTGGCGAGCGGACTGGTGGCGCTGTGCGGAGTTACCAAAGCCTCATCGGCTCACGTGACGTTCGCACGCGAGGCAGAATGGAAGTTTCTGGCCGAACATGGGTTCCTGCAGCGGAACGACCAGCAGTTTCACTGGCACAATGAAGGTTACGGCAGTTTCGAGGATTTTCTCGCCACCCTCAACTCGCGTCACCGCAAGGCGATCCGGCGCGAACGGCGCGACGCCGTCGCCAGCGGCATCACGATCCACGCGCTAACCGGCAGCGACATCACCGAGGATGCGTGGGACGCCTTCTTCGATTTCTACATGGACACCGGCTCGCGGAAATGGGGCCGGCCCTACCTCACCCGCGCATTCTTCTCGCTGATCGGCGAGAGCATGGCCAGGGACGTGCTGCTGGTCATGGCCAAACGCAACGGTCGCTGGATCGCCGGCGCCATCAATTTCATCGGCTCCGATACGTTGTTCGGCCGCAACTGGGGCGCGATCGAGCATCATCCGTTTCTGCATTTCGAGGTCTGCTATTATCAGGCCATCGATTTCGCGATCCAGCGCGGACTGAAAACCGTCGAGGCCGGCGCGCAAGGCGAGCACAAGATCGCGCGCGGATATCTCCCGCAGACCACTTACTCCGCGCATTATATCGCCGACCCCGGCCTGCGCCATGCCATCGACGACTATCTCAAGCGCGAGCGCGCCTATGTGGAGGAAGCGGCGCGCGAGCTCACCGAGGCCGGGCCGTTTCGCAAAAGCGCCGACGACCCGTCTTGACGTTCGGATACGGCAGTGAGAGTAGAACCGGATTCAGGGAGCTACCATGACCGCGTATGACCCCAACAACATCTTTGCGAAAATCCTGCGCGGCGAGTTTCCCTGCTACAAGGTTTACGAGAACGACCACGTGCTGGCCTTTCTCGACATCATGCCCCGGTGTCCCGGGCATACGCTGGTGATCCCGAAGGCCCCTGCCCGCAACATCCTCGATATCAGCCCTGAGGATTTCGCCCATGTCGCGCGCGGCGCCCACCGAATCGCGCATGCGGCGATGAAGGCGTTCAATGCCGACGGCATCACCTTGCGGCAGTTCAACGAAGCCGCCGGCGGACAGGTGGTGTTTCACCTCCACATGCATGTGATGCCGCGCCGCGACGGCATCGCGCTGCTGCCGCCGGCAAGCCGCAAGGAAGATGTGAAGGTGCTGGAAGACAATGCGGCCAAGCTGATCGCCGCGCTGCAGGGCGGGTAAGGAATTCTCGGTGTCTTCCGCGTTTGCGTCGTCCTTCGGATCGTCATTCCGGGGCGATACGAAGCATCGAACCCGGAATCCAAGGATTTCCCGATGTGCAATTGCACATCTGAGGTCTGGTCCTTCGGACCATCCCGGAATGACCGATGCGACATCGCTTCGCTCCTCGCAATGACGAAAAGCGATCCCCTCACTCCGTCTCGAAATCGCCGGCTTGCGGCGGCGCCAGCGGGGTGAATTCGCAGCGGTCGGGCTTGAGGTCGAGCAGCGGGGTCTCGTCGAGGCAATCGAGGCCGCGCACCAGGACCGTTGAGCCTTCGATGCCGACCAGCTTGACGATCGACGTGCCGATCGGATTCGGCCGCACCGGCGAGCGCAGCGAAAAGGTGCCGCGGGTCGATTTGTTGTTCTTCGGGCTTTGCAGCACGAGGTCGCGGCGCGACAGATGCAGCCAGTAGATCACTTCGAGGTTCGAATAGAAATCGACGCCTTTGATCGCCGGCACCCAGGGCTCGAAGATCTCCAGCCGGCAGACCGGGCCGTCGTGACGCCCCTGCCGCGGCGTCGCCAGGCGCGAGGTCCAGGGGGTGCGGATGCGGCCGATAAAGACGAGACCGGCGTCGCGCGGCGGCGGCATATCGACGGCGAGTTCGCCTTCGCGGATTTCACTCTCTCGAACCATGCTTCAATCCAGTGTGATGTCGTCTTGGAGTCTAGCCGATTATCACGAAGCCGCAATGTGAACCGGTGATCAGCCGAGCCACCATTGGCCCGCAAGCATCACGATCTCGCCGCAGATGACGCCGGCAAACGTCGACCGCCGCGACAGCCAGAAAGCGGCAAAGCCGAGCGCGACCGCGGCGTAGCGCAGCCATCCCGGCACGCTCGCCAACGCACCGGGCGGCTGGACCAGAATCTCCGCAATGACGCCGGCGAGGATTGCGGTCGCCACCGCCCTGACCCAGACCAACAGCTCCGATCCCTCGTCGATGCCGCTGCCGAACCACAATCCGAGCATGCGCCATATCTGATTGGGGATAACGCCCGCGAGCAACAGGATCAGTAATGCGTGCCAGTCGCCGATGAAATCACTCATGGACGAGATCGCCACCGGTGAACGCCATAGGCAATGGTGCCGGCCGAAACACCGCTGATCAGGATATCGACGCCGCTATTCAACATCGTCGCCAGCGGAAACAGCAGCAGGCCCAGCGCCAGCGCAACCCCGTCAGCCAGCTCCCGGCAGTTGCGCGCAGTCGAGAACAAGAAGGCCAGCGGCGTCAGCATCAGGATCGCCGCCGCCAACGTTGGCGAGAGACTGGCAGCGAGCAGATACCCGATCGTCGTCGCGCAAAGGCATACGCACACCAGGCCAATGCCCAGCCCTTGAATGAAAGCAATCCTCCGGTCGCGCGGCACCTGCGGCAGAAAGCGAAAGCATTCGACCCACAACGTGACCGCGGTGAGATGGGCCACCAGGATCAGATGCCGCCGTTTGGTTTGCGGCGTGCGCATCATCGGCAATACCGAGACCACCATCGGAAACAGCCGGATCGCGCTGACGGTGACGGCAATCGCCGCTTGCACGATCGTCGCACCAGAGCTGAGCGTCGAGATCAGAATGATCTGCGCAGGTCCCGCCCAGACGAAGGCCGTACTCGCCAGCGCCCAGGCCAGACTGAAATGCGTATCGTGCGCGAGCGCGCCGATGCCGAGATAGGTTGCGAACAGCACCAACGTCAGAACGGTCGCGGTGATCGACCGCATTCCCCATGCGAACGCGCGCAAGGAGCTGTGCCATTGAAGCGAGTCGAGCGGAGGCAGCGGCACGGAGTTCCGATTGATTGATTCTTGGGCGGCATAACGCTGAGGAAAGCAGCGTCCGTCAAGCGAACATCTGATAGCTATGTCATTCTGCCTACCCGTCCTCTGCACCGCGCGGCTCTGGTACGGTTTCCAGGGACGACAAAGCATCGACAAGACAGGATGGGTGGGCGGCGGCGGTCTAACGCTGCTCAAAACCAGCAAGCTTGCTGGCGAGATAAAGCCGGTTCATGAGGCGCAGTTCATCAGCGCTTCCCGGACTCGTGGGCGCCGATTTATCCAGCGTCATCGCCACCATCGTCTTCATGTTGTTGAGCAAGACAACGGCCATGTCCTTCGCCGTTTTCCTTTGAAGCTTGGGCGCCCTGAGCAAGAGGGTATTGGCAAAGCGCTTTAGCGCTTGCTCGCGAAACTCAAGACGCTTGGCCGACCATCGTGACCGCGCCTCCAGCAGCGCGCTCAATGCTCTGGTCTCGTGATGGATCCGGACGAGAAAATTCACAAAAAGGTCGGCCAACTCATCCGTGGTGATGGCGGATAAACGAGCATCGATCTCGTCGCAGGCGGCGTCGATCATATCAGCGTAATGCTGCATCAAGGCATCGGCCAGCACTTCCTTGCTCGGAAAGAACCGATAGAGCGAACCGATCTTCGCCCCTGCCCGCTCCGCGATCTCCGCCATCGTGGCGGCATCGAATCCGCGCTCACGAATGACGTCCGCCGCGGCAATCATGAGATTGGCAACGCGCTCGCGCCCAACGCTGCGCTGAGGCGAAAGCGCAGGACGGTCCCTATTCGGCTTCGGGACGGTCGTGGCTGGCTGCTTTTTGGCGCTGGAGGACATGCCGGAATCCTAGCAGGAGCGCTGGATCACGGCCAATTCTTATTTGAGGTTGAACTCAAGTAATTTCCGTGTTTGAGTATATCCTCAAATTTATGGCAGCCCCATGGAAGCGCCTGAGCGGGCCGGAGACGATGACCGCTCGGTGATGGCGCGGTCCCAACTCGCGCAAGAAGGATCGCAAATGCTTGAACTCTCCCCCACTACAACGGCCCTCGTCCTGATCGATCTTCAGCAGGGCATCGTCCCGATGCCGAACCTTGCTCCACGATCCGGCGCCGATGTCGCGGCAACGGGTATCACGCTCGCCGAGCGATTTCGCGCCGCGGGCGCACCTGTGGTGCTGGTCAACGTCGCCTTCGCGCCGGATTTCGGTGACGCGTTGAAACAGTCGGTCGATAAGCCAATGGCACATCCGGAAGGTGGTTTTCCCGCCAACTTCAGCCATCTTGTCGAAGGCCTCTACCATCCCACCGATATCCTCGTGACCAAGCACCAATGGGGCGCATTTTACGGCACCGACCTCGACGTGCAGCTCCGTCGTCGCGGTGTGCGGACTGTCGTGCTCGGCGGGATTGCTACCAACCTCGGCGTTGAATCGACGGCAAGACAGGCTCACGAGCACGCCTACGACGTAGTCATCGCGGAAGACGCGACGACCAGTTTCTCGAGCGAGATGCATGCCTTCTCGGTCAATGTCATCTTTCCCATGTTGAGCCGCGTGGTGAAGGCCGATGACATCGAACTGAAGCGCTGAGCGGTAATGCCAACGTCGCGCACCCTGCCATTGGCGGGCCTTTCGCTTCCCGTCCAGTGGGCCGTCCTTATCGCCATTTCGATCGTTATGACGACCATCCTTGAATGGGCGCGGCTGCCAGCCGCCCTGATGCTGGGGCCGATGGCGGCAGGCGTCTTGACAATGACCGGCGGCGGTACCGTGCGCATTCCGCGACTGCCCATGAATTTAGCTCAGGCGATGATTGGCTGCCTGATCGCCCGCTCGTTCACATCAGAGATTGTCGTCAGGTTCAGCGAAGGCTGGCCGCTATTTCTGGCCGTCGTCGCCACGACCGTCATCGCCAGCGCCGCGCTCGGGTGGCTGATCAGCAAACTTCGCATCATGCAGGGCACGACCGCGGTTTGGGGGCTGTTGCCGGGTGCCGCGCCGGTGATGATACTCATGGCGGAAGCCTTCGGCGCCGATGCGCCGCTGGTCGCCTTCATGCAATATCTGCGTGTGGTGTTCGTCGCCATCGCGGCTTCACTGATTGCCCGCTTCTGGGTCCACATCCCCGCCGATGCAGCGCATGCCATGGTCTGGTTTCCACCGGTTGCATGGCCATCATTCCTGGGGACGCTGCTGATCATAGCCGTCAGCTTCCTCGCGGTATTTGCACCCAGGATACCCGCAGGCGTCCTCATCGCGGCAATGACGGTCGGCGGGGTGCTTCATATCGGAAGCTACAGCACCATCGAACTGCCACCGTGGTTTCTCGCGATCGGCTACGCTTTCATTGGGTGGAACACCGGCCTGCGTTTCACCCCGAAATTGTTGGCCGCTGTCACGCGGGCGCTCCCGCAGAGCATTCTCTCGATCGCGGCCATGATCGCCTTCTGTGGTGGGATGGCGGCGTTGCTTGTGCACGTCGTCGGCGTGGACCCGTTGACCGCCTACCTCGCCACCAGCCCGGGCGGCGTCGACTCCGTGGCCATCATCGCTGCATCGACCAAAGTCGATACGTCTTTTGTCATGGCGATGCAGACCGTTCGCTTCGTGCTGATCCTGCTCGTGGGACCGGCGCTTTCACAATTTGTCGCCGGGCTAGTCGGCCGGGATGGTGGCCGGACGCCAGACCCCTCACCGACTTCAGTTCGACAAATCGAACGCCACGCGGCAGAGGACGATCTCGGCGACCTCGACTGAATATCATTCAAATGTCCGTGCTGCCGGTCAGCCCCTGACGTTCATGTTTCGCAGCACGAAACATGCACCACCCGCGCGCCGGATGCGGTTGCAGAGATCGTCGGCGGCGGGGCGCGTGTCGGCGCCGATCCGCACCTGATAGAACGTGCGCGTCCCTCGGCTGCGCAACATCGTTCCGAGCAAGCTTGGATCCTGATCGCCGATCACGGCGCTCAACCGCTTCATCGCGCGTGCATACATCGCCAGCGCGCGATCGCGATTGAAGCCGGCGGCAAGCTGCACGCCCCACAGCCTGTCCACACCAAGTTTCACATGCTGTTCCAACTGGGTGACGAAGGGGTTGGGCGCGCGCTTGAGCAGCGCCATCAATTCGCGGCAGCTTGAAGCCGGCGCGTTCGGCGTGCGGTCGGGCGTCTTGCCGTTCCGGCTGGCCGCGGCCCAGTCGTCGACCGTCGTGCCGGTGATGGCAACGACGTAGTTGCGCGTCTCCTGCGGCATGTAGCCAGTGCCGGCGAGCCATTCCTGCACCCGGCGCGGTCCGGCATTGTAGGCCGCGGCGGCAAGTCCGAGATTGCCGAACTGATTGCGCAATTCGTTCAAAAACTCTGCGGATTTCGGCAGCGCCTGCACTGGATCGAAGGGATCGAGCAAGCGGCGCTCATTGGCGGTCCCCGGCATGAACTGCGCGATACCCTGCGCGCGCTGGCCGCTGCGTGTGACGGGACCGACCGCATCGGATTGAAAGCGGCTTTCCTGCCAGATCACGCGCGCGAAAAACTCAAGCGGCAGGTCCTGCGACTTCGCCGCGGATTCGATCATGAGGCACATCGCCTCGCGGGTATCGGTGTCGGCCTCAGCCGGTTTTTGCGGCTCGGCCTTTGTGGCCAGTTCCTCGACGCTGGGTCGCGCGACATTGGTCATCGCGGGCGAAGTGTCTTCCGCCAAGGCCGCCGCCGTCGGTGACAAGAGCGTCACGATGACGGTGCAAAGCACGGCTCGCAGCCTCATGACCGTTCGCGACGCCATGCCTTGTTCCCGAGGACCTGCTTGACACAAAGGGAGGACCGTCTAGCTATCTAGCAATGATGGCGCGCATGTGGGAGCGCAAGACATGACGGCACCGCCCGACGACCAGCTTGGTTTCGCGCCCGACGACGACACGCCGATCCCCTATATGGCGCGGACCCGCGAATATTATCAGGCAATCGGCTACACCACGTCCTATCGCTGGGCGCATTATGTCGAGGCGCCGTTCCAGCGCTTGCGCAAGCCGCTTGAGCAGTCCCGCGTCGCCATCGTCACGACAGCGGCACCGTTCGATCCCGCCAAGGGTGATCAGGGTCCGGGCGCCAAATACAATGGCGGCGCCAAATTCTATTCGGTCTATGCCGGCGACACCTCGAAGCCGCATGATTTGCGGATTTCCCATATCGCCTATGATCGCGTGCACACCTCGGCCGAGGACAGCGGTAGCTGGTTTCCGCTGCCGCAACTGCAGCGGCTCGCGCGTGAGGGGCGGATCGGCGAGGTCGCGCCGCGCTTCTTCGGCGCACCGACCAACCGCAGCCATCGCGTCACCCTCGAAACCGACGCGCCTGAAATCCTGGCGCGCTGCCGGGACGACCAAGTGGACGCCGCGGTGTTGGTGCCGAATTGCCCGGTCTGCCACCAGACTATCAGCCTGGTCGCCCGCCACCTGGAGGCCAATGGCATTGCCACGGTCGTGATGGGCTGTGCGAAAGATATCGTCGAGCACGCCGCGGTGCCGCGGTTCCTGTTCAGCGATTTTCCGCTCGGCAACTCGGCGGGCAAGCCTCACGATCCGGATACGCAAGCCTTCACGCTGGAGCTTGCGCTGCGCGTGCTGGAAACCGCACCGGTTGCGCAAACCGCGGTGCAGTCGCCGCTGCGCTGGAGCGCGGGCGCCTCCTGGAAGCGCGACTATAA
Organism: Bradyrhizobium sp.; assembly: GCA_028290305.1. Next base: position 9,394 of record JAQGKC010000333.1, read on the forward strand.
CAATGTGGCGCTGCTCAGCGCCGACGAACTGGCGCGACGGCGGCGCGAATTCGATGCGCAGAAGGAAATCGCCCGCGGCATCCGCGAGAGCGCGGCTTAAAGGGTTTCGCGAGGGCCTGCTTGCCCCCGGAATCCGCGCTAATTCAGCCGTGATCGGTTTACGTTAACTTGGCATTTCGCCGCTTGTGGGCTTTCGCCTGCGGCAAAGCGGCGTAAAAGTCTCCCTCTTTATTGGGAGTATTGTTCGATGTTGGATCGACGCCAGAGCGCGCGCGACAAGGTTATTTATGGCGGCGTCGCCGAAATTGACAATGATAACGCGAAGAGAGATTGCGTCGTCCGCAATATCTCCGAAAATGGCGCCCGCATCGAATTCAACAACATCGTTAATCTTCCTAAAGAGCAGATGTCGCTGACCATCGCGCGAAAAGGCCGATCCTTTCTCGCCAAAATCATCTGGTGGCGCGACAACTTCGTCGGCGTCGCGTTCAACTCGGAGACACAATCCGAGTTTCCCGTTTCCGATCTGGAGGAGCGGCTGCGCAAGAGCGAACAGAAGAAGCGGCAACTACAGCGCCGCATCAAGCAGCTATTGGGTGAAGGCTGAACGCGAGCGACGCCTGACCAAGCGTGCACTCATAAAATTCAAAACGCCCCCTTTACAATGACGGCTTCCTGGCCGGTGTCTTCGTTCGCAGCCCGCCGGTCTTGTGCACCTTCGAGCGCGGCTCCGCCAAACCCACCCCAACGGCGCCCGGGAATCGGGTTAGCGCCGTGGTGGCAGCGAGACCGAAAAAACTGGAACGGCTCATGCCGAGTTCCTCCGCGCGCCTGTCGATCCGGCCAATCAGGCTTTTCGGAAGGTAGACGTTCACCCGCTCCGACGGATCCGGGGGATCCACGCCCACAATGAAATAAGCAAGGAAGTCGCAGCCCTTGGGAAGCACGATCCGCTCGATCGGCGTCGGCTGGGGAAGCGACCTGCCCTGCTCGAACAGCAGGTCGACCGCTTGCGCCAGCGTGTTTTCCGCCTTCTCGATTGTTTCCTCCTGTGATTTTCCACCGGCGACGCATCCGGGAAAATCGGGAAACCACGCGCCGAACGTTCCCTTGGGACCGCGCTCCAGAACCGCCGGATAAAGCTGTCTTTTCATTTGGCCCCTTCATCGCCTTATGCTATTTCACACACTAGCATGTGTTTAATCACACACCACCCTAGCATCGGCCGGCGCCGGCGAAAGGGACCGATGGACCGGCAAGACGAACTGAGCATCATCCGGGCGGCCTACGCCAGGCAGATTTTGGCCGCCGCGCGCGTCGACGATGCGCGTCTCGACGCCGCATTCAGCACAATACGGCGTGAGGATTTTCTCGGGCCCGGTCCATGGCCGATCGTCCGCTGGTTCCGCAATTACGTCCCGACTCCCGACACCGATCCCGTCTATTTATACACCGACGATCTCGTCGGCATTCTGCCCGAACGGCAGATCAACAATGGGCAACCGTCGTTGCATGCGCACCTCATACACCGCGCGTCACCGGCCGCCGGCGAGCACGTCGTGCATATCGGAACCGGAACCGGCTATTACACCGCCATCCTTGCTCACCTCGCCGGGCCGACGGGCCGGGTTACGGGAATAGAATATGATTCCGAACTCGCTGCGCGCGCCAAAGCCAATTTTGCGACGCACCCGACCGTCGAAATCGTCGAGGGCGACGGCGCTTTGGTTTCATTCGATGAAGCCGATGTCATTTATGTCAATGCCGGCTGCACGCGGCCGGCCGAAAGCTGGCTCGATCGCCTCGCCGATGGCGGGCGCCTGATCCTGCCGATGACATCGGACCAGGGCTTTGGTGCAAGCTCGCCGGAACGAGTGGCGAGTGCCGGCGCTGTCTTTCGAATCGAGCGGCGCGGTCACGACTATTTCGCCGCCTGGATTTCACCGGTTGCGATCTTTCCATGCGCCGGAAGCCGTGACGAGGTGTCGGAACGCGCGCTGGCCGAAGCCTTCGCAAAAGAAGGAAGCTGGCAGAAGGTCACACGCCTCTACCGCGATCAGGAGATTCCGGAGGAGCGTTGCTGGCTTCGCGGATCGGGATGGTGCCTCGCCTACATCTGATCAGTGCACGCACGTCCCGACCAGGATAACCTCCATTAAAGAGCCGGCGGTCTTGCGACACGCCGGCTGTTTAATCGGCAATATCGGCTGCCGCTTACTTTCGCAAACCGTTTCACCAAGTTATCAGGGGAGCGCGGCGAAGCCAGGTATCGTCTGTCAACTGCTGGACGACAAACTTCGCAACGTCGCTGCGTGACACCGTCCCGCCACGGATATGGGACAGATCGGTTTGCGCCTGAACCGTTCCTCTTGCCGGCTTGTCGTTGAGCACCGTCGGGCGAACCAGCACCCAATCCAGTTTGTTGGCGCGCACGACATCTTCCTGGCGGTTCTTGTCCTCGTAGACCTTCCGCAGCAGCAGCGGAAAAAACAATGTGTCGAAAAGGAAGCCGCCGTGGCCGCGGCTGTCGCCGGCGCCCAAGCCTGTAATGCAGACGAGGCGGCGGACGTTCCCACTCTTCATCGCCTTCACGAGCGCCCGCGTTGCAACCGACAGAAGCGTCACCTCGCGGAAGGGGCTCATGGGTGTGCCCAAAGAGCTGATCACGCCGGAGCAACCGTCGAGCGCGCGCGAAAGGGCCTGCTCGTCTCGTGCGTCGCCCTCAACGAGCTCGGCGCCGGATCGGTCGCCTTCGTCCTGGATCGCACCAGCGCCACGACCGAGTGGCCCTGCGCGCCCGCTTCTCGCACGATCTCGCGACCGGTGCCGCCCGTTGCGCCTAGAACGAGGACCCTCATACCAACAGCTCGGTTCGATACTTGGCCGCAAGTGCCCTTGCGCGTTGTACACGCTCGGCCTGCTCGGCCTTGCTGAGCTGCGGTGGTGGCGCGGTACGGCTATCGACGGGGTCGCCGACCGCCATGAAGAACTCCTCCTGCCCCGCTGGCGTGCACATGCAGAGCAGGCGTGCCGGCTTGTCCGCCTTGTTCTTGAACGAGTGGGGCGCGTTGGCGGGGATGTTCACGGTCGAACCGGCGCTCGCCCGCAGCGCCTCGCCCCGGAAGGTCAACTCGATCTCGCCTTCCAGGATCGTGAACATCTCCTCGAAGTCGTGACGGTGCGGCGGCGGGCCGCCGCCAGGCGGCACGAGCATATCTATCAAACTGTAGCGGCCGCCGGTCTGCTCGCCGGTCATGAGGATCGTGTAGGTGCCGCCCGCGACCGAGATGTGGTGCATCTTCGGATCTTCGGGGTTGGCCACCGTGAGTTTGCGGTTCGTGTCGTCAGGCGGGATCGCGGCTCCGGGCTGGGTCGTCGTGCCGGTGGTGTTGGCCATCTGATGTCCCCTTTTGTTGCTACCTCGCCTTTATCAAGCTCGCATGCCCTTCGTGTCCGGCTTCGCTGTTATGAGTGCACGCCCAAGCCAGACATCGTTCATCAAAAAAGCCGGCGGTCTTGCGACACGCCGGCTCCTGATTTTGAAATATCAGCCACTCAGACCTTGACCAGCGGACCTCGCGACGCCGGGCCCTTGGACCCGCCGCTGGGACCGCCCGATTTCGGCTTGCGCGGCACCGTGCGCTTGCGCGCGCCGGGCAGTTTTTCCGGCTTCGGCGTGACCGGGCCTTCGACATATTCAAAGCCGATCTTTTCCTGATCGGGCTCCGTGGCCGCCTCGTCCTTGACCAGCACGACGCGGACGTGACCGCCGCCCTTCAGCTTGCCGAACAGCACTTCGTCCGCCAGCGGCTTCTTGATGTGCTCCTGGATCACGCGGGCCATCGGCCGCGCGCCCATCTGCTCATCGTAACCATGCTGAACCAGCCACGCCTTGGCAGGCTCCGACAGCTCGTTGGTGACGTCGCGGTCGGCGAGCTGCACCTAGAGCTGCAGCACGAACTTCTCGACCACCATGCCGATCACATCGGCATTGAGATGAGCGAACGAGACGATGGCATCCAGCCGGTTGCGGAATTCAGGCGCAAACTGCCGGTTGATCGCTTCGTGATCGTCGCCTTCCCGCTTGTTGCGCGTGAAGCCGAACGCCTGGCGAGCCAGATCCGCGGCGCCGGCATTGGTGGTCATGATCAGGATGACGTTGCGGAAGTTGACCTGCTTGCCGTTATGGTCGGTCAGCCGGCCATGATCCATGATCTGCAGCAGCACGTTGTACAGATCCGGATGCGCCTTCTCGATTTCGTCAAGCAACACCACGCAGTGCGGATGCTGGTCCACGCCGTCGGTGAGCAAGCCGCCCTGATCGAAGCCGACATAGCCCGGAGGCGCGCCGATCAGGCGCGACACCGTGTGCCGCTCCATATATTCCGACATGTCGAACCGGATCAGCTCGACGCCGAGGGAAGCCGCGAGCTGCTTTGCCACCTCGGTCTTGCCGACGCCGGTCGGACCGGAGAACAAATACGAGCCGATCGGCTTTTCCGGCTCGCGCAAACCGGCTCGCGCCAGCTTGATGGAAGCCGACAATGCGTCGATCGCCTTGTCCTGGCCGAACACCACGCGCTTCAGCGTCTGTTCGAGGTGTTTGAGGACTTCGGCATCGTCTTTCGACACGCTCTTGGGCGGGATCCGCGCCATGGTCGCGATCGTAGTCTCGATTTCCTTGATGCCGATGGTCTTCTTGCGCTTGTTCTCCGCCACCAGCATCTGCGCCGCGCCGGATTCATCGATCACGTCGATCGCCTTGTCCGGCAGCTTGCGGTCGTGGATGTAGCGCGACGACAATTGCACCGCGGCCTCGATGGCCTCGTTGGTGTATTTCAGGTGGTGGTAGTCCTCGAAATACGGTTTCAGGCCCTTGAGGATCGCGATCGCGTCTTCCACCGTCGGCTCGTTGACATCGATCTTCTGGAACCGGCGCACCAGCGCGCGATCCTTCTCAAAGTGCTGGCGATATTCCTTGTATGTCGTCGAGCCCATGCAGCGGATCGTGCCCGATGCGAGCGCCGGCTTTAACAGATTGGAGGCGTCCATAGCGCCGCCGGAAGTCGCACCTGCGCCGATCACGGTGTGAATCTCGTCGATGAACAGGATGGCGTTCGGATGCGCCTCGAGTTCCTTGAGGACCTGCTTCAGCCGCTCCTCGAAATCGCCGCGATAGCGGGTGCCCGCGAGCAACGTGCCCATGTCGAGCGAGAACACCGTCGCCGCCGCCAGAACCTCGGGAACTTCGCTATCGACGATGCGCTTGGCGAGACCCTCCGCGATCGCGGTCTTGCCGACACCGGCTTCGCCGACGAACAGCGGATTATTCTTCTGCCGGCGGCATAGCACCTGGATGGCGCGGTTGATCTCGGCATTCCGTCCGATCACCGGATCGATCTTGCCGTCGCGCGCCTTCTTGTTGAGGTTCACGCAGTAAGTATCGAGCGCCTCGCCCTTCTTTTTGGAATCCTCGTTGCCCTTGGTCTCGGTCTCTTCGTCGACACCACGCACCGGGCGCGCTTCAGACACCCCGGGCCGCTTGGCGATGCCGTGGCTGATGTAGTTCACCGCGTCGTAGCGGGTCATGTCCTGCTCCTGCAGGAAATAAGCAGCGTGGCTCTCGCGCTCGGCAAAGATCGCGATCAGCACATTGGCGCCGGTCACTTCCTCGCGACCCGACGACTGGACGTGAATCACCGCGCGCTGGATGACGCGCTGAAAACCCGCAGTCGGCTTGGCGTCATCGGCGCCATCCGTCACCAGGTTTTCGAACTCGGTTTCGAGATAATTGACGAGACTGGTGCGCAGCTTGTCGAGATCGACGCTGCAGGCCCGCATGACCGCGGCCGCATCGGAATCATCGATCAGCGACAGCAGAAGATGTTCCAGCGTCGCGTACTGGTGGTGACGCTCGTTTGCGATCGCCAGCGCACGATGCAGGGATTGTTCAAGGCTCTGGGAAAAAGTTGGCATTCGCGTCCTCTGTGGCCCCCACCATCATCATGATCGCCGTTGCCCGGTCAGGCAACAACAACCTTTGTCATATAGTTACACCCGATCGTGGCGAAAGGCCGGTTCCGCAAAAGCAGTTTTTCTCTAAAAACACGCGCCATTCCCATTCCGCGCCGGTCCTGCAACTGCAGGGGATGCCGGTCCGTCTGATTCGACCGGGATAGTCGATGCAAAACCCGTTCCTATTTTTGGAGCTTGACGCGAGGCTAGTTCACTTCTTTTCCATCACGCATTGCAGGGGATGCTGGTGCTTGCGCGCAAAATCCATCACTTGCGTCACCTTGGTCTCGGCGATCTCGTAGGTGAACACGCCGCACTCCCCGATTCCATGATGATGGACGTGGAGCATGATCTTGGTCGCGGCTTCGACATCCTTCTGGAAGAACTTCTCCAGCACGTGAACGACAAATTCCATTGGCGTATAGTCATCGTTCAGGATCAGCACCCGATAGAGGCTCGGGCGCTTGGTCTTCGGTTTGACCTTGGCGATAACGGATGTGGCAGGACCGCCGGTCCCACCAGCGCGGTTCTCATCATTGCTCATTCGGGGAGCAGATGCGGCGGCGGCAGACGGCACGGACGGATCAAATCTGGACGTTAATTGCAGCATGGCACAGGCGTTCGAAATCCCCACGGGAAACCGGATAGCGGCCAAGGGATGCGCAGAGTTCCCAGACACGCCTCCAGATCGCCGCTCCCGGCCCGGCCGATCCATTCATTGGATCCATGACACAAATATGGGTCCGCTGCCGGCTCGCCGCAAGCACGCAAATGTTGGCCAAGTGCAACTTGCGGCGGACCTGAACCCGGTTCGACGATCCAGCCTAAGGTTAATCAATTCTGTCCGATTTGACAAAGCAGCCCCACCGGTCATTTAGCGGCCATTGACGATAGCCGCCATTTCCGGGGCAATTCGCATTTTACAGGGTTATTGACCCAGTTTTCTCGGAACAGATTTACCACCCGTTTAGTGTCGGCAACCGAAATGGCGGGTAGGAACCCAACTTCGGTGAAAAGTCATGCTTAGCGCATCCATTAGCCGTCATATTCGGGAAGCGGCCCGCCGCTTCGTCGGAGCGAATCAGGGCAATATCGCGGTGATTTTCACCATCGCCCTCATACCCATCATCGGCTTCGTCGGCGCCGCGGTTGATTATAGCCGTGCCAATAGCGCGCGCTCATCCATGCAGGCTGCACTCGACTCGACGGCATTGATGCTTGCGAAGGATCTGTCCACCGGTGTCATCACGACATCCGATATCAATACGAAGGCTCAGGCCTATTTCACTGCCCTTTACACCAATCCGGACGCCGCCCAGTCCGTTTCCATTAACGCGACCTACACGGCCGATAATGGCAACATGGGCTCGACCATCCAGGTTAACGGGTCCGGATCCATAACCACCGACTTCATGAAAGTCGCCGGTTTTCCGAACATGAGCTTCAACACCACCTCGACTTCGGCCTGGGGCAACGTGCGGATGCGCGTGGCGCTGGCGCTCGACAATACGGGATCGATGAAAGACAACGGAAAGATAGGTGCGTTGCGGACCGCCGCGAGCAACCTGGTCGACCAGCTCGGCGCGCTCGCCAAGAATCCCGGCGACGTCTATATTTCCGTCATTCCCTTCGCCAAGGTCGTCAACGCCGGCGCCAGCAATTCCGGTGCAACCTGGATTGACTGGACCGACTGGCAAAACCCGCCGACGATACAACCGACCCTGTCGCCCCAGCCAACCTTACCGAGCAACTGGGCCTACATCGGACCTGGCGCGACGTGTCCGTTCCCGACCAATAACGACAACTTCTCTTGCACGGTCAGCCCCGTCAACGCCAGTTCGAACACCTCCACGATCCCGTCGAGCGGCACCTATAGCGGCTATATTTGTCCGGGCGTCGATGGTACCTCGCACAGCCTCTATAATGGCTGCTGGAACAGCGTCCAAAGCAGTTCGCAGACCACCATGTGCACGGGCTCTTCCTGCAGTTGTAACGGCCTCAGTGGTAGTAGTTGCTCCTGTACCGGCAGCAACAGCAGCAAGGTTTGCACGGCGTATACCTACACTCATACTTGGATCGCCAACGCCACCACCACATGGACCGGTTGCATCACCGACCGCACCCAGGATTATGACACCACAGGCGATGCGCCGACCCTGAATATTACGGCCACGTTGTTTCCGGCCAATCAGTATTACGAGAACAGCGAGGCCTATTGTCAGCCCAATAACTCGCCTCTTCTCGAGCCCATCATGCCGATGACCTATGACTGGAGCACGCTCAAAACCAATATCAAAGCGATGCAGCCGACAGGCGGCACCAATCAGGCCATCGGGCTGGCCTGGGCATGGCAATCGCTTTTACAGACCGGCCCCGTGCCTGCTCCGGCCGAAGATTCCAACTACTCCTACAACAGGGTCATCATCCTGCTGTCCGACGGACTGAATACCGAGGATCGCTGGCCGGCCAATGGAAACGGCAGCACGCAAAACAACGGCGCGATCGACACACGCCAGGCACTCCTGTGCAAAAATATCAAAGGCCCGACCGATCCCAAGACAAACCAGCCGATGTATACGATCTATACGATTCAGGTGAATACGAGTTCGCCCGCCGACCCTACATCGACCGTGCTGAAAAATTGTGCGACCGATTCAAGTAAATTTTTCATGCTGACCAACGCTAACCAGATCGTCACCACCTTCAACACGATCGGAACCTCACTCTCGCAGCTTCGCGTCGCGCGATAATCGCTGCAACGACAGAAGCTGCAACGACAGAACAAGAAAAAGCCCGGCCATGATGGCCGGGCTTTTGATTCCGAAAAACAACCTTGATGCTAACGCAAATTGTCAGACGCCGGCCGGGGTGAACTTTCCGGCGATGCCTTCCAGCGGCTTGAAGGTCTGCTTGGCGAGATCGGTATAAAGCCCCGCGATCTTCTGCGACTCGGCCACGAAGGTCTCGTAAGCGGACTTCGCGTATTCGGTCTGCACTTCGAGCGCCTTGTCCAGCGACTTCACGCCGGTCAGCTTCTCGACATATGATTTGGTGTCTTCGAACGACTTCTTGGTGTAGTCGCCATAAGCGCTCGCAATTGCCTGAACGCCGTTTTGCAGCGAAGTCCCGTATTGCTGAATCTCTTCGACTTTGACCATCATGGAGTCCTTTCCCAGACTGATGTTTGACAGATCGGCGGGAGGTCCCGGCTCCCTGACAGCTCACACCTAGTGCAATGCACAATAAAGTCAAGAATCTTTGTGCATTGCACAAAATGCTAGGTTCAAATCGTTTAGTTTATGGTCAAACACCGGGAATCCACGCAAGGGTTGCTTAACCTTTTGGAAACCCCGGCGACCTAACCTGATTCTGTCATTGTTCGTGCTCCCGACAGACTCGTCAAAAAAATTGTTTGCGTACAGTTGGTTAGCTAGAACAGCGATCCGATTGGCCTTTCCAGCGGAAATGCCTGCCTTAGCAGGTGCTTCGGACAGGAAACGTCACCGGCCGTTGGGCATAATTTGGCCTCACGAACCGGTGAACAAGACAGAAATTGGGACAGGGAAGTTTATGCTTCGCACAACCTTGGCTTCCTCCCGCGTTCTGCGGGTTTGCGCTTTCGGGCTGGTCACCATTACCGCCGCGGTCATTTTCACGACCGGCACCGCCGACGCGCGCCACGCCAGGCATCGTCACTACGTCCGCCACCATCATGAAGAGCGCGAGAGCTACAGCCCGGCGTTCGCCTCGATCATCGTAGACGCGAATTCCGGCGCGACGCTCGCCTCGAACAGCCCCGACGGCATCCGCCATCCGGCCTCGCTCACCAAGATCATGACGCTGTATCTGCTGTTTGAACGTCTCGAGTCGGGCAAGATGACGCTCGACACCGAAATGCCGGTCTCCGAGCATGCCTCGGAGCAAGACCCCACCAAGCTTGGCCTGCGTCCCGGCCAAACCCTTCGGGTCGAAGACGCCATCAAGGGCGTCGTGACGCGCTCCGCCAACGACGCCGCCGTCGTAATCGCAGAAGCGATTGGCGGCGATGAGGACGATTTCGCCAAGATGATGACCCGCAAGGCACGGACTCTCGGCATGATCCGAACGACCTATGTCAACGCCTCCGGACTGCCGGCGGACGAGCAAGTGACGACCGCCCGCGATCAGGCGACCCTCGGCCGCGCCATCCAGGATCGCTTTCCGCGCTATTACCGCTACTTCGCCACGGAAGCGTTCAACTTTCGCGGCCATACGATCCACGGCCACAACCACCTGCTCGGCAGTGTCGAGGGGGTCGACGGAATCAAGACCGGCTATACCCGCGCCTCGGGTTTCAACCTCGTCACCAACCTGCGTCGCGGCAACCGTCACCTCGTCGGCGTCGTGATGGGCGGTCGCAGCGGCGGTTCGCGCGATGCCACCATGCGCAGCCTGCTCGCCGAGAACCTCGATAAAGCTGCGAACACGCGCACCGTTGCCGCGATAACCGAGCGCAGTCCCGCAGACGCGAATGCCGATGTCGCGGAAGACCAGGCCCAATCGCGGCCCGCGCAGACGGTTCAGGTCCAGGGTGCCGTTCAGGTTGCCTCCGCATCGGACGAGCCAACCGCACCGACGCCGCCGATACGTTCGAGCGCCCCCGCTTCACGATCGATCTTTGCCGCCGCCACAGCGGCGGTGCCCCCACCACAAGCCAAGCCCGAGCCCGCCCCGTTTACCAATGGGGTGATTCAAACCCAGCCGATTACAGCGATCCCCGGTTCTTCCGAACCGATGAAGCCCGTCAAGGTGAAGACGGTCCAGATCAAGGCCGGGCAGACCAAGCTGGCCTCAGCCGCTCCATCCCAGCCCGCTACGCCCGTCACCAATTCAGTACCGCCGGCGCGCCAGGAAGTGCCGGAGACGTCAGGCGCCGTGGTGGCCAAGGCCGAATCCAACAAGGCTGATGTCGCCAAGACTGATGTCGCCAAGACTGATGTCGCCAAGACTGACATGCCGCCGCAACCGGCAAACTTCGGCACCGGGAACGGTGTGCTCGGCGTATTGCCGGCATCGAGCCTGCCGGCCTCCTCCGCCTCGCAGGCGATGGCCTACGCCGATCCAAGCTCTCGCGCCCAACCGCAGCCGCAGGCCATCCAGCAGAACGGCGCCATCAAATCCGTCGCAGCCCACACCGGATGGATCATCCAGGTCGGCGCATTGGAGAGCGAAGGCGAAGCGCGGGAACGCATCGAAGCGGCACGCAGTCAGGCCCGTGGCCTGCTCAGCAAGGCCGATCCGTTCACTGAACCGGTCGTCGCCAAAGGCGAGAAGAAGCTGTTCCGTGCCCGCTTCGCCGGCCTCGACCGCGATCAGGCCGAAGCGGTATGCCGGACGCTGAAGCGCTCCGACATCTCCTGCATCACCGTCCGGAACTGATCTCCAAGCCGTCATGGCCGGTCTGTCGTGCGCAGACGGCGTGAACTTGTCTGGGCTGTGGTCATCCGCGGACTATGTGGTCTGCGCTCCGCGCCATCCATGTCTTTGTGGCGCAAATCCCCTTCCCGCAAACCTCTCGTCAAGATTTGAGGGCTAAAACAGAAGGGATGAAAGATCGACCATGCCGGACAACGGCGGGCGGTAACGGGGCGTCAGCCGGAGCGAAAAGCAGAAGCAACTCTCGGTTTGTAGCGTTTGGTAGCGTTGCCGGAGTTAGCTGTGATGCGTGCGAAGCAAAGTATCCTTGGCCTCGTTTACACGGGCGGCGAGGTACGTCGACCCCCCTTGATCGGGATGCAGTTTCTTCATGAGCGCACGGTGCGCCCGGCCGATCTCGTCGCGCCCCGCCCCCGGCTGCAGGCCAAGGATCTGATAGGCCTCCTCGTTCGTCATTTTGCCGCTCGCCGCCGGGCGGCTTTGCCCCCCTGCCGCATTGCCTTGCGCGTCCTGACGCCAGGCGGGAAACCTGCGGTCCAGATAGCTTTCAAGTAACGACACGCTTTCGGTGTCGAAGCCCGAAATCATCGCCGTCAATTGCGGCAGGTCGAATTCGCTCAGCGAATGACCGGCATTCGGCCCGGCGACGATCTGGCCCGAGAGTTCGCCGCTGTCGTGATCGAGCCTCATATCGAGAAACTGCGAACGCACCCGCGACGTCTGTCCCGGGGAGCGTTGCGCGCCGCCGAACATCCCGGCGATATTGCCGAAGCCCGATGTCCCGAAAGGCGACCAGCCCAATAGCCCAGCACCGAAGATTCCGAGCGGGACCGCCACCGCAAGTTCACCCTTGAGACCGGTGAATGCGGCGATCGCAAGCGACACCACGCCACCGCCGATCTTGATCGCGCGCGCCAGCACAACCGGATTGGCCGCTCGAAACATCTGCAGCAGCGAGTAGAGCAGGATAACGGCGACAACGCCGGCAATCAGGGTTGGCATGATCTCAATATAGCGCGGTCGACGGTAAAAAGCATGCCGGCCGCCGCGCTTCCTTTCAGGAGAACCGAAGCGACATCACTTCATCTGCCCGAGCAATTTGGCCGCGCCGCTTCCGGTTCTCGACAGCCGCAGCAACGCCTCGCGTCCGCCGGCGGCATAGGCCGCCGCGGCACGCAGCAGCTCGCGCAGTTGCGCCGCAGCGCCGGGATCGAACCTGCACCACGCACCACCGGTCAGACGCGCGATCTCGCGGAACGCCTGCTCGGCGACCTCGTCATGCCCTTCCTGGAACATGAACACCGGGACCTTGAGCATACCTAGCTCGCCCGCCTTGGCGCAGAGCTCATCGACCGCCTCCTCCATGGCGTCGCCGACGAAGACCACCGCACGCACTGCGGAAGCCACGGCTTCGCGCCGCGCTTCCGACAACACCTTGCCGATCTGCGTATTGCCGCCCCGGCAGTCGATCTTGCCCATCAGCTTTGCCAGTTGCGCGCTGTCGGAAATCCACCCCGTAGCGCGGCACTCATTGAGGCCACGGTAATAGACGAGGCGGATATCGAGACTGCCAAGGGCCGCCGCTTCGCGAAACATATCGGCCTGCAGCGCGCAGGCCATGTCCCAGGTCGGCTGCCGGCTCATGGTGGCGTCGAGCGCGAACACCAACCGGCCTTTCGCGCCTGCAGCATGGGGCGACATCGCCCGGGCCTTGGCGACGAAGGCGGCAATGTCTTCCGAGGCGGATGTCCGGGCCTCCGGCAGCGAACCGGCTTTGCCGGATCCAGCTTTGCCAGATTCGGCCTTCCGCGCCGGGGAGACTTCGCCGGCAGATTTCGGTTTGATGGGTTCGGACATAAGCGCTCGCTAATTGCCGCAAGCCTTATGTGGAGTGGGATCAGCTAGTGGTCAATGCGCGACCCAGACGCCAATCCTGCCGCCCGAAGCGATCAAGGTTTTAAGATCAGGGCGCGATGCGGATCGTCAGTTCTTGATCGGCGCGTAGAGCGCAACCGGCCCCGGCTCGGTGATCTTCGGCATGTTGGTATCGACCGGCTTCAGCGGGTTGTCGTCATCGAGGAATTTGTCGAGCATGCCCTGGATTGTCGACTTGACGTTATCGGGCCCGCGATCGCTCATGTCGGTATGCTGGAAGCCGGTTTGGACAACCTGAATGCCGGACTTTTCACAGATTGCATCATCGGGCACGACGCCGGGATCGGCTTTAAACACCGGATCCTTTGAGCGGAACGAGAGGATCTTGAACTTGCCGTCGGTCATAAACGGCACGCGCAGGTTGTCGAGCGTCACGACCTTCTTGATTTCATCGGGATACATCTTGGCGAAATACATCGAGATATCGCCGCCGTTGGAATGTCCCACCATGGTCAGGTGATCGTAGTCGGCGTCCGGCTCGATCTTCTTCATTTGGTCGATGGCAAACCGGATGTTGGCAACGCCGCGCTGATACTGCGGCAAGCGCCCGACATAGAGTTCGCCGACTTTCGTCACCAGCGGTGCGTCGGTGGGCAGATCATGCTGGATGCTGATCGCCATGTAGCCGCGAGCCGCAAAAACGTTCGCCAGGAAAGAATATTCGGTGAATTTGACGGTGTTGCCGTGATTGAGGATCGCCACCGGCAGCATGATCATGCCGGCATCGGCCTGCATTTCCTTATCGCGCCGCACGGCGACATCGACTTCGACCGGACGGTTGTCGCGAGCCGGATCATTGAACGTTAATGTTTGATGGCGGATCGCCCATTTGCTCGCGGTGAAATACGCGACTGTGACCAGCACGCTAAGCGAAAGCAGAATAGTAATTCCACGTTTCATGTTCTTCCTCGGCGTACCGATCTTAAGGGACCAGGTTTTCAAATTTTCGGGACTCTGCGGCCCCTTTCTCGTTAATATACGTCACAGCGACGTGACAGGAAGACTAAATGTTGTGAATTGACCGCCTGATCGTTGTGCGACGCACCCTCTTTTTGTGCAGATGCACAATCAAAAGGTGCAGATGCTTTCCTCCACTCTAGGACGCCACAAATCAAGGTTGCGTTCAGGTCTTGAGTGAACACCCGGTAAAGAGCGCTAGATAAACTGAGCCCGGAAAGGTTCGTTCCACCGGAAACGCCGATGAACGGGCCAGGAAATGGCCGCTTTGCCGCTCAGGCCAGGGATCGCGCGGTAGCTAATCACCACTAGATCTCAGGCGCCGAGGATGTCGTGCACCTCGAGCGGCTTGTCGACCTGATTGAACCACTCGGCACGATTGGCCGCGCGGCGGCGGCCGCGCTCATCGAGCGGCAATTTCAACTGGCGCAGCAGGCTGGTGACCTCTTCGCGCGCCGTCACGTGGCCCATGCTCGGACGGGTGCCCAGTGTCGCCTCGTCGAGGTCGTCGAGCGCGGTGAGCCCGCGCGGAAAAAATTCGCGATACACCACGCGTTCAGCGAAACCGTCGATGGCGCGGAAGCCGAGCCGGAACGACAAATCATTGAGGCTGTCGGCGACGAGTTGCTTGTTGCGCGATCCCAGCATCGACAAGCGGTTGCGGACCACGATCCAGTCGCAGCTCACGCCATCGAGCTGGCGGCGCTTGCGCCTCGTATCCCGCACCATCTCCGCATAGTGGCTCTCGCCGGTCACCGAATAGGTCGCGGGATCGACGGTGCCCAGGACGTCGAAATCGAGGAAGCTGTCGTTGATCGGCGTCACCAGCGTATCGGCCATCGAATGCGCCAGGCGCATCAGGTAACTATCGGATCCCGGCGTATCGATCACGATGAAGTCGAAGGTCCGCTCGACCGCGCTCACGGCTTCGGTGAATTGCTGCAATTCGGAAGATTCGTTGTCGGCGATCTGCATGGTCTCGCCGAGCTTGATGCAGCGATGCACGGGGACTTCGAGATCGAGCCCGGTGCGGCGCGCCCAGGCGCGCCGGTTGTCGATATAAAGGGTAAAAAATTGCTGCCGGCAATCGAGATAGATGGTGGCGACGCGCTGGCCAGCTTTCATCAGGGCAACGGCGATATGCAGCGCGGTGGTGGATTTGCCCGAACCGCCCTTTTCATTGCCCAGCACAACGACATGAGCCGAGCCTGATTGCCGCTGAGTAGTCTGCACCAACATTCTTCCACCCGTGGATATCTTCAAATCGCGCGCGACTGCGGTCAAGTTAAATGCGCGAGCGCGCCACCAAATCGTTGATCATCTGCCTTAATCATGAATCGCATGCACGGCGCGGCGGAGTGGCCGCCCCGGGTGCACCGAACGGGCTCTCACTGCGATCGTCGAAGCCGGATCATCGAATGTCCGCTTGGCGAGGGTGCATCGGTCTTGGTAGGGTTGGCATCCCCGCCGCAAGGTGAGAGCTAGCTGCCTCCCTGACCTCACAGATCGAGCCCTGATGTCACGAAGCCCCATGATCGTCCGCACGGTCCCAGCGTTGCGTCGCGCGCTCGACAGCCTTCGCGCAAGAAAAGCCACGATCGCACTGGTGCCGACCATGGGAGCACTCCATGACGGCCATGTGTCGCTGGTTCGACTGGCGAAGCGCCGCGCCACCAAGGTTGTCGTCTCGATCTTTGTTAACCCCACCCAATTCGCGCCGTCGGAGGATTTCGGCTCGTACCCGCGCACCTGGAAGGCCGATGTCGCCAAACTCGCAGCCGAAGAAGTCGACCTGATCTGGAATCCGGACGTCAAGACCATGTATCCGGACGGCTTTGCGACGCGCATTGTGCCCGAGGGTCCGGCTATCGCCGGTCTGGAGGATCGCTTTCGGCCGCACTTCTTCGGTGGCGTCGCCACCGTGGTCGGCAAGCTGTTCACGCAAGTGCGGCCGGACTTCGCGATGTTCGGCGAAAAGGATTTTCAGCAATTACGGGTCGTGACGCGGATGGCTGGGGATCTCGACCTCGGCGTCAAGGTGATGGGATCACGCACCGTGCGCGAGCGCGACGGCCTCGCGATGTCTTCGCGCAACGTCTATTTGTCGCCGGATGAGCGCCAGGCCGCCCCTACCCTCTATCGCGCGATGAAAGAAAGCGCCCAGCGCTTGCGCGCGGGCGACGACGCCGAGGCAGCAATGGCCGGTGGAGCTGAGCTGGTCGCCGGCGCGGGGTTCACGGTGGATTATTTTGAAGTAAGGCACGCCGAGACACTGGCGCCGATCGCCTCGCTGAACGACGGGCCGATGCGGATTCTGGTCGCGGCTAGAATCGGAAAAACCCGGCTGATTGATAACGTCGCGGTCTAGACTAAAGCCCTTTTCCATTCCGATTGAATCGGAATGGAGGCTCTAGTTTTATTTTGACGCGTTTTCTTCACGCGAACCGGTATCCACTTCGCTGGAAAACGCCCTAAAGCAGCCCGAGCTCCCGCAGTTCGCGGCGCAGCGGCTCGGGCATTGCCGCAACGCCGGCGCCCGCGGATCCAAGATCCGGCGGCACGTCGTTGTGAGCGAAATAGCGCCAGCCCTGGAACGCCCGCATCGGCCGCGGCAGCACGGCGATCACTTTGGGCTGCATCACCAGCCGGCAACGTCCGATGCCGTCGCGATCGCGGAACGGTTCGATCGCGATAATCTTTTCGCGTGCCGCGATTTCGCCGCGGATGACCCAGTAGAGCGAGCCGCCCGCCAGAATCTCTTCGCCGCGTTTCGGCGTCATGCGGGTGATGTGGATGTGATGACGCGGCAGGCCTTTTTTCTTGGCGGTCTGCATGCGTTCCGCAACCCAGCCCTTGAGCTCCTTTACGGATTCGCAGCCGACAGCAAGCTTGATGAGATGAAGTGGCATGGTTTTCGAAGTTGGCGATCGGTGACCGGCTAGCGCGTATTCCGCCAAGCCAGGTCCTTGGACCTGATCCGGGGATGAATACCGGTTTTGCGATCAGAATACGCGCAATTTTTCAGGGAACACACAGGATCAATCGTTCGCTGCAGCGGGAACTGGCGCCGCCGCAGGCGCGGGTGCCGCCGGCGCTAGCTGAACCGGCGCGGCGGCCCGCGGAGGTTTCGGCGCAGGCTTCTTGGCCGCCACCAGCGCTGGGGCAGCCGTCGCAGCCGGGCGCGGCGATGGCGATGGCGTGTTCGCCGCCGACGCTGGCGCGCGTGATGGCGTCGCCGGACCCGGCTCCGGCGTCATGATGCTGACGGGCGGGGTCGAGGCCGCCGAGGGAAATTCGGCATTGGTCGGTTTGCCCGTGGGCATCGATGGCGGAAGTGCCGCAACCGCCCCTGTCGCCACGGGCGCGTTCCATGACGGCGCGTAACGTGAAATCAGGCCGTCATAGACCCGTTCATCCATGTTGGCCACGATCTGGCTGTGATCCGTCAGCGAACGGAACGCCGCGCATTCCGACGGCGTACAATGGTCCCGCGCGAGCAGCACATACGCCACCAGGCCATAGCGGTCGCGCTCGATCGCGTGGCGCAGCGCCTGCATCTCGGGCGTCATGTTGCGGTTCGCGGCGACGACATCGCCGAGCGCGGTCAGCCGCGAGATCTGAGACGCCGCATACGATACGCCCGCGGCGGCGGATTCGGCGGAACCGAACAACACCTTTTCGCACGCCGTCAAAACGGTGTCTCCGGCCAGATCGTCGACACACGACAAGGCCGGCAGCGCGGCGCTGACCTGCGCGACCGGTCGGGTCTCGGCGGACGCGCTCCCACCTGACGGACCAAACCCGCGAATGGTAGCGGCGACGGCGATGCCGATCGCCAGCAATGTGATCACCGTCAGCGCGCCGTTGGCGACCGATTTCTCGGCCCGTAACAGCGTGATGAGAACGATGATCCCAAAGAATCCCGCAGCGGCCAATGTCAGCCACATCGGAAAAGTCGGCGAACGCCAGAGTTGATCCAGCGATGATGCCCAGACCCAGTTCATGCGCGATGTCCCTCAGCGCAGCATAAAAGGCATTCAGCGAAAGGGAATGCCGATTTACTCAGCTTGTGGAGAATGGTTCCGCGAACAGGGCGTTTTAACGGCGTCCGGTACGGAACCGCCTCACCAGCCAAGCGCGCGATTATTCAGGAGACGTCGAGCTGGCTTTCCTTGGCCACCCGCTCGAAAGCCTCCGTCGAGCTTTTGATCCGATACTGGCAATCATCGCCATCGGTCGGAAGCAGCCGGATCACCTCATAGGTGCCGCTGGCGGCCGGACGGGCGACATTGCTGGCAGTGAAATAGACGGTCTCTCCAACGGTGAATTTGTGTTTCAACGCCCTCTCCATACGCAAAGAACGCCGGTCACGCTCACGGTCCCGCTAGCTATGACCGACTGAAAACCCCAGCAAAGCCTAGCATGGCGCCGGCCTTCTTGGCCAGTTACATCGGGGCATAGCAAGTGCGCGAATTTGCAGGTTTTTCAGTGCGATAAAGGACTTTTCGCCGGTTCCGGAGGAATCCGCGGGCTGCCATCCGGAACCCTCATTCCGCAGCTTTATGCCGTAGGCGGAAGGCTGCCATCCGGGCTCGCATGATCCACGGCCTTGGGAAGTTGCTGCGCCAAAACCTTGGAGAGTTGATCGACCGGAATGTTGAACCTCGCGGCCAGTTGCTTGACGGTATCGCTGCCCAGCACCTGCTGCAATTCTTCGGCCGTGATCGGGATGTTCTGACCGTTTCCGAGCCAGGATTTGACCTGATCGCCGAGGCCTGCCTGTTGGAGCTTGGCGACGATCGCGGAGAGCCCGCCTTGGCTGCCATTGCCCAGTACTTCGCTCAGCACGACCGGGAGCACAGCCCCCTCAAGCTGGCCGAGCGCGCTCTTGAACGCGGGTGAATTTTCCAATGAATCGAGAATTCCCATGGTCAAACCCTTTTGCTCGATGCGCTAAGCCGGTTCCGGATTCAGACTGCTTTACCGGCGGCCCGTCAAGGCATGATGACGGCCAATGCTCCGCTGTTCGGATCACACCGTCTCGAATTTCTCGATCACGATGGTTTCGGCGAGGCCCGCGCTGGTCCACTCCTGAAAGGCCGGCAACGACATCATCGCGTTCATGTAGTCCCGCACCTCGGGCGCGACCGGAATCGCATAGGTGCGAAAACGGTGCACCACCGGCGCGAACATGGCGTCCGCGCCGCCAAAGGCTCCGAACAGGAACGGACCGGACTTTCCATAGCGCTCACGGCATTCGATCCAGATTTGCTGAACGCGCGCGATGTCGGCGCGCGCATTTTCCGACAACGTGATGGCGCCGACCGGCCGGTGCAGGTTCATGCCGCATTCGTTGCGCAGCGCCGCAAAGCCCGAATGCATCTCCGCCGAAATCGAACGCGCATGGGCACGGCTGGCGCGATCCTCGGGCCATATCAGCGCCTCGGGAAACCGCTCGGCGGCGTATTCGATGATGGCCAGCGAATCCCAGATCGTGACGTCGCCGTCGACCAGCGCCGGCACCTTGCCCGAATGCGTAAAACTCAAAATCCGCCGTTTGTCGGCGTCGCCGGTATAGAGCGGAATGAAAACCTCGTCGAAGGCGATGTTATTGGCCCTTAGCGCAATCCAGGGCCGCATCGACCACGACGAATAATTTTTGTTGCCGATGACAAGCTTCAACGCCATGCGAAGAAATCCTTTTTGAGCCGGGCATCATGCCATAGCGCTCGGTGGGCATTCAACCCGGCCCGCGCCGGTTGCCGCGATTGGTCGTGCGTGGCAGCATCACGCTCCCTGGGGTGCAATATGGCGGCATATACGGTCGATATTCTGGCGGTCGGCTTCTTCGTCATCGAATGGACGGTGTATGCCGTCACACTGGAGCATACCGCATACGGGCGCGACAGTCTGTCGGCCCGCATGAATGTCTACCGCGAGGTCTGGATCCGGCGCCTGCTCGAACGCGAAACGCGCATGGTCGACACCCAGATCATGGCGTCGCTGCAAAACGGCACGGCCTTTTTTGCATCCACCAGCCTGCTCGCGGTCGGCGGCGGGCTGGCGCTGCTGCGCTCGACCAAGGAGGCACTCGCCGTGCTGGGCGAATTGCCGATCGATCTCAGCCCCACGCCGGCGCTGTGGGAAATCAAATGCGTCGGGCTGATCCTGATT
Source organism: Bradyrhizobium sp. (assembly GCA_028290305.1). Next base: position 29,890 of record JAQGKC010000333.1, read on the forward strand.
TTCATCTACGCGTTCTTTAAGTTTGCCTGGGCCTACCGGCTGTTCAATTACGTCGCCATCCTGATCGGCGCGATGCCGCCGGCCCGGCAATGCGATACGCCCGAGGCGGAAGCGCATGTCCTGCGGACCACAAGATTGTTCGAAGCCGCGGGCCGGCATTTCAACCGCGGCCAGCGCGCGTTCTTCTTTGCGCTGGGCTATCTCGGCTGGTTCGTCAGTCCCTGGGTTCTGTTCGTAACCACTGCTGCTGTGGTGATCGTCACCTGGCGTCGTCAATTCGCCTCGAATGCCTGGCGCGCGATGGCGAACTAGTTGACATCGCAAACCGTCGGGAATGGCCATCTGCGGCACATCTGAGTTCGGTCTGTGTCACGCCCTAGGACGCGCCCGGGAAATCCCGCGGCGTGAAATTGAGATCGAGCATTTTCCATTCGCCGTATTTGTCCGCCGGCAGCATCCCGTAGGGCTGACAGGCCTGCAGGGCGCTGATTGCGCTCTGCATCAGGGCGGGTCCCTTCGCAGACGCGCTGGCCTCGATCAGAATAGGCTCCGTGGCGAGGTTGCCGTCCGGCGTCATGAAAACACGCAGCATGATCCTGATGGCGTCGGAGGGTGCGATCGATTTGGGCAGCGTCGAACAGGTCCTGAGATGGCGTCGAAACTCCGTGACGAGATCGGACGCAACATCGGCTTTCGTTGACGCCGGCGCATCGAAGCCGTCGCCCGGCTTGTCCTGAGGCAGGCCAAGCATCACGTGATACTTGATGGAAAGATCGGGCTCCGGCGGAACGAAGGCAGGCATCGGGACCGATGACGGCTGTGGTTGCGGCTGAACCGCCGCCTGTTGCAGATCGGGACGCGGCGTCGACAGCGCCGCCTGGTTTTGTGGCAGCGTTGCAGCCTGTGGCGGGGCGGCAGGTGGCGGCGGAGCCGGAGCCGCGGATCTGGAAGAAAGATCGAAGGAATCGGAAGGTTGGGCTTTCGGCGCGGGTGGCGGCTCCGGCTTTTTCTCCGTCATCTCATCCGGCGTAACGATGTCAACTGCGATCGGCTCGGCGGTGACCGAACCAAACGGATGCACCTCGGCGAAGATCAAGACCAATGTCAGAGCTGACAAATGGCCGACCGCCGACGCTGCGATGCCCGAGCGTATGAAGCGCCGTAGTTCCACCGTACTTGATCAACGTTTCGATGTCGCCCCGCCGCCAGCATAGCGGGCAACGCCGCCGAGCGGTTCTTTTTTTGGCACCGCTATGGATTTTAATTGAGAAGACAGCGACCGGCCGGTCTCAATCCCATTTCGGCGCGAAACCGAAATCGGTAAGCCGCCCCTTGGGACTTGCCATCTGGGATATCAGGTGCATCTCGTCGTCGGACAGCGTGAAGTCGAAGATGTCGATATTTTCCGACAGCCGCTCGATCCGCGACGTCCGCGGGATCGCGGAAACATTCTGCTGCACGAGCCAGCGCAAGCAAACCTGCGCCGCAGTCTTGCCGTGGGCCTGCCCGATCCCGGCCAGCGTCCGGTCGTTCTTGATACGACCCTTCGCCACCGGACTGTAGGCGACGACAGCCATGCCGTTGCGCGCGCAGGCGTCCTTGACCTTGGTCTGGTCGAGATAAGGATGGAATTCGACCTGATCGCACACCAGAGGCTCCGGGCAGGCCGCGACGGCCTCTTCGATCAAGGCCACTGTAAAGTTCGAGACGCCGATGTGCTTGGCCATACCGAGCTTCTTGACATGCGCCAGGGCGCGCAACGTCTCCTGCAGCGGCACCTGCGGATTGGGCCAGTGCAGCAGCAAGAGATCGACTTCGGAAAGCCGCAGCTTCGCGAGGCTCTCCTTGGTGGATCGCTCGAGATCGTTTGGCGCGAAATGGGTGGTCCAGACCTTGGTCGTCACGAATACATCGTCGCGCTTCGCCCCCGAAGCACGCAGGCCCTCCCCGACCTCGCGTTCGTTCTCATAGATCTGCGCGGTGTCGATGTGGCGATAACCGAGTTTTAGCGCCTGTTCGACCAGACGCGCGCAGGTTCGGCCGCGCAGTTCCCAGGTGCCCAGCCCGATTGCGGGGATTTTCGCGCCGTTAGCCTCGACGAATTGCATCGCGCACACTCGAACGTTCGAGTCCCATTATGTCCCGTCGGGATGGCGCTGCCAACATCGCCCGAGGGGTTCCGCGCTTAGATCGGCGATGGATCCGAAGCCAAAGCAGCAAACACCGTCTCCGGGGCATGGGCTATCACGGCCAGAAGCGCCCGCGCCGGTCCGCGCGGCATGCGTTTGCCCTGCTCCCAGTTGCGGATGGTCTCGACCGGCACACCGAGCCGCGCGGCGAATTCAAGCTGCGTCAGTCGCGCCCGCCGGCGCAGGTCGCGAACTGCAGGCAGCGCCGCCGCCTCTGCGGGCTCGGCAACAGGTGTCATCGGGGCGGTGTAAGCCGTCGCTGGGGCGAGCGGAAACTCCTGCCCATCCCGCAATTCGACGATCCGTCCGTCAGCTTTCAGTCGCAAGCGCTGCATGTCCGACTCCGCTCGCGGGTATAGTCGGCGATGCCCGTTAAGGTCCGATTAACGATGATCGGCCGCGGCGGATCGGCCTATTTCAACCCGAACCACAGCGTCGCGATGCCGAGAAACGAGAAGAAGCCGACCACGTCGGTGATCGTCGTGACGAAGGTGCCCGAAGCCACCGCCGGATCGGCCCGTACCCGCTCCAGCACCATCGGGATCAGAATGCCGCCAAGCGCGCCGGCAACGAGGTTGCAGATGATCGCAAGGCCGATCACGACGCCAAGGCCGGGAATCTTGAACCAGGCCACCGCGGCGATGCCGGTGATCACGGCAAAGGCGAGGCCGTTGACGAGGCCGACCAGACCCTCGCGCATCACTACGCGCAACGCATTGGAAGGACCGAGCTCGCGGGTAGCCAATGCCCGCACCGCGACCGTCATGGTCTGGGTCGCGGCGTTGCCGCCCTGGCTCGCGACGATCGGCGCCAGCACCGCCAGCGCCACCATTTTTTCCAACTGGCCTTCAAAAAGACCCAGCACCGAGGAGGCCAGGAAGGCGGTGGCAAGATTGACCAGCAGCCAGTTGAAGCGGCCCTTGGCGATGGTCCAGACGTTGTCGGATAATTCTTCGTCGCTGGTAACGCCGCCCAGCGCTTTGAGGTCTTCGTCGGCCTCTTCCTCGATCACGTCGACCACGTCGTCGATGGTGATGACGCCGACCAGCCGGTTTGCGGTATCGATCACGGGGGCCGCGACCAGATTGTATTTGCCGAACAGCCGCGCGACCTCTTCCTGGTCGTCCATGACCGATACGCGGCGGCGGTCCTCGTCGATCAGATCGGCCAGCGGCACCGGCCTGCGCGCGCGCAGCAGCGCATCCAGCGACACCGCGCCTTGCCAATGCTGTGCATGGTCGACCGCGTAGATTTCATAGAACCGGTCTGGCAAGTCCGGCGTGTCGCGCATGTAGTCGATCGCCTGCCCCACGGTCCAATCCGGCGGCACCGCGATGAATTCGGTCTGCATCCGCCGGCCGGCGGAGTTTTCCGGATAAAGCAGGCTGCGCTCGAGCGCGACGCGCTCGGTCGGCGGCAGTTTTTCGAGAATCTCTTCCTGGTCCTCTTGGTCGAGGCCCTCAAGCAACGCGACGGCGTCGTCGGATTCCAGTTCGCGGACACCTTCCGCGACCGTCTCCGGCTCGAGTTCTTCGAGGATTTCCTCGCGGACGGAATCGTCGACTTCGTTGAGCGCCGAAAAATGGAAATCCGCGCCCGTAAGCTCCACAAGCTTGACACGGTCGTCGGGTTCGAGCGCCTCGATCAAATCGCCGAGATCGGCCTCATGCAGTTCCGCCACGATGGCGCGCAGCAATGGCGTGTCGGCTTCATGAATGGCGCGGGCGATTTCCTCGACAAATTCGGAGCGAATTTCGCCATCTTCGTCGCGCATCGGAAGGCGGTCGAGTACCGGCCCGTCGGCCGGTCGGGCAACGTCCACATCTTCGGCCATGCCACGCCTCGCCGGTTTGACAGAGTTGCTGAACTCGTCTGAGCTGTCGCTTCACGCATTACCCAATGGGCAACACCAAGCGCAATGACAAAGATGCAGCGGCAAAACAAGACCCCGAAGTTCATGAACGGGCTAGCGGCTGGCCTTGTTGCCTCGGTCGCGTGGAGTGCTGCGGCCCATGCGACGGACTGTCCGCGCAAGGATGCGCTCGGCACCTCACGCGTTCTCGCCGTCGATGCCGCCACCACGCCGCGGGTCGGATTGAAAAGCTTTCCGCAGACGCTGCCGCTCGACGATCACGAGGTCGTGCTGACTTTTGACGATGGCCCCTGGCCGCGCACGACGCCGCGGGTGCTGGCGGCGCTGGCCCATGAGTGCGTGCACGCGACGTTCTTCCTGATCGGCAAGCCCGCCTCGGAACACCCGGACCTGGTGCGCAGGATCGCGGCCGAGGGCCATACCATCGGGCATCACACCTGGACGCATCCAAGCCTGATGCGAATCAAGCCTGATGATGCCGACGAGCAAATCGACCACGGCATATCCGCGGTTGAAATGGCGCTGCACGGCGTCGCCATCACGACCCCGAGCACGCCGTTCTTTCGTTTTCCCGGCTTTGAAAGCACCCCTGCGACGCTCGAACTGCTGCAATCGCGCGGCATCGTCGTGTTCGGCGCCGACCTGTGGGCCAGCGACTGGAATCCGATGACGCCGAGCCAGGAACTGAAGCTGATCACCGACCGGCTCGAAATCGCCCGCAAGGGGATTATCCTGTTTCACGATCCCAAAGCGCAAACCGCGGCCATGCTGCCGGCTTTTCTGCGCTATCTCAGGGACAATCACTATCGCGTGGTCCATCTGGTTCCGGCCCCGCGCGGAACCGGTGTCGCCGGCGTCCCTTGAACCCAAAGCCATGTGCCTAAGTCAAACGATTAAGGCGGCGTTCATGACGCCGCGCGTAACTATTTTGACGACAATAGGAGTGCGGACGGTGTTTCATGATCGGTAACGGGTTGGTGAGCGTTCGGACGCGGCAATGGGCCGTCTTGGGCCGGGTGTTTTGTCTGGGGCTACTGACCTGCATCACCACGCAGACCGCGGCGGCCGCCGATTGTCCCGGTCATCCCGATGCGCTCGGCACATCGCGAACCCTGGTGGTCGATCCCCGCGAGCATACCCGGATCGGCACCATGCAATACGCCGAAACGCTGCCGCTCGAAGACCACGAGGTGGTGCTGTCGTTCGATGACGGGCCGCTGCCGCGCAACAGCAATCAGGTTCTGGAAATTCTCGCCTCGCAGTGCGTCAAGGCGACCTTCTTTGAAATCGGCCAGATGGCCCGGACCTATCCGGAAGGCGTCCGCAAACTTCGCGACGCCGGCCATACCATCGGCACCCACACCCAGAACCATCCGCTGACCATGAACCGCATGCCGATCGAGCGCGCCAGGCAGGAGATCGACGACGGTATTGCATCGGTGAAGGCAGCCCTTGGCGACGACGTGGCACTGGCTCCGTTCTTTCGTATCCCCGGCCTGTTACGCGCCGAAGCCGTCGAGGACTATCTGGCCTCGCAGGGCATTCAGACCTGGAGCGCAGATTTCCCGGCGGACGATTGGCGGCATATTTCGTCGTCGAAGGTGTACGATCTGGCGATGCAGCGTATCGAGGCCAAGGGAAAAGGCATCCTGCTGCTTCACGACATCCAGCCACGGACGGTCGCCGCGTTACCGAGAATCCTCAGTGAGCTGAAAGCGCGAGGCTACCGCATCGTTCACGTGGTGCCGGCGACGCCGGAACGGCCCGCGACGCCGACGGAACCGCAGCAATGGCAATTGCATCCGACCTCGGAAACCGTGGCGATCTCGCACTGGCCGAAAATTCCCAGTTTCGCTTTTGCAAAAGCCGATACACTTCCCGCCCCCGCGCTGTCGGATTTTTACGGAGATAGCGCGCAGTTGGTGCCGCTTGCGGAGCCGTTCGATCGCGCCAGCCGGCATGCGCACGGCGTTCCGTTGCCGCAGGAGACGCTATGGCCCGAGCAGTTGCCGCTTCTTCCCGTGAACAGTGCCGCCATTGCCCTGCCCGCGCCGGGACAGAGCGTTTTCGAGATCCAGGAAATGCCGCGCTTGACCGCGCAGGCCGTCGCCCTGCTCTCTCCTCGTGCACAACGAACCGTCGGGTCCGAAACCAAAATGGACGGCATTGCCAAGCTGATTTCGGTCAATGCCGGGGATTCCCGCGCAGCGATCCCTGGGAAACCCCACTTCGGACGGGGCCGGCGGCCTGGCGCGTCTCACCTGGCCGGCCGTGGCACCCGGCTCACGGCGCATGCCCGTCGGGGTACACTGAAGCAACTGGTCCAGGTCAAAAAGAGAAGCGTGTGACAACTCATTCCGTCACGATCTTTGAAATGCACAGCAGTATGACCAGGGCAAGAAACAACAGATCGATGTAGGACTTCATTTCGCCGTCACGACGGAGAGCCCCGACGTCATCGACGATTTGCTTGCGAGAGGCGGCGGCGGGGCCCTCCCCGGCAAGGCTCGCAAGACGGCGCGCTTCAAGCTCAAGGCGCTCGATGCGCTGGAAGAAGTGAAACGAACGAAACGCCGATGCCGCGCGCATAGAGGCGTAGACCAGCACGAGAATCGCGACGATCGCGCGTTGCTGATATCTCCCCATGAAGTTCAGGCTGTAATAGACCAGCGCCAAAAAGATGAAGTTGGAGACGAACCGGTAGGCGTAGCCTAGAAATCTCATACGTGCTCCGATCGATAATCAGCCGGTCAGTCCTGATCGAACGCGAACCGGAGGATTCCGGTCGCCAGATCGGAATCGCCGGCCGAAATCCCGTGTCCGTCGATGTACGCCAGCGTTGTTACAACAAGGCAACGGATGGACGTTCGGCGCCTAGATCATGATCCGATTAGATTGAATCGGATCATGATCTCATCTCCTTGTTTGAGATGATCTCCGCGCAAACGCATAGCGTTTGTCGCGAGGGAAAACCAGTTCCCACTTTTCCGGATCATGCTCTGGTGCCAGTTCCGGCCCGCCAAAGTGTCGGCAACGGCGTCGCAGGCCTTATTACCTGCTCTCATCCGGCTTTGGACCGGCGATGCCGCCACTACAGGTTTTGGTGCGCTCGGAGCGAGCTATGTTCTCAGAGACTTTACAATCAGTTATACGAAAGGTGCGGGAAAAGAGTGCCTTTGAAGCGAAACGACTATTTTGCCGGTCAGCGATCAAGATCTGGCGGATGGATGCGAACGATGCCAAGTTGTACCATGGCGGACAGAAGGTTTCCGGCGCCCCAATGGTCGGTGATCTTTCCGTTCTGCACCCGCATCACATCGACGGACTCGAAGTGCATCGTCCTGCCGGTCGCCGCGAAACCGAGAAACGGTCCCTTGTGCGTTCCGTAGTAGGTCTTGAAAGTCGTCACGACATTGCCATCGGCGCGCTGCCAATGGATCTCCGCGCGGAAATCTGGAAAAGCCGCGCGCAGCATCTTGTACAGGCCGCGCACGCCCTCCTTGTCGGCGCCGCTGCTCTCCTGCGGCGTATGGTCGACGAAATCGTCGGCGAACAATTCGTCGAAGACGTCGAAGCGTCCCCGACCTTGGACCTCCTCGGTGTTGCGGCGAATGACGGCCTTCGCCGCCTCGCTTACGGGTGATCCACTCATTGCGTCTTCCTTTACTTCTACGGGATCAGAACAAGCTTGCCCTGCGTCGATCGGCCTTCGATGGCGCGGTGAGACGCCACGACGTCATCAAGCGCGAAGCTGGTCGCCTTGCTCATGCGCAGCCAGCCTTCCTGAACGCCCGCGATTACCCTGGCGGCTCGTCCCTGCATTTCCTTCGGATCGCCGATGTAGACGAACAGCGACGCGCCGGCGACGCGCGCGCCCTTCAGGATCAGCGGCAGCACCTGCACGTCCGGAGCGATACCGGATGCTTGTCCATAGGAAATCGCCAGCCCGCGCGGCGCCAGTGCTTTCACGGTGTCCGAGAAGGTCGTCTGACCGACCGCATCCAGCGCCAAGTCGACTCCCCTGCCCGAAGTCAGATCACGCACCTGTTCAAGGAAACCGTTCGAGTAGTTCACAGCGTGATCGGCGCCGAGCGAACGGATCGTCTTCAGTTTGTCTTCATTGGAAGCCGTTCCGATGACGACCGCGCCGAGATGCTTCAGCCACTGGACCAGCAATTGCCCGACGCCTCCCGCCGCGGCATGGACCAGGACGACGTTGCCCGGTTTTACGGCCCGGTATTCGGCAAGCAGATACTGTGCCGTGACACCCTGGAAGAGCATGGCCTGGTCGACGCTGAACGATTCCGGAATGACGATTGCCTGCTCGACGGGCAGCGCGACTTGCTCGGCATAGGACCCGAGCGAGTTGATCCAGGCGATGCGGCTGCCGGTCTTCAGACCGGCTATGCCTTCCCCGATGTCCACAACGCGCCCGACGCCTTCAAATCCGGGAGCGAAAGGCGTAGGCGTGCCGACGCTTCCGGACCGCTGGTAGACGTCGAGATAGTTGATGCCCGCCGCCTCCACTCGGACCGTCACCTCGCCGGCCTTGGGCTTCGGGATCTCCGCGTCCACGATCTCGAGGACCTCGGGCCCTCCGCTCCTGCTGACGACGACCATTTTCATGACGCGCTCCTCAATGCTTCGTGCCGAGTGAGGTGTCCGCAAAAAGCTTCGCCGCGGTTTTCGCGACTAGTTCGCCCTGATGACGCGCGCCTGCGAGTTCGGTCTCCGAAGGTTGCCGCGAGCCGTCGCCGCCAGCGATAGTCGTGGCGCCGTACGGCGCGCCGCCGACGATCTCCGCCGTGGTCATCTGACCCTGATGGCTGTAGGGCAGTCCGACGATCGTCATGCCGAAGTGAAGAAGGTTGGCGATGATCGAGAACAGCGTCGTCTCCTGACCGCCGTGCTGGGTTGCACTCGACGCGAAAGCGGCGCCGACCTTGCCGTTCAAGGCGCCGCGAGACCAGAGGGGACCGGCCTGGTCGAGAAAGGCAGCCATCTGGGACGGAATGCGGCCGAAGCGGGTCGGCGCGCCGACGATGATCGCGTCGTAATTCTCGAGCTCTTCGACCTTCGCAACAGACGCGGCCTGATCGAGCTTGAAGTAGCCTGCCTTCGCGATGTCTTCCGGGACCGTCTCGGGCACGCGCTTGATGTCGACCAGCGCGCCCGCTGCTCGGGCTCCCTCCGCGACCGCTTGCGCCATCTTCTCGATGTGACCGTATGTCGAGTAGTAGAGGACGAGAACCCTGGCCATTCGGAAGCTCCTTGAAAATGAACGGTCGCAGCGTTCCCGCAACCTTCCATTCAAGATGGTCCTTCACGCATTCCGGCAGCACCCGAATAGTCTCGACGGTTACGTTCGATATTTTCGATATGGGCGCCGTCTCCGACGGCATGTCGATTTTCTTGAACGTTATGCGCAAATCTTTCCGGATGTCGCTCCGGAGCGCGCCGGACTAGACCATCGGTCACAGCCAAGAAGGATGACGGTCATGGCGCATCGCGTACGGTTCTACGAGACAGGGACACCTGACGTCCTTCGGTATGAAGAGACGGAGGTCGGCGAGCCCGCAGACGATCAGGTTCGCCTGCGGCAGGAGGCAGTCGGTGTGAACTTTGTCGACACCATGTTCAGGGACGGCACGATCAAGGTGCCTGCTCCGTTTGCGATCGGCGTCGAGGCGGCCGGCATCGTCGAAAAAGTCGGTGCCGGCGTTTCGGACCTCAGGGTCGGCGACCGTGCGGCCTATTGGTTTTCCTTTGGAGCCTACGCGGACGAGAGGTTGGTCGAAGCAAACGCGTTGGTGAAGCTTCCGGATGACGTTTCCTCCGAGCAGGCCGCAGCCGTGCTCGCGAAGGGGCTGACAGCATGGGTGCTGGTCACGAAGGTCCACGCTATCAAGGCGGGCGAAACCGTGCTGGTTCATGCCGCTGCCGGCGGCGTCGGCTCCTTGCTTGCATCATGGGCGCAAGCGCTCGGCGCCAGGGTGATTGCGACCGTCGGATCGCCGGAAAAGGCTGCGACCGTTCGCGAGCATGGCATCGAGCATGTGCTGGCTTCGAACGATCCGGATCTCGTTGCGAAGATCAGGACGATGACGGACGGCCGCGGCGTCGACGTCGTCTACGAACTCGTCGGCGCGTCGACGTTCGCCAGGTCGGTCGAGGCCTTGCGCGATGGCGGCGCGCTGGTCCATCTCGGCAACGCGTCCGGCGCTGCGACGGTGGACCGGGACGCGCTGGCCAAACGATCGATCGAATACGTGCAGCCAAGCACGGGGCAGTTCATCAAAGACCGCGCGACCCTGTTGAAGGCATCTGCGGACGTCTTCGCAGCTCTGCAGGACGATGTCTTCGGCGAGATCCGGATCACCAGCTATCCCCTGTCGGAAGCGGCGCGCGCCCACGCGGACATCGCGGCACGCCGCATCGCGGGCTCAATCGTCCTGGTGCCTTAACCAAAACTGTCGGCCATTCCTCGGGCCGCCATTGCTTATCGATCGGACCGCAGTATATCGACCTCAACGTTCGAGGAATTCGATATGCCGTCCGATCCGGGTACGCCGACGCTTGACCAACTGAAGGTGTTGCTGACCGTCGTGGATGTCGGCAGTTTTGCTGCTGCGGCCAGAAAGCTGAACCGGGCTACGTCGGTCGTGAGCTACACCATCGCAAACCTAGAGTCCCAGCTCGGTGTCGCGCTGTTTGACCGAGAATCGACGCGGAAGCCGCAACTGACTGACGCGGGCCGCACGGTTTTGGCAGAGGCACGTACGGTGTCGAACGGTGTCGACGAACTGCGCGCCAAGGTCAAAGGGCTCCTTCAAGGCCTGGAGGCCGAGGTGCATCTCGTTTTCGACGTGATGCTGCCGACGGAGCGCGTCGCCGACGCGCTGACGGCGTTCCGGGCCGAATTTCCGACCGTCGCGCTGCGGCTTCACGTCGAAACGCTGGGTGCCGTCACGCAATTGGTGCTCGACCGGATCGCCACCGTCGGCGTGAGCGGGCCCCTGCCCGGCCTGGCCGACATCACCGGCATCGAGCGCATCGGGATCGGCGACGTCAGGCTTGTGCCCGTCGCGGCGCCGGCACATCCGCTCGCCGGGCCCGGCAAACGCAAGCCCGGCGAAGTACGCGATCACATCCAGCTTGTGCTGACCGACCGTTCGTCGCTGACGAAATCGACCGACTTTGCCGTCGTCAGTCCGCGAACATGGCGGCTCGCCGACTTGGGATCCAAGCACATGCTGCTGAAGGCCGGCATAGGCTGGGGCAACATGCCCAAACCGATGGTCCAGGAAGACCTGGATTCCGGACGTCTCGTCGAACTAGACCTGCCGGATGCCAAGTCCGGAGCATACCGCCTCGATGCAATCTACCGGACGGATGCGCCACCCGGCCCTGCTGCAGCGTGGCTGATCGCCCGTCTGAAGGCTCAAACGCCTCAGGAAACGGCCAACGCCGACAATCCGAAGCGGCCGCGCAAGGCAAAAAGTGTGCGCTGAAGGGCGGTACTGCGTCGTTCGATAAACTCGAACGTAATTGTCGAGACAATTCGGCTTTTCCGATCCACTAGCGACCGGCAACCTCTGCATATCGGCGGTCCATATGGCCGCCCGCACAAGGATCATCGTCATGTCTCAATATGCAGCAACCAATCCCGTCCGTGAGCTCGAAAATGCAGGCATCGCTCAGGCCGTCTTGCCGCTCGTCGGCCGCATCCTGATAGCCGCAATTTTCCTGCTCTCGGGAATATCCAAGATCACGGCGCCGGCCGCCATGATCGGCTACATCGCGTCCGCCGGACTACCGCTGCCGCAGGCCGGACTTGCGATCGCGATTGTGGTCGAGGTCGCAGGCTCCATCGCTCTTGTTCTGGGATTTCGCACCCGCTGGGCCGCCGCCATCCTCGCGATATTCACCGTTGCGACCGCCTTGGCGTTCCATAACAAGCTTGGCGATCAGGACCAGTTCATCCACTTCTTCAAGAATATCGCGATGACGGGCGGCCTTCTGCAGGTCGTTGCGTTCGGTGGCGGACGCTTCAGCCTCGACGCGCGCCGTCATTGAGAAATTGGAAGGTAAGGGCCTCGCAATGTTGATGCGAGGCCCTGTGTTTATGCCGATGTTGCGAGAGCCTCGGCGACGGCGTCGTAGAACGGCAGGCTGATGGGGTCGTTCACCGTGTTTGCCCGCCGCCAGCCTCGAGGCGTACCGTACGACGACCATCCCCGCACCCGGTGCCAAGGTGCGGGCGCCAGAGCGAAAAATCTAGCGATTTCAAAGCTGATTTTGTGAGGTGGTGCGCTCGGAGGGCGGTCGTATTTGTTGCGATTTCAATGGCCTATCCGAGTGCAGCAAACCGTAAGGTGCCCATCAAGCCCAACGGTATCTTTCGGTTCGATGCCGATCGAGTCGCCTCGCCGGGTTTGCGCCGCGCGTTTTCCAGGTGGAAAACGACCGTGCGCGGTGCGATCTCAACGAAGACAGCAATATTGGCCGCAGTTTTCCCGCGGGATGCCCACATCAAGCATTGCCGTTCGCGCTGGGTTAATCCGGCCGCTGCCGCAGAGATCGGCGCAGAACCGAGTTTGGTTGCGGCGTGGGTGAAAAAATACAGGCCCACGAGCTGAATGACGTCCTTGCCTTCCTTTAGAAGCCGCTCCGACGGACCGGCGGGCTCATCCGTCGCCAGCGTGAACGCGGGCTTAGAAAGGACCAGATTGTCCAACCAGCTTCTCCAAGTTGCTCTTCTCGTCCGCCGAGAGCTTTTTCTGTTGCTTCTCCGTTAGCTCACCGTTGCCTAGCAGGTGAACCGGGCTGTAAGGATCGTAGCTGCGATCAATTTGGCTGCGACGCTCCTCGTTCTTTCTGTGGTCTTCCTCCTGAGGTTGCTGTTGCGGCGTCCCATCACCGCCACCATAACCCAGCACTTCGACGATGATAATCGAAGGCCGATCGTTGTTGTTGGATTGAGCCGGCAGCGTGGCTTGCTGGGTGGCGGCGGAAGTGTTGCTTGCCGTCAGGGCGCCGCTGATATTCGGAACCGGCGCGGTGGGAATGCCGGTGGTGGTGCCCTGCACCGTCACGTTGAATGAGTTCAGCACCTGCAGCGCAGCGACGTTGAGGTTGCCTGAAGATCGGACACCGGCGGCGCCGAAATCGATCGTGCCGCGCGGCGCCACCAGGTTGGCATTGCCGACCGGCACGCCCGGCAACGACTGCAATGTGGCGATGCCGGCACCGGACACCGCGCCCTTGATGTCGGCGGCGCACACCCAGTCGATATCGCAGGTGTATTTCGGCGGCGGTGCCGAGACCGACGTCTTGGCGCCCTTGCCGGCGTCGAGATTGCCGTTCGACGTCCACATCACGATGTCGCCGCCCTGTTCGGTCATAATGCGGCTTTGCGCCACCAGCACGTCGCCATCGGTGAAGGTGGAGATGTTGCCCTTCTCCAAGGTGAGTATCCCTTCGCTGGCTGGATTGGTCGATGGGCTCGCGACCGAACTGCCGACCAGGATTCGTCCGCCGGGTCCGAACATCGAAATATTGCCGCCCTGTTGCGTCTGGATCGTCGAACCGCGCAGATCAAGATCGCCGGTATGAACCAGTTGGTTGGCGCCGTTGACGCTGCCGAGGCTATTGGCGGTGTAGCCGAGGCTGGCGGGGAACAGAGTGTTGATGGCCTGATAGCCGCGTTCGTACTGATGGTAGAATGGGCTGGCCGGATTGTTGTAATCGAGACCGGTCGTATTGAGAATTCCGGTGAACACCTGCTGCACCAGCAGCTTCTGCCGGGCCGCAGGCAGCGTCTGGAAGATCGCCCAGGCCTGATCGACCGTCTGGGGCGTGTTTGCGGCGTTGCCCGAGGCGGTCTCGTATTGATCGACGAAGGCGATCAGCGCCGCCTGGCTGGACGGCATCGACGCCGCCGCATTGGCGGGATTGATGTACGCATTGATGAACGCAGCCTGATCCATTCCCGGGCCGACGCCGAACAACACGCTCACCGACGCGCCGCCGGCCGGCAGATAGGGATTGCCGAAATCGACCGGGAAGGTCGAAGTCGGGCGGAAGTCGTTGAATTCCTCCGGATTGGCTGCGGTATCAACGGAATTACCGAGGGTGCGGATGCCAGTCTCGAAGCTGGTGCCGCGCTGGCTCTGGAAGTTGATATTGCGACCGGCTTTGATGTCGAGCGTGCCGGGGCCGGCAAGTTCAATTGCGGTGGGCCAACGGTTGCCCAGGATGTTATAGCTGATGTCGCGTCCCGCAATGATGCTGGTCGTATCGCTGGCGCTGAAGTTCTCGCCGAAGAAACGCAGGTCCAGAATATCCAGCCCCGCGTGGACTTCGGCCGGCGCGTTGGGAACCAGCGAGATCTGGCCCGCCGTCGCTCCGGGACCGACGTTCCCGCCGTTATCGGACGCTGCGCTTTGCATAACAGTGCCGCTGGCAATGCTGCCGTTGAGCGCATAGATCCGCACCGGATCACCACTATATTGCACCATGGCCGGATCGTGGACCTGGGATGGCGCGAGCTGCGACTGATCGATCAGGCCAGGATTCGACGCGGTGGGCAGAATGCCCGTGCCGACCGGATAGTCGAGCTTACCGAAGGTTGTGGCATCGACGTTGCCGACGCTGGTGAACACCGGAAAGCCGCCCAGCTGTACCTGGAACGGAACTCCCATCGTGATCGACTGGTCGGCGAGAACGGTAAGCGTGCCCGTAGTCGACGGATAGAGCCCGCCGCCGTGCTCGATGGCAATGCCGCCATCGAGCGCGACCAGGCTGAGCGACGCCGGCAGCAAGAAACTCGAAACGGCTACGCTGGTAATGTTGCTATTGTTGGCGACTGCTCCGGTCGACTGCCCAAGGCCGAACAGCCCCGCCTGCACCAGCAGCGAATTGAAGGTCACCGATCCGCCGGTCGACCGGATCGCGACGCCGCTGTCCGCGCTCATGCTGGTGACATAGGGAACCAAATTGATCGGGTTCAAATCTAGCGTCGACGCAAACGAGGCAACCGGAGCATCGCTTTTGCGAACGCCAACGAACATATTCGGCGCCCAGAGATAGGTCGGATTATAGACGCCGCCGATGTCGACCGATTGCCGCGCGTCAACGCTGATGGAGCCGTACTGCACCGCCAACAAGGTCTGTACAGGATAGGCTTGGCTGGTATCCAGATACGTAAAATCGGACGCGATGGCCCCGCCGGATTTGATGCTGCCCGCGCCCCGACCGACAAAGAAGTCGCCGCTGTAGATGCTGCCGCCGGCGGTGACGGTAAGGTTGCCGCCCCCCGTGACATGGAGAGAGTTCGAAGCATCGAGATACGCCGTGGTCGGCAGCGACACCGCGAGATCATGGATGTCGCCGCCGGCTCGCACGGT
This sequence comes from Bradyrhizobium sp., assembly GCA_028290305.1. The sequence goes on from JAQGKC010000333.1 coordinate 45,360, forward strand.
GACGTTGCCGCCGATGCTCATGATGCCTTGGTCGAAACTGCCGAAATTGACGTACCACGGCACGCTGGGACTGGCTGGATTGGTCAAGAGCCAGGGCAACCAGAATTGGCCCAGGAAGGCGCCGGGATTGCTGCTCAATCCGGAAGGGGTTGAGCTGCCGGTTGCTGCCAGCGTATCGATCACGTTTTGGAAGCCGATGACATCGCCGCCAACCGTCAGTGTGATATTGCCGGCATTGTCGGGGTTGACCTGCGGCGTCAGGATCGTGCTGACGCCGGTCAGGTTCGGAGAGGAGGCCGATCTCACCGCCCCGCCTCCCATCGCGATGCTGCTACTGTCCGTGGCTGGCGGATCGGCGATCGTGCCGGCGGTATAAACGACGCCCGGCGCGAGTGATCAAGCAGTTGAAAATCGCCCGATGCCGCAACGTCGATCGACCCGGTACCCGTGCGTACGATGGTCGGAACGGCGATGACGGCTGTGGTACCCTGGACGAGGCTGACATTGGTGTGTCCGTCGAGCGTCACATCGCCGACACCGCCGATATTCATCGCCAACGGATCAGCGCTCTCCGTATCGGCACCGGCAACGATCCTGTAAGAGGCACTGCTGCCCTCAGACGCCAGATTCATCCCGGCAATCGGGGTCAGATTGGCGGCGGTCGCAACGGTGTTCGGGCTGTTGGACACGACCCCGGGAGAAGGCAAGATCGCGATGTGCGGGGGAGCAAGCGGAGCGACAGGCAAAGTCCCGGCCAACGCTCCTTGCAGGTTTGTTTCCCACATGTTGAAGGCGGTGATATAAGCCTTGTACGCCGTGATATAAGCCGCATAGGCATTAATATCCGTCGAACTATAGGCGGCGTTGGCGACATCGTACGCCGCCGTAACCGCGGCCGACTGTGTCGCGCCGCCGGTGCCGAAGCCACCAGGCCTGAGAACAGCAAAGAATGTAGTGGCCCACGTTAAGATATAGTTTTGGTAATTTGTATAGTAGCCGTTGGCCGTCGTCGCTGACGGTAGTCCCAATTCCAGATAAGCCGCCGGCGGCTGGGCGTTCTGCCCTACACGATCAAGAGGCAATCCACCAGTGTCGACATTGTTGATGTTGAAGCCGGCGTTGGTCGAAACAATATTGTAAGTGGCCAAAACAGTCGTATTTGATGACGTACCCGTCGGAGCGGACGGGGCGTGGAAAGCCACGGTCTCGTGGAAACCATCGCTGATGCTGGCGTTGATCACGATATTGCCCGCGGCGCGGAATGTAATGTTGGGCGCAATTAGAGAGCCATTGCTGCCGGTGTAGCGGAACACCGGAGCGCCGCTGGAATTTTCGGCCCCCAGATTCCAGTTGCTGAGGACCTTGATGTCGCCGTTATTGACACCGGCGCTCACCGGGTTGTCGAGTTCGATACCGGGGACGACCTGGAAATTCGCGACATTACCGCTGCCCGTGACCGGTGAAACGGCCAGAGATTGGACGAAGCCCATCAACGTTCCGGGCTGCGCCGCCGTGTCGTCGCCGTTGAGGTAACCGTAGAAAGTTTCGTGGGCGGCGCGGGTTGGGTCGGTATTGGTCGCGGTTGGCGTGAAGTAATCGTTGGTCAGATAATAATTTAGATTGTTCGTGGTGCCGTCGTTGTTGGTCAGCACACCGCCTTGCCAAGTCGCAAACACGTTGCCGCCGGCATCGGTAAACGTGCCCGAAAGCAGATTGCCACGGCTGTCATACCAGCCGGCGGGATCGACGATGCCGTCGAAGTGCTGTCCCGGATTGGTGCTCTGGTCGGCCGTGCTCCAGACGGCATAGGCTTCGAGAGTGACGCTGCCGCCGAAGATGCCCTTCCTCGGATTGAAAGACGCCGGCAGGAAGACGTTGATGTTCATCCCTTGCGCGTTATTGGCATCGAGGATAGGCGCCCGGAAGTTGACCGCGCCGCCTGCTGCGTCGATGAGCGCATTGGAGCCGATCGTGATCGACCCCGACGCCGATGGATCGACGTTTTCATAGCCGTAGGTCGCGTTAAGTGAGCTCGTGCTGCCGGTCCCCGTCGTTCCGATATTGATCGTGCCGCCTGGCTTCGGACTGGTAGGCGAACCTGTCGCGATCAGTGTGCCCTCGACATCAACCCCTCCCGTTCCATATAGGTCGATCTTGCCGGCCAGCGTGTTGCCGCCGTTGGCGGTGATGGTGCCATTGATCGTGATTTTGCCGGCATCGGCGACGAGTTGGATCGTATTCGCTGTCAACGCGCTGTTCAGGGACAGGTCGCCCTGCGCGCTGTGTATGCCGATGCCGCCACTGACGCCAGCCGCAGTGAGGACCTGTGCCACATCGTCGAGTACGAGAGCCCCGCCACTGCTCAGATTGAAGCTGCTGCCATCGAAGCCGGGCACGGTCGCACCGACCAGCGTGCCGCCCAACTGCACTGGCACGGTGCCGCCGGCGCTAATGGTCAGGCTGCCGCCGTTGCCGCCGAGTGCCGCGCCGGCGAAGTCCACCACGGCGCCAGCCTGGATGCCGACGGTGCCATGGTCCGCCGCCAGCTTGATCATGCCGCCGCTGGCGTATTGCACGGTGTCGACGAACAGCTTGGCGACGCCATGGGCGATCAATGCGCCGGAGCCGGTGATGGTGACATCGCCGCTGCTTGCCGCAAGCGTGATGTTGCCAGCCTGCGCCTGGATCGGCACTGCAACAGTGACCGAACCGCCCTGCAGGGTGATGCCGCCCCCGAGCGCGCCCGAGGCCGTAACCGCACCGCCGGTTGACACAACCGAGAGAGCTGCTGTCGTAGTCAGTGCTTGGCTGGAGGACGTATCGGCGATCAAGGTCGGCGTCTGCAGCGTGAGCGGCAGCGCGCCGAAATCCATGCTGCCGCTGCCCTGCCCGATCACCGCCTGATGCGCGATGAGGCTGACGCTGCCGAAGCCAGCGAGCGCCTTGGCGCCATCGCTGAAGATCAATTGGCCGACATCGATCGACAGCGAGCCAACGCCGCTTGAAGCCGTCGCCGGCGCGCCGAGCGTGTTGTTCAGCACCAGCGTCGGCGCGGTGATGGTCACCTGGCCACCGTCGCCGGAGAGGTTGCCGCCGCCGAGCGTCAGCAGCTGGCGGTCCGCGCCGCTCATGCGCAGATCGACGTTGCCGTTAAAGCCGATGGCCCCGTAGCTCTGCAGGTTGACGCTCTGCGCGCTGGCCAGTTCGGCCAGGATCGCTGCGTCGATCACCATGCCGGTGGCCGGCGGCGTCGCGCCGTCGCCGACAAAGGTGATGCTGCTGCTCAAGGCCGAGACATGCGCTCCCGACAGCGAGGCTCCCGACTGCACCTGCGCGTCGCCGGTAGACGCCAGCGTCAGCACGTTGCCGCCGGCAAGCTGCGCACCGGCCTCGATCACCGCGTTGGTGGCACTGGCAGCTCCTGCGAGCGACGGCAAGGCAATGGTGAAGGCGGGATTGGACGCGTTGACGTTGTCGGCGACCGTGATGGATCCGGGGCTGATCTGGCTTTGACTCGGCAGTTGCACCGTATCGACGGCGCCATTAGAGACCTGCACCAGCGTGCCCAACGCGGCGTCGAGCGTCGTGTAGTAGGCGGCGATGCTCGAGGCGGTCGCGACCAGTTGGAGGACACCACACTGTCGGGGAGCGTCGGCAGCGCCTTGAGCGCGCTGCCCATGATCAACGTGGTTGCCGGCGCAGCGCCGGGGCTGCCGACCGCCTGGATCACGGCGCCGCTGCGGACGGTCACCCGGCCGGTATTGGCAATTGGGACCTGGATCGATGCAACATCACCTTCGGCGTCGATCTGGACGGTGCTGGTCTGGAATTGCGGCGCCGCCACCAGGATGATCTCCGGCGCGGTCAGCGGATCGCTGCCGTCATTGGCGACAATCACCCCATTGGCGGTGGGCGTGATCACGGTGCCGGCCGAAGTCGTGGTGCGGGTGCCGCCGATCAGAAGACTGCTGGCACCAAGACTGTCGAGCGCCGCCGCGTCGATGCCGAGATAGCCGGCATCGACGGTCTGGCTCTTGCCGGTGATCTCGATGAATTGCGAGCTGATGTCGATCTGGCTGCCGGCGCCGCCCGGGGCCGCGGTGCCGAGCAGCGTGCCGCCGAGCGTCAAACCGCTCGTCGCCGACAGCACCAGCCGTCCCGCGTCCACCGGCACGTAGGGCGTCGACTGGTTGTTCAGCGCCGCGTAGGTCGGGAAGAAGCTGTTGGCGCTGGTGGTGACGTATTGCGAGTAGCGTCCCCAGACCGAAGCAGATTGCACCATGAACTGTGCGATCGCGGCATCGTGCGCGCCGGTGAAACCGTTGGCGAGATAGCCCGTCATCTCCATGGTGCCGTCGGGCAGCGTGAAGGTCTGGTTCGAGAGCGGGTTGCTGACGCCGGAGTTGACCACGACGCGGAACGCGCCGGGCAATGTCGCGTACTTGACCGGCAATAGCGTGTAGTATCCGGCGGGCAATCCCGAACCGCCGGACAGATAGATCTGCTGTCCGGGCGTGATCCCCGCCTGCGACATGGTCGCGTCGTAGGGCGCGACCTTGCCGTTGAAGCCCGGCACGATGGCATAGATCTGACGCGCATCGGGATAGAGCGGCACCTGCGTGCCCGCGGTGGAGTTGGCGTAACTGGTGTTGTACTGGGAGAGCACGTCGCGCGAGCCGCCGGTACCCGGAATCCACTCCTGTGCCCGCAAGTCGCCGCCGCCATTGATATTGATGACAGCGCCGGAGCCGAACGCAACATTGCCGCCGTTCAACGTCACCACGCCTTGCGGCGCCTGGGTCCGTGGGGTCGCGAACGGAGATTGAGCCGACGATGTCGGACCGCTCCAGCTGGGATTATTGATCTGTGGATTGTAGCTCCAGGTGGCCTGATCGATGGTGTTGCCGAACGGAATGACCATGCCGTTGGCCGACACCGAGGTGATGCTGCCGCTGCCCAGGTTGACCGATTGCGTGCTCACCGGCGTCGCGGAGATGGCCCCTACCGCATTGCTGATGGTGTCGCTGCTGGTGACGCCGAGGATGATGGAACCGAACGGAGCCCGAATCTCGCCGTTCTGGTTGATGTTGGTCGCAGAGACCACCAACGTGCCGCCGGCCGACAACGGCGTCACCGTGGATGGCGCGCCGCCGCTCGGATATCCGAAGCTGATCGTGGTCGGCTGGGTTGAGCCGAAGAACGGCGTAGCCTGGATCACGAAGGCGGTGTCGGTCGCGGGATAGATGTCAGCAGCATTGAAGCTGAGGTTGCCGGCGGTCAGCAGATAGCCGATCAGCGAGGTGCCGGTCGATGGAACATATTGCGCAGGCAGCAGCCGGATATCGCCGCTGCTGTTGAAGGTCGCAGCGCCGATATTCTGCAGGAACATATAAGCCGACAGATCGATTTGCTCGGCATTCAACGTCAGCGTGGAATCGGCGACGCTCTGTCGAAATTGCGTGTTCGGCGAACTGCCGTTGCCGCCGCTGAAACCGTTGATAGCGATGTAAGGCGCCGTGATCGACAGCGATGCGTTCTGTGTGGTCTGGACGCCGTTCGCGTCGGTCGGCAGATTGACCGGCCCCTGGAAGCTCCAGATAAAATTCCCCGCATTGCTGGCAATGATGCCGCTGGTGTTGATGACGACGGAGTTATCCAGGCTCAACCCGACCTGGCCTGCAAAGCCCACCGCGCCGGAGGTCTCGCTCAACACCAGTTTGGTAAAGCCGGAACCGTCCAGCGTCTCAGCTCCGAACAGCAGCGTGCCTTGCGGGATATTGGAATCGACCTGCTGGCTCGCCGCACTGACGAACTTGAGAGTTGGCATAAAGGTCGCGAACGTGAACGCCGCGCCGGAATCCCTGACTGCCTGGGCTATATTCTGCACCAGAATGATGTTGGACCCCGAGCCTGTCGAGGGCACCGTGTCGCCGGTCAACGCCAACGTGCCGCCGGCGGCCTGTGCCGTGCCCGGTTCGCCGATCAGCGTGCCTTCGAACAGCAGTCCCGCCCCGGCTGTGATGTTGACCTGCCCGGCATCGCTCCAGACCGGCTCACGATCCAGTACCACCCTGCCCCCTCCGAACCGTCCGCCAGCCACGAAATGGGCAACGTCGAAGGCACCGGTTGCACCCGAGACATTGATGATGGCGCCCGGCGCCACCAGGATCGAGGTCTGATCGTCGCTCAAGTTGACGGTGCCGCCGGCCAGAACCCGTCCCGTCAACGGCGTCACCAGCCCTGCGGAGGTGAACATCGGCGTCGCCAGCGGATCGATCACGGTTGTGCCTGAGACATCGAGCACGCTGCCGGAACCGATATAGAGCGGCCCCATCAAGCCGAAGCCGATCGACCCATTCACGCCGAGGCTGATGGTGCCACCGGGCGCGCGGATGCTGCCGAGGATCACCGTCATGGCATAGGACGACAGCGAGATATCCGCGCCCGGATCACCTACGATCTGTGCGCCCACACCGATCTTGATGGAATCGTCGCTGTTACCCGATGACAGCTGCACCGAATTCTGCTTCTGCTCCAGGCCCGCCGTCACGCTGAGATTGGTGGCGCTGAGCTGCGTCCCGGCGAGGTAGCCCGGCGCCGCAATCGCAGCGGCATCGACCGCAGTCCTGGCCGTCGCGTCGGGCGGCAGCACCAGGTTGCGATGCTGCAGGCGCACGACCACCCCGTTCGGCACTTTCGTTTCCAACAGCGAACTCAGCACGAAGTTGCCGAAGCCAAGATCGCCCCAGTACTTGGGGTCGAAGTAGAAGCCATAGGATGGCGTGGCTGCTCGATTACCGCCGATCTGGAACGCGACCTGCTCGAGCGTCAGGGTGCCGCCGCCGTTGAAGCCCAGCGCCTCGATGTCGCCGTCGAGCGTCAGAACACCCCGCTCCGGCAACGGCGCGCTCAAATTGAGCGGCGTCACCTGTCCCGCATAGGTCTCGATGGTCAGGCTGCCGCCCGATCCCAGCGGCACGCGGTTGCCGTCGGTTTCCAAATGCCCGTTGCCCCGCACATGGCCGCCGCCCCGCAGGTCGAGCAGGCTGCCGGACGCTAGCGTAATATTGCCGGTGAGATCGATTGCGTTGCTGTCCGGCGCACTTCCGGTGCCGCCTTCGCTGTTGCCGGAGTTGGCGATCAGCGCGATCGAGCCCGCGTTGATGGGCAGCGGCAGCACCTGCTGATTGAGCGGCAGCAACGCCTCATTGATGAAGAAACCGCTGACGTCGAGCACGGCGCCGGCACCGATCAGGATATCGCCCGGCACATTGCTGGTGGAGTTTACGCCATTCGGCGTACTGCTGATGTTAATCGCGCCTCCTCGCGCCGCGAGCGCCCCATTGATGATAATGTTGTTGCCGCTGAGATTAATCGAACCACCCGGTTGCACAGCGAGGATGGCACCGGCGTCTTCAACCACAGCCTGGAATGGCTGCCCCGGGCCACCGGCAGTCAGCGAGATGTTTTTAAAACCCGCGTCGCTCAACACTTGGCTGTTGAAGACGTTGGTCGCGTAGTTGCTGCCGGGCGTGGCCAACAGCGGCGTATCCGGCGTGAAGTTCGTCGGCACAGACGACGCGGCAAGCGATGACGCGGACATTGCATCTGGATCGCCGATTTCGATCGGCAGTATGCCCGTGAAATTGAACGATCCGTTGCTCGGCAGCGCGCCGCCGGCGACCTGCCGCTGTCCCGCCAAGGCGCCGGCCAGGATGGTTGACTGAAGGATGGCCGCACCGCTGTTGGCAATCGCAGCTCCGCCGGAGACGCCGCTATTGCCGCTGACCAAGACGGTCAGCGTGCCGGCATTGCCGCCCTGGATGTACTCCGGCTGATAGTAGCCGGCGTTGATCAACGGGCTGGAGTAGATTTCCTTGATGCCCCAATGGGCGTGGTCAACGACGAATTGTCCGGCGATCCCGACATAGGTCATGTTGGGATCGGCGCTGCCGATATTGTATTTGCGCCCGTCGGCGCCGATCAGCGTGGTCGTATGGATCGTGCCGCCGAGGTAGTCGATATAGCCGCCGGTCAAATTGATGATCGAACCGGGAGCGCCGATCATTTCGTTGGCGGAGAGATAGATCGAGCCGCCATTGACCAGCAACCCTCCGATCGAGCGCTGCACCAGGTTGGCGTAGCTTGCAAGGTTGGCCAGCGGCGTGCCGACCCAGGGCTGACCGGTTTGCGGGTTGATGCCGCTATTGCCCATGTCGACGGTGACCGTCGAACCAAAAAGAAACCCGCTTTGCTGCAGCGGGGAATCCGCCAACTCATTGCCGCCGAGCTTCACCGTCAGCAAATTGCTGTCCACCGTCAGCACGGTGCCGGGAATCCCCGAGACATCGAGGATGGCGCCGCTTTCGAGCAGGATGCGGCCGGAGCCGGCAACCGGCGGCACGCTAACGCGCGGATCCGGCAGCACCGCCGTGCTGGCCGAGAGCGTCTGGCCTGGGGCATAGACCAGCGTCCCGCCCTGGAAGTCGATCGCCTGGCCGATGATCTCGATCAGGCCGGGGCCCTGCGTCGGCAGCGGCGAGGTGAAGGACGCCCCCGCCGCCAGATTCTGGAATCGCGCCAGCGACGTCGCATCGCTCGGCAGCGTGACGCCATTGCTGTCGGCCAGGATCGAGGTCACGGCCTGCGGTCCGAACGCGATCGAACCGGTGTAAAAATTAGCGGTGAATTCGTCGGCCGGGCTTTGGCTGCCGGGGGCACCGACCTGATACAGGCTCTCGATCACGACTGAGCCGGGCTGCGCCACGCTGGTGGTCGCGATCGCAACGCCATTTTGCCGGATCGCGCCGCCGAGCATGGTGATGTTGCCGCGCGGCGTGAAGATCAGACCATTGTTGACGAGCGTGCCAACCGGCGTGATGTCGGTGCCGTTCGCATCCGTCAGTTGACCGTAGTTGGCGAAGCGCAAATTCGTCGTGGAATTATCGTTGGTACCTTGCGGAATGGCACCGTTTCCGGGCGTGAAGCTGCTCTTGTTGTAATCGTAGGACACGCCGATGCCGGCGATCAGCGCCACCTGCCCGCTTGGCGCGGTGATCACGCCACCATTGGTGACACCGGGCGCCGCGATCAGCGCCAGCCCCTGATTGCCGACGGTGATCGCCGCGCCGGGCGCGATTGTCACGTCGCCGGCGCCCGCTGTCGGGGCGAACAGGACCGAATGGGCGAGGCCGTCACTGGAAGTTGCGGCCGTAAAGTTGGTCGAATTCAGATCGCCGATGCCGCCGGTGAGAAAGCGGTCGTTGCTGGCGACCAAGTCGTTGCTGAACAGATTCAGCGACGACGCGATGAATGTGTTGACGTTGACCTGCGAAGAGCCGCCGAAAATAATGCCGTTGCGATTGATCAGATAGACCGAGCCTTCGGTCCTGATCTGCCCAAGGATCTGGCTCGGCACACCGGACGGATCGTTGACGCGGTTGAGTGCGACCCAGCCATTGCTCCCGTCGGTGGCGGTGCCGGCGCTCTGGTTGAAGTAAGCTGTGGTGTTCTTGCCAACGTTGAAACTGGACCAGGTCAGGATCGCCTTCTGCGCGGTCTGCTGAATGGTGACTGTGGTCTGGCCGTTGCTGGTCGACTGCGTCGGGAGGTTGGCGTTCTGCCACAGCGTCGGATCGGTGCCGACGCCGGGCGCCACCTGCAGGCCGCCGGCTCCGAGTCCATTCGGCACATTGCTCGGCGCGCTAAGTGCAGCACTCCGCGCAGCGTTCTGCACCGCCTGCATGGCCTGAAGCGCCTGGGTCGCACGTGTCAGCGATTTCATCGACTGCTGGGTCATAGTCGCAGCCTGCTGGGCCGACAACGCCGCAGCCGCAGCCGCACTCGTCGCGGCCGAGAAACTCTGACCACCGCCACCACCCAATTGCCGCGCATGTGCGACGGGCATCACCAGCATCAGGACGAGCGCGCTGGCCCCGGCCAACAGTGCAGTCCGATGGATCGAGCGGTGCGGGCGGAACAGAACATCACGAACGGGCATCGGACTCTCTCGGCAATTGACAGACCTTGAACATCGATCGCTCCCACCTGGGACGCGATCGTGTCTCATTTGGTAGACAAAGGCTTGAGGGCAGGTGTGAACCAAAAAAATTCGCGATATGTTTTCAGCGACACAAAAGGCCGAAAAATCCTCAACTTAGGAGGACGATGCCACCCGGCAACACCCGTGCACGGGCCCCGGCGGCCTCCTCGACCCAGGCCAGAACCTCATCGATCCGCTCAATTCGGAATCGCCCGCTTACGGTTGTGCTCTCAAGCGCGGCATTGATCAGAATGACCCGGCCGGGCCTGTATCGATTAACCTCGGCAACCGCCGCCGAAAGCGGCGTGCTCCGAAAGACAATGAAACCATCCTGCCAAGCTGTTACCTCGGCGGTATCGATCACCAGACTTTGGCCGAGGCTATGGTCATCGTAGGTGAGCTGGGATCCAGCAGCGAGTATCACGGCCTGTTCGCCCTGCTCGACTTGAACCTGGCCGTCCGCACAGGTCACGCAAACAGCCGGCCCGACGTTGCGCACATCAAACCGAGCTCGGCTCGTTACCATCCGACCGGAACCCGCGACCACGGTCAATGAGCGCTGCGATTGCGCGGGCACGGCGAACGACGCCTCACCCGTGATCAGCTTGACGCGATCCATGCCACCACCTTGAGCGGGAACGGCAATACTGGTTTGCGTGTTCATCTGAATCGTTACGCCCGCGAGGGTAACACGTCGCTGCTCCCCCGTCGCGGTTCGATAGTCAGCCCTCAGCTCGTCGAATGACGGCCATAGGCCAAGCGGTGGATTGACCACGGCGTATGCCGCCGCAGCGGCGGCGAGCGCTCCCCCGCTACCCAAGAGTGCGCGCCGGGTCATTTGATGCGGTCGGCTGGACCAAGCCGGCACACCTTCCTGTTCAATGAAGGTGCGTCCACTGGATTCAAGGCTCCTCCACACGTGGACGGCTTCGGCGAAAGCCGCCTCATGGGCCGGACTCTGCCGGCGCCAATGCGCAAGGGCCTCGGCGTCGGCGGCCGTCGCTTCACCGGAGACGAGTTGCGTAACCCAATGGCTCGCATCGCGCGTCAAGGGATCTGCCTCCCTGTTCCAATCGGCCGTCATTCTTCCGCGATCTCCCCTCGTGCCGGTTTGCTGCCCGGTGTTCGGAGGGACTTCTGATCTATTGACAGTTCTCGCGGCACGTAAGTGAACGAATTACGGGTCAGCTTTCGCGAGCGCTCGACGCAATAGACCTGCGCCTCTTGCAGTTCGCGCTGCACGAAACGGACCGAAACGCCGAAGCGCTGGGCGATTTCCCGGCGCGACAAGCCGTCAACCCGAGCCGCCAGCAAGATCGCCTGCTGACGCTCAGGCAGCTCCGCGATGATCGCAACGAGGGTCTGCAGTTCGGATCGCGCTTCCACAACACGAGCAGGTTCCGGCGCTTCGTCCTCGATGTAGAGCAACGTTTCGATTTCCGAGGCCGAGAGCCGCCTCTCGGCATGCATATGATTGCGGGCGATGTTGACCGCCATGCTATAGAGATAGTTGTCGGGGCTGCGCAGCGTACTTAATTCACCGCCACGTTCCAGACGCAGCCACGTATCCTGAAGGGCGTCTCCGGCGAGATCGGCCGAGCCCAGGTACTTCGTCAACCGTTTCTTGAAGAACTCGTAGCGCATCAGCAAGCGTTGCTGCAGGGTCGCCCATCCCGCCTCGGTCATCGGGCCGCCCTGGTCGTCTGCATGTTGGTGTCAGCGCCGCTGCATTTGCTGACGAGATCCGGTGTCACGAGAAGCACAACTGGCTGCGTGAAACCGGCGGGGGGTGCCGCGCCAACGGAGAGCGAGCGGACCGCTCGCTCGAAGCTCTCGTCGATATCGGTTCTGCCCGTCGTACCGAGCAACGCCATACGCGTCACGGTGCCGGACGATCCGATCCAAAAGCCGAACGAAATGCGATAAGATCCGGCCCGTATTTGGGGGGACGCACAGAAGACATGTTTAAGGCCTGTTTGAATAAGGCCGTAGTAACCTTTAAAGGATGCATCAACATCGTCGGCGATCTCATCCGGAGCAAGCGTCGCCATCGGGTCGGAAACCAGTAATACGCCATCAGCCGCCTTATACTGTGGCATCAGGCCGGTTCCTGCGAGTAGCATGCTCAGAGCAGAATCTGGCGTGAAATCCCCTTTCACATCGGTCGATCGCCGCCCGATCGCCAAGCTTGCGTTATAGATGACTTGCCAACCCGAGGCGACGCTATAGCTCTCCAACGCCGACGCCAGCGGCTGAGCGGGCACGTCGAACGTCATTGGCCTGGTGGGATCGGCTGCCCCACGGCGCTGGTCCGCTGCTACTGCACCCTGCACGGCCGCAGCGCCCACCAGCGCGACGCCCGCAACCAAGCGCAGCGCCCGGCACAACGCCTTGGTATCCCAGCAAAAAGACCATCCGACAGTGTTACTCGAAACGGCCAACAAACTTCGCTCCGGAGGGGTCCCGCCCTCAATATGAACATTCCATGGTAGGGTTCATCCTTTACATCCATGTGTCACTTGACGGAGGTACCGCCCCCAAGACAACCACAAGCACGATGTCGAACCAAAATTGAATCGAGTCCGCGGGACCCCTTGATGTGGCTGACGTTATTGCGCTGACGTCGCCCCTCCCCATTCTCTTGCGAAGCACCCCTGCGGCTCGGTGTTGGATGTCTTCTGGTATGTCCTGAACCAGCGACCGCCCCTTAGCCAACAGCCGGCCAAGTACTTCAACAAAGCTCTCATGACGCTCGCGCCCTTTAACCTGCGCACTCGCCTGCGCCTCAGCCGGCAATGGTGGCGTAATCGTCAGCCAGAAGTGGATGAATTGCGCAAGTGTCTCGATCCGATCGCAACGTCGCGCTCCAGCCGTCGCACCTGCCGCGACAGGCGATCAAGCCAACGGGTGAAGGCCTGCCTCAATCCGGTCGACACCATCCGGCGACAGGAACGACGTGACCGCAGCCTCGACAATGGAGGAGCGGAAGATTTTCTTGCCGTCCGAAAGATCGATCAGTTGCCGCAGGATTCCCGGCGGAAAATACACATTCATTCGCACTCTCATCCGACCACCTCACAGTGCAATGCCATCATTCGGGTGGATGCGCGCAGCGGCGCATCGCAGTGGTTTGCACGGCACTTTGATCAGGTTTGTCATCGATGATGGCAAACTCCATTGGTGACCGATGCTTCTCCGGGACGATCGCTTCGCGGAATGTTCCACCGACCCTTCGCCCCCCAAAGTTCGGGCGTATTAATTATTCAGCGCGAAAGGTTGCCGGTTTCGATCTCCCTCAAGATCCCTTCCGAATACGCGCCAGCGGACGTCCACGATCGGCAAGCGCGAGCGCAACAACGATCTCGCCCTCGACCACAGCAACGACCTGTCGCAATCAATCCGGACTCACGGGAAAGCCGGCATCGGAAACGGACCTCGCGCTTTTTCGTAAGTCCGCGACGCTCGCAGGACCAACGCATCGCTGAATCGGCGTCCGACGATTTGTAGGCCGACGGGAAGGCCTTCATCGTCGAAGCCGCAGGGAATGCTTGCGGCAGGCTGCATCGTTTGATTGACCCACGATGTAAAGCGCGGCGCCTCTCTCAAATGCGGCGGAACACCAGGCGTAGCAGGCGGTCCGACGTGGAACGTCGGACACACGAGAAGGTCATGATCCGAAAAGAACAGATGCATGGCCTGCCCTAATTGCTCTCGCGCGCTCAAGGCCGCGTGATACATCCAACTCGGCAGATCCTCGCCCAAGCGGGCCAGAGCCAGCGTATCGGAATCGATTAGATCTCGTTTGTCGGAATCGACCCTGCTCACGGTAGAATGCAAGTTCGCGATCCACTGGACACTGTGCATCCGGCTTTCGACATAGTTCTGGAGTTGCGGAACGGCAACGGGTTCGATCTGCGCCCCCAGATCCCGCAACATTTGCACTGCTGCGGCGACACACCGCGCGATTCCCGGATCGACGTCCGCTAGGCCGAGATTTGGGCTGTAGGCGACACGAAGTCCACGAATGCCGGCCTCGAAATCCACTGCGAAGTTCGAGTTTTCGGACGGCTCGATTTGCCAATCCAGTTGGTGAGCTCGATTGCTCATGACGTCCATCATTATGGCAGCGTCTTCCACGGAACGCGTGATCGGCCCCAGCACGGTCAACCCTCCGAAGGCAACGGACGGCGCTGGAACACGTTTGAACGAAGGCTTGAAACCGAAAACCCCGCACCAGTTCGACGGAATACGAATCGATCCGCCGCCGTCCGATGCGAGCGCCAGCGCCCCAGTCCGGCAGCCGTCGCCGCTCCGGCGCCGCCGCTCGACCCTCCCGACGTCCACTCCGGCTTCCAGGGGTTGCGGATGATCCCGGTCGATGGACTTTCGGTGACGATCTTGTTGCCAAACTCGGACGTTGTTGTCTTGCCGAAGATCACGGCTCCCTCGGCTCGCAGATTGGCTACTGCGGGCGCATCGACATCCCACGATTGATCGGGCTACACCGTCCGTGAACCAGACAGCGTAGCCATGCCGCGCGTTGCAGTAAGGTCTTTCACGGAGACCGGCACGCCGTCCAATCGTCCCATCGGAGCGTGGTCCCTCCAGCGTTTCTCCGAGGTGCGCGCTGAGGCGAGAGCCCCTGGCCGGTCCACTTCACGGAATGCGTTGATCATCGGATTAAGACGGTCGACCCGATCAAGGACGGCCTCCATCACCTCGACGGGAGAAAGCGCGCCTTTCCGGTAAGCAGAAATCAAATCGAGTGCCGACAGTTCCCAAATATTCGCCATCATTCGCTCGTGCTATTCGATACCTACGGTCAGCCTGCGATACATTTCGCGTCGAACCTGCCGAGACGCGCGATCGTTTCAATTCCGTTGTCGGGCTGGACGCGGCCGAGAAGTGTCTCGCAGAGAATTCGGCCTGAGGCATCGATGCGGATGCTGCCTCGCGGTGCCTCGATTTCCAGTTGAGGAAAGGCAGATCGAATCTTGTCAGCATCAAGACTGCCCGCGAGACGAACCGCTTCGGCCCAAATCTTCAGGGACTCATAAGTCCGCTCTCCCATCGGTAGCACAACCGTCTTGCCGCGGACCGCGCGTCCGATAGATGCTGAATAGCGTGCCGTATAGGTGTCCAGCAGCTTCCTGTTGGCCGAATTATCGATGCTCATGAAATAGCTCTCGACGCTCAGAGCCCCGGTCGCCGCGCCCTCGGTTGCGGCGGCGATCGACTCGTGGACAAGATTGGTCACGAGTTGCGGCTTCATATCGAAACTCCTGTACTGTTTGACAAACGTCACAGGATCATCGCCGATAGCGTGCCAAACCATATCTACGCTGGCTTCCTTGACCTGCTGCAGCGCCGGCCCAAAGTCGCGGGTCCCAAAAGGAAACAGCTGGACGCCCGCAACCCGCCCGCCTTTGGCCTCGATTGCACTCTTGATCGCCGGAATGAGGACATCGCGATTGGTGCCTAGATCGGAAGCCAGGACATAGATCGATTTACCGACGTTGGCCGTCAGCCAGTCGATCGTCGGCGGGATGCTCTGGTTGACGGCAAGGCCCGTGGTTACCAGCGAGGGATGGCAGCGGCCTTCATCAAAATTGGGATAGAAGACGAGCTTCTTCGCGCTGGTTGCCACCGATAGCATCGCCTCGCGCTCTGACGGCAGCACGGCACCCGTAATCATTGCCACGCCATCGGAGCCGAACAGCTTTCGGGCTTTTTCGAGTGTCGTGCGGGTCGACATCTGGCTGTCTTCGGCAACGATCTCGAGCTTGCGGCCGTTGAGGCCGCCTGCCGCATTCGCTTCGTCGACAGCCAGCGCCAGACAATTCTGATTGGTTTGCCCAACGAAAGCGAGCGCGCCGCTGAGCGGGCCGAGGAATCCGACCTTGATTGTGTCTTCAGCGCGCAGAATCGCGGGAGCGGAAATCAATGCCGCGCTCGAAGCCAATCCGCGGAGTACGATGCGGCGGCCCATCATATGTTTGGCGTCACTCACAACGGGATCCCCTTTCAGCACATGAATCAGATGGCGAGTAATTTCTGAAGAATGGCGGGATCTCGAAACGCGTCGGGAGACCCCTGATGGACAATCGAGCCCCGATCCATGACGACACATCGGTCGCTGGCGGCAAGCGCAAGGTCGAGATTCTGTTCGACCAGCACGATCGCCAGAGCCAATTTGCGCGCCAAGTTCGGAAGCAAATCTGCGATGAGGTCGACCATCATCGGCGCAATACCGTCCGAAGGTTCGTCCATGAGCAGGACATCGGGTTTCGCGCACAAGGCACGAGCGATGGCGAGCATCTGCTGCTCGCCTCCGGACATGGTTCCGCCTCGCTGATCGAGACGCTTTCGCAGGATCGGAAAGTACGAGAAAATTTCCTCGTCGATGCTTGTTCGCCCGTCACGCCGTGCGCGGGTGCCGAGTTGAAGGTTTTCTTGCACGGTGAGGCGCGGAAATATTCCTCGCCCTTGGGGAACGTAAGCAACCCCAACCCGTGCAACGCGATGCGCGGCCAGACCCGCAATTTCCATCTCTCCGACTCGAATGGAGCCTGAAATTTCCGGGACGATGCCGATGACGGCCTTCGCCAAGGTCGACTTGCCGGAACCGTTTCGACCGAGCACTGCTAAAACCGTGCCGGAATCAACCCGGAGGTTGAGATTCGAGATGACGGGCGCCAAACCATATCCAGCGGTGAGCTTGTCAATGCTGAGCATGAGTTCTTGCCGATCGCCCAAGGTAGACGTTCCGAATAAAGGCGCTTTCCTGCAGGACTCCGAAAGCGCCGTCGCCGATGAGCTCGCCCTGGTGCATGACCAGGGTTCGGCAATTCAAGGCCCTGACGAAACTCATGTCGTGCTCGATGACGGCAATGGCACAGCGTTCGCGGAGTCGACTGACCAGGAGTGCCATATCCTTGGTGCCTTCGACGGTCATTCCGGCCGTTGGCTCGTCGAGGAGGAGAATGCGCGGACGGCACATCAGCGTCATGCCCACTTCCAGCCACTGGCGCTGGCCATGGGAAGCCGAACTCGCCGGCGACCGCGCTTGCGGAGCAAGTTTGACGATGTCGAGAATCTCATCGGCATCCGGTATGGCGACACCGCTGTGCGTTTCGACCGCCACGCCCGCAACAATCAGATTGTCGCGAACCGACAACTGTGAAAAGACGTTGGCCCCCTGGAATTTTCTTGCGATGCCTGATCGGCAGTAGGCGTGGAGCGGTTGGCCGACCATGTCGCGGCCGTCAAGCCTGAGAGTGCCCGAATCGGGTATCTGCGTGCCTGACAGGATGTTGAGAAGTGTGCTTTTGCCGGCACCATTTGGGCCGATGATACAGATCAGTTCGTTCGGGCACAGGTCAAAGCCGACATTCCCCACGGCGCGCACGCCGCCAAACGCCACCGTCAATCCCGAAGCTGATAGAAGCGCGGGCTCCTCCATCAGCTCACTTCCGGAGATGCGATAATCCTGCCGCTCGCGGGCCAGCGAAGACGCCGGAGCGAAGCCAGTCCATCTGGAAGGAATACGACCTGCAGGACAAAAAACGTGCCGATCAGAATCGGCCAGAGGCTCGTGCTCCAGCTCGAAAGCTCGAGCTGAAGGCGCGAGATCAGAAGCGTGGCGGCTACAGGCCCGATCAGCGTGCCTCGACCACCGACCGCGACCCAAACGATGGCTTCCGTGGACAACAGTGCTGAAAACAAATCCGGCGCCACGACCTGGTTCGCCGCTGCGAATAACACCCCGGCCAGCCCCGCCAACGCCGCTGTGAAAATGAACACGGCGAGTAGATAGAATGACGTATCGTGGCCGAGAGCATGAGCCCGCAACTCATTCATGCCGAGAGCGGCAAGGACCTTTCCGTAATTAGACCGGCCCGCGAGCCACAAGAGAAGAAGAAAGAACGCAACCAGCCCCAAGGCCAGACAGTAGCTGCCATTGGTTCCCGAAAAATCGGCCGGACTTCCGAACAGATTCCAACTTAGCCCGGGCACCCCGAGAATTCCGACGTCGCCGCCGGTCAACGAAGACCAACTGACGACGAGTTGCCCGACGATAAGAGAAAGAGCCATGGTTACGATGGCGAAGAAATGCAGCCTTACACCGGAATAGATCAGGAAATACCCGATAACAGCCGCCAGGACAGCGGCCGCAGCAACACCCGCGACAAGACCGCCGAACGCACAGAGCGCAAATTTTGTCGTGGCGATCGCCATGCCGTAGGCGCCCAGACCAAAGAAGACGGCATGTCCGAGGCAAAGGATATGGGCTCGGCCCCAAAGAAAATCCAGGCTGAGGGCCACAAGCGACATAATCAGGGCATCGCGCATGGTCGAAAGACCATATTCGCCGAGCACCAGTGGCAGGAATGCCAGGCACAGAAATCCGATGATCACCCACACGACGAGACGAATCTCGCGCCCGCTCAGCGGGGCCTGACGGCAGAGCGACGCCAATCGCATCCTTCTGCTCATGTTCAGCGCCTCCCCGACAACTCGTGAGCGGCACTGAATCCAGGAATGAGCCCTTGGGGTCGCATCCGGATGAGAACGATCGCGAACGCCAAACTGAGCGCCGAGGCAGCCGACGGATCGATTTTGTAGCTGAGGAATGTCTCCAGGCTTCCGATTAGCGTGCTGCCGGCGATCGTGCCGATGATCGAGCCGATACCCCCGACAATGACGACAAAAAATGCCTTGCCCAAATAGAACGTGCCCAGATGAGCCTCCACCGACGCGAGCGGCGCGACCAAGGCGCCGGCAATGGCAGCGAGCGCACTTCCGGCGCAGAACGCGAGCCGGCCAATTCGCTTCGTATCTATGCCCAGGGCTTCCGCCATCGTTCGATTCTGCAGCATCGCGCGCAGATCGAGGCCTATCTGTGTGCGCGAGAAAACGACCGTGGAGAGACCTACAAGGACGGCCGCCATTCCAATAATGAAGAGACGATAGGCCGGATAATCCGCGCCGCAGATCAACCACACGCCGTTGATTGGCGTGTGAACGATCTGTGGACGCGCGCCAAAGCCGAGTTCGATTGCCTTTTGCAGGACGAGACTGAGTCCGAAAGTCGCCAGCAATGTATCCAGCGGACGCAGATAGAGACGACGAATGATCAGAGTTTCGACCGCAAAGCCGATCGCAGCGCCAACGACAGGGGCCAGACAAAGCCCGATCCAGAACGCGGCTGCATAATGTTCGCCGCCAAACATCTGGGTCAGAGAAACACTATAAGCACCAACCGTGACGAGTTCACCGTGCGCGAGATTGATGACATCCATCAAGCCGAAGATGACGGCGAGCCCCAGCGCAACAAGCGCAAGAACACTTATCAAGGTCAGCGCATTGAGGGCGGCGATGATGATTTGCGTCACGGCACGTTCTTTTCCGAGTTTAATTGCTTTCGGCGATGCGAGGGGTCACGCTCATTCGAAAATCCGAGTCGAGCACGAGGCGCTTGCTCACATCGGCATGTAGACGCAGAACATGCTGCTCAGCCTCGAGGATGTGATCGTGCATCAGACGGCGGACGGCTTTAGCATCGCGCTTGCGCACGGCCGACAGAATTGCGCGATGGGCCGCAACATTGGTGTCGCCGAGGCGCTGGTTATGCTTCCCGGATGGATCGCTGCCGAGCACAACCAGATGCCGCAGCATTTGATTGATGATCTGGCAGATGAGCCGGAGCAGCGGATTGGGATTGGCCTGCGCCAGAATATCGTGAAAATGCAGATCTTCCTGCCGCTGGACCATGGCATGCGCCCGGTCAGCGGGAAGCGGGGCACATTGCTCGATGCTGCTTTCAAGCGCCGATATCTGTGCCTCGGTAAGATGAGCAACGGCTCCTGCGGCCAGTTCCGGCTCGACCATGCGCCGCATGGCATAGATGTCGTGAACCGTCACGTCCTTGAAGAACAGATAGTTCTGCAGAAGCTGGAAGGTGCGATCGAGCCGCACTTCCCCGACGCGCGCACCTCCTCCCGGGCCTGTGTTGACGGTGACGAGTCCTTGAACCTCAAGCGACTTCAAGGCCTCGCGCATCGTGCCCTTGGAAACGCCGAATGTTTCCTGCAGTTCGCTTTCTTTCGGAAATCTATCGCCAGGCTGCAGATTCCTCTCAGCGATCCAGCGCTTGATTTCTTCCGCTACGAGATCGCCCCGCTTTTGCACATTCATTTGTCTTCGCGCAGCCGTCCGTTTCGAGACAACAGGAATCTCTTTCATTGCATTTGCCTTGACCGCCGATGGAAGCAAAGTCTATTAGATATATTTATCATAATAAATAGCGTTGGATATCCTTATGTCAACCAGGAATGCCGCAACGCCATATGCCATCGACGAGCACTGTCTTCCGACTGAGCTTTGGGCATTTTCCGCCGTCCAGCTATCGGAGGCGTTCCGCCTTGACCAAATCTCACCCGTCGAAGCCAGCCGCGTGATTTTGGATCGCCTTTCAGCACTCGACCCCGTGCTCAACGCCTTCTGTTTTGTGGATACGGATAGCGTCATGCGGCAGGCGCGCCGATCGGAAGAGCGGTGGCGCTCGGGACGATCGTTAAGCGCGATCGACGGGGTACCGGTATCGGTCAAAGACAATCTGCGGGCCGAAGGTACGCCCACTTTGTTCGGCTCGCTCGCGGTGGATCGAGCGACCTCTTTCCACTCGGATAGTCCGGCGGTCGCGAGACTAAGGGAGGCTGGCGCCATCATCCTCGGCAAGACGACGATGCCGGACTTCGCTTACAAAGTGACGACTGAAAGTCCTTTAACTGGCGTCACCGTGAACCCCTGGAATTTCGAGCGTTCGCCGGGCGGATCTAGTGGTGGCGCTGCCGCCGCGGTAGCGGCGGGTTTTGGTCCCTTAGCGCTGGGCACGGACGGCGGCGGATCCATTCGCGTGCCGGCGTCATGGTCGGGCATCTATGGTTTCAAGCCGAGTTTTGGGCGTGTTCCACATTATCCGCGCGGCGCGTTCGCGCCGC
This sequence comes from Bradyrhizobium sp., assembly GCA_028290305.1. The sequence continues at coordinate 66,405 of JAQGKC010000333.1, forward strand.
TCAGTCATGTCGGTCCCATGACGCGAACTGTGATGGACGCCGCCCTGATGATGCAGGAGATTAGCCGTCCCGACAGCCGCGACTGGTACTCTCTACCGCTGGAAACCATCGACTTTCGGTCGGATGTACTTAGCGGCGTTGCAGGCATGACGATTGCTGTGAGCTTTAACCTTGGTTTGCGAGATCTCGCGGTTGAGCCTGAAATCACGAAAGCTATCAGCGAAGCCGCCGAGTTGTTGCGCGGACTGGGAGCAACGATCGTAGATACCGATCCACCTGCCGTGGCGACATGTCAGGCGATTCACCGCACGATGTGGGCATCCTATTGTGCCCTGGTCGTGCGAAAATTCGGCGAAAAGCGTGCATCCTTCGATCCTGGTCTGCTTGAACTGGCTGATTTCGGTGAGAGCATACCGAAACATGCCTTTCTCGAAGCAACCGCCGCTCGAGCCGATGTAGGCCGAGAGATCAACGCATTCTTTTCGCGCTACGACCTTTTACTTTGTCCCGTATCGCCCATCTTTGCGCCCGAAACGCCACCCAACAGTTCGCCGATCGTGCCGGGTCTGACGTCATGGTGCAACCAAACCGGCTTGCCCGCTGCTTCGATGCCAACGGGATTGAGTGCGCAAGGCTTGCCGATCGGTGTACAGATCGTTGGTCGCCGCTTTGCAGACGTCGATGTCTTGCGCGCGAGTTACGCCGTCGAACATCTCCGAGGTCCTCTTGCATGGCCACCGCTACCAACGGCTTGAGACACTCGATTTGAGTGTAAAGCAGCCGCCAATCCCGCCTCATTTGACTCCACAACGGGTAAACTGCAATGAACAAACCCCCGCACTCGATTCCAATTTGGGCTGCCGTCCCCCACCCCGTTTGTTGATTCATCGGCTTTGGATGAAGATGGTATGCGTCACAATGTGTGGTGCACCGCGCCGGCTAGCCCGGTTAGATCGTTTTCAGCTCGCGATTGGCTGGCTGCGTAGTGCCAATTTTGTAATCCTCCGAAGGCAAAGGTCACACGTTCGAATCGTGTCGGGTGCGCCATAAAATCAAATACTTAGCTCCATCTCCGAAATTTGAGTCAGCGACAAACTCACCACAAACTCACCAAAAATAATCCAGCGTTGGCGTAGACTCTGCGCCCCTTCACTGGGGAAGACAACGCCTCGACTAGAGGAAATTCTCCTTCACCATTTCCCAGACGTCCCCGCCACGGCCGTGCAGGATGGCGCGAGCCGAATAGAGCGCCATTCCGATCGCCGGCTCCGCCAGCGCCATGTTGCCGGGATCCCCCGTCTTCAAGGCCAATGTCTTGCTCCGGACGGCGATGTCGGTCGCACCCCGAATGTCCATGGTCCAATGCGAATACATGAAGAGTCCGCTTAAAATCCTCAGCTCGTGGGCGATATCTCCCTGATCGATCGCAATCTCTAGCGCGCTGGCAAAAGCCGTCCGGACGCGTTGATCGTTACCTTCAGTATGCATCAAGGCCAACGCTAGTGCTGCAGAGATTTCCATTGCGTGGCGAGAGTTTTGATACGGATTGCCAAGACGCGTCATCGCGCGTTCTGCCCATGCCTGGCATTCGATGAGTAGTGATAGCTCCAGAAACACCCGCGTAGAAGCGGCGGCCAGTCTCGTCGCTGTCTCGTCATCGCCGTGTGGTCCAAAGCTCCATTCGAGCGCCGCACGGACGTTACTTAGTTGGCAGGAGTAGATTGCGAATCTTTCGGCCTTTGTCAGAGCCGAAAGGTTTGTTCTCTCCGATTCAAGTTGTTCAGCGACATATTCGGCGTGCCTTACAGAAATTAAGTCGGCTTCGCCATGCTCTTCCAATTTTCCAAGTGCATATGCGCGCGTCGTGTTTAGCAAACGATACTGTGGCTGTCCCCGACAAAGCCGAGTTGCCAACAATGACTTTTCAAACAGACCGGCAATAGCATCGGCAATCTCCGAACTGCCTGAATCGGGTTCGGCAGCGATGCGTTGCGTGCCCTCAAGGGTGAAATGGCCAACGAAAGGAGCAATGCGCCGAAAAACAATTCTCTCTGCGTCAGACAGCAGATTGTAGCTCCAATCCAATGTGGCCTTCAGGGTCCGGTGTCTGGGAACGGCCGTCCGATGGCTTAGTCTCAGCAGTTCCAGCCGAGCAGCCGTGTTCTTGATGCCGAGTGCGGCCACCTGACCCGCCGCCAACTCGATTGCTAGTGGTATACCATCCAGCTTTCGGCACATTTCCGCGACAAACGGCGCCTCCTCATCGGTGAGAACAAAGCTTCCCGCTCTCGCCGCCACGCGTTGTACAAACAACTGC
>JAQGKC010000335.1 GCA_028290305.1 Bradyrhizobium sp.
ACCGCCTGCTGTGCCTGAAGGCCGCCGACATGATGGACAAGGTCGGCAACAAGACCGCGCAGCTCGAGATCGCCATGATCAAGGTGGCGGCGCCCAACATGGCGCTGAAGATCATCGACCACGCCATTCAGGCGTTCGGCGCCGCCGGCGTCTCCGATGATGCTGGTCTGGCGCGAGACTATGCCTCGATGCGCACGATGCGGCTGGCGGACGGCCCGGACGAGGTCCATAACCGCGCCATTGCCAGACTTGAACTTCGGAAGTATGCAAACGCTTCCACTACGCACTAACGGGAGCCCACGATTGGCGCTCTCCAAGAAATCCAGGGGAGCGTCACCGTGGCCGACGGCGTCAGGAAAGACGAAGAGTTTTCGGGCACCAAGCCTGTCGAGGAGCGGCATCGGATCGATGAAGCGCGGCTCGATGGCTGGATGCGCGAAAACGTCGAAGGCTATCGGGGACCGCTGACCGTCCTGCAGTTCAAGGGCGGTCAGTCGAATCCGACCTACCGGCTCGATACCCCTGGTCGATCCTATGTGATGCGGCGCAAGCCGTTCGGCAAATTGCTGCCGTCGGCGCATGCGGTCGATCGCGAATTCAAGGTCATCGCCGCGCTCAGCAAGCAGGGTTTCCCGGTCGCCAAGGCCTATGCGCTGTGCACCGATGATGCGGTGATTGGCTCGGCGTTCTACATCATGTCGATGGAGGAGGGCCGGGTATTCTGGGATCCCACGCTTCCGAGCCAGACACCGGACGCGCGCCGCGCGATTTTCACCAGCAAGATCGAGACGCTTGCGAAATTGCATACCTACGATCCGCAGGCAATCGGTCTCGGCGATTTCGGCAAGCCGGGAAATTATTTCGCGCGTCAGGTCGATCGCTGGACCAAGCAGTATCGCGCTTCAGAGACGCAACACATTCCGGAAGTCGAAAAACTGATTGAGTGGCTACCACGCACGGTGCCGCAGCAGGAGCGCGTCTCGATAGTGCACGGCGACTATCGCCTCGACAACATGATTTTCCACGCCACGGAACCGCGCGTGAAGGCGGTGCTGGATTGGGAGCTGTCGACAACAGGCGATCCCATGGCGGACTTCACCTATCTGCTGATGCAATGGACCATGCCCGGCCTCGCCGGAGCAGACCTGAAGGCGCTCAATATTCCGAGCATGGAAGAGGCGGCGCAAATCTATTGCAACGTCACCGGCAGCGCCGTTCCGGATCTCAACTGGTACTTCTCTTACAACCTGTTCCGGCTCGCGGGCATCACGCAGGGTATCGCGGGCCGCATTCGCGACGGCACCGCAGCCAACGCGAAAGCCATCGAGTCGGCAAAACGCACCGTGCCGCTGTCGAAGGCCTCGTGGGAATACGCGCAGAAGGCGGGGGCAAAGTAGTGAGGGGCGCGATCTTATGGTCGCGCCTTTTTTGTTGGCGTGACCGTTACTCTGCGTCATTCCGGGATGCGCCACCCGAACTCGGGTTTACCCGAGTTCGGCAATATCATTGTCCAAGTCGGCAACAGCCGACTTGGATGCGCAGGCCCGGAATCCATATTCCCTGCAGTGGTTATGGATTCCGTTCTCGCTCGCTTCGCTCACGCCCCGGAATGACGGGCGATATTTTTTTCTAAATCGGCTTTCCCGCATACGGCAACGATGCAGTGAGGCCGCCATCGACTGGGAACGCCTGTCCATTGACGTACGATGCCTCGTCGCTGGCGAGAAATAATCCCATCGTCGCGAGTTCGTGCGGCTGTCCGGCGCGCTTCAGTGGATTGAGCTGGCCAATCTTGTCGGCGGTGCCGCGTTCCTTGGCGCGGTCGAACACCGGCTTGGTCATGCCGGTCTCGATCAGCCCCGGACATACCGCATTGATCCGCACGCCGGTGCCCGAGAGCGAATAGGCCGTGGTCTGCACCAGGCTGATCACGCCGGCCTTGCTCGCCGCATAGGGGTGACCGCTGGCGCCGGACTTCAGGCCCGCGACCGACGCGGTGCAGACGATCGAACCGTATTTCTGTTTGATCATGTGCGGCATGGCATATTTGATCGCCAGAAACGGACCGATCAGGTTGATGCGCAGGATTTCCTGCCAGTGTTCCACGGTCTGCTCGGCGAGCGGTACCAGCCCGCCGCTGATACCGGCATTGGCCCAGATCGCGTCGAGCCGTCCGTAGGCAGACACCGCCTTGTCGATGAAGGCGATCACGTCTTTTTCCGAGCCGGCATCGGCCATCACGGCCTCCGCGGTACCGCCGGCCTTGCGCACCTGCTCGACCGTTTCCTTGACGCCTTCGGTGCGGTCGACCGCGATCAGTCTGGCGCCTTCCTTGGTGAACAGCAGCGACGCGGCGCGCCCGATGCCGCTGCCGGCGCCGGTGATGATGACGGATTTGCCTTCGAGGCGGCCCATAAGTTTCTCCCTTTGCACTTTATTTCGGCGCTTGCCGCCTTGCGGAATTTCAAACAAGATTTCAAACGCCAAAGTCACTTGAGGCGATGTGTACTCTGACGTAGGACACGCAACAGTATTGAAGGGTCATTGCGATGTCCAATCCAGACAAGCCATTCGTCGTGCAGCATTCCGTTCCCGCAGGCGTGGTCGCGACAAGGTGGTGGTGGGTGCGTCACGCACCGGTCCGCGAGGATGGCGGCTGCATTTATGGACAGAAGGACCTCGGCTGCGATACCAGCGATCGCGTGGTATTCGAGGCGGTAGGAAAAATCCTGCCGCGCGACGCAGTCTGGTTCGCAAGCAATCTGAAACGGACCCATCAAACCGCCGATGCGATCTGGGCCGCGGGATTTCCCAAGCCGCCGACAATGCAGCAAGAGGCGGCATTGGCCGAGCAGCATCTCGGCGAATGGCAGGGGTTGAACCGGGCCGCTTTCTTTGCGAGCCGGCCGATCGAAGTCGGCAGCTACTGGTTTGCGCCGATCGACGATCCGGCGCCGGGCGGCGAGAGTTTCATGGATCTCTACAATCGCGTTCGCGGCGCGATCGATCGGATCAATGTCGAGCATGCCGGCAAGGACATCATCGCAGTGGCGCATGGCGGAACGATCAAGGCGGCGGTCGGCCTTGCGCTGGGCAACCAGCCGGAGAGGGGACTCGCGTTCACCATCGACAATTGCTCGGTGACGCGGCTCGATCATCTTGCAAGCGCCGGCCATAGCGGCTGGCGAATTCCGATGGTTAACCAGCAGCCATGGATCGCCGATGCCTCGCACGCCGCGATGCATCAGCCGGCGGGACCGGAAGTGGTGCCGGAGACGAAACTCGCATGAATATGCCGCTTCGGTTGTTGAATGGGGAGAAGGCTGCTTAGCTTGAGTTGAAAATGAAAAACCGGTGCATCCGCCGCCGGATCAATATTTGGGAGAGTGAGACATGACCTTGTTTGATATGTCGGGAAAAGTCGCCGTCATCACCGGTTCCTCGCGCGGCATCGGCCGCGCCATCGCCGAGCGGATGGCCGAGCACGGCGCCAGGGTGGTGATCTCGTCACGCAAGCAGCAGGTTTGCGACGAAGTGGCGAAGGCGATCAACGACAAGGCCGGCAAGCAGGTCGCCCTCGCGGTGGCCGCGAATATCTCGACCAAGGATGATCTGAAAAATCTCGTCGAGGAAACCAATCGCGTGTTCGGCACGATCGACACGCTGGTCTGCAACGCCGCATCAAATCCGTACTACGGCCCGCAGGCCGGAATCTCCGACGACCAGTTTCGCAAGATCCTGGACAACAACATTGTCGCCAATCACTGGCTGATCGCGCTGGTGGCGCCGCAGATGATCGAACGCAAGGATGGTTCGATCACCATCATCTCGTCGATCGGCGGCCTCAAGGGTTCGACGGTTCTGGGCAGCTACGCGATTTCGAAAGCCGCCGACATGCAGCTCGCGCGCAACCTGGCCTGTGAATACGGCAAGCACAACATCCGCGTGAACTGCATCGCGCCCGGCCTGATCAAGACCGATTTCGCGAGGGCCTTGTGGGAAAATCTGGAAACGCTGAAAGCGTCCACCGCGCGCTCGCCGCTGCTGCGGATCGGCGAGCCCGACGAAATTGCCGGCGCCGCGGTGTTTCTGGCCTCAGGCGCGGGGACGTTCATGACGGGGCAGACCATCGTCATCGACGGCGGCGCGACGATTAGCTGAGGGCTCAGTCCGTCATTCCGGGGCAGCCCGCAGGGCTGAACCCGGAATCTGGAGGTGATCAGCGCGCGAGATTCCCCGATGTGCAATTGCACATCTGAGGTTCGCGCTGATGCGCGCCCCGGAATGACATCGACCCCTCACTCCACCGCCGCATACACCATGCTGCGCACCAGGGAGCGGAAATATTCGCGCTGGCCGGGTCCCTGCTGCATCATCACGGCGAACAGATCTTCCTTCGGATCGATCCAGAAGAACGTCCCGGCCATTCCGCTCCAGAAGAACTGACCAACCGATCCCGCGAACGGCGCTATGCCTTGATGGGTTCGCACTGCGAAACCGAGACCGAAGCTGTGGCCGGGCGGCACGAGCGTGCCCTGAACCCTGACGTTTGGGGCGAGGTGATCGGAGGCCATCAATTCCAGCGTCTTGTGGCCGATGATCCTGTTGCCGTCGAGTGTGCCGCCATTGAGCAGCATCTGGCAGAACCGCGCGTAGTCCATCGTGGTCGAAACCAGGCCGCCGCCGCCGGATTCCATCACCGGCTAGAGCTGCACTTTCTCGCCGGTCCAGGGATCGGTCGGGAATGGCTCGGCGAGACGGTCGGCGTTCTCGACGCCGGTGTGAAACGCGGTCTCGGCCATTTGCAAGGGCGCGAGAATGCGTTCAGTCAGGAACGCGCTCAGCGTTTTGCCGGAGACAACTTCGATGATGCGGCCGAGAATGTCGGTGGAGCGGCTGTAATTCCATTCCGCTCCCGGCTGGCACACCAGCGGCAGGCTGGCGACGATCTCAGCATGTTCGGCATTGCTGATCTTGCGGCTGCGCAGCCGCGACTGCTGATACAGCTGCTGCACCAGGCTATTGCCGGTGTGGTCATAGGTAATGCCCGAGGTGTGCCGCAGCAGGTCCTGGATCGTGATCGGCCGCGCCAGCGGCACGAGTTCGAGCTTGCCGTCGTTTTCAACGCCGACTTTCTGGTTCGAAAATTCCGGAATGTATTTTGCGATGGGGTCGTTGAGCAGGAAATGGCCATCTTCCAGCAGCATCATGATGCCGATCGAGACGATCGGCTTGGTCATCGAGAAGATGCGGAAGATCGTATCGTGGGCCATCGGCGCGGCGGCCGTCGGGCTCTGCCGGCCAAGCGCCTCGAACCAGCCGATCTGACCGCGGCGCGCGACCATCACGGTCAGGCCCGGCGTGGTTCCCTTGTCGATGTCGCGCTTGAACGCATCCGACATCCGCTGCAGCGGAACGGACGAGAGCCCTAGCGCTTCCGGTTTTGTCTGAGGCAGCGAAGGTGTCTGCGGGATGGCGGCGGGTTTTCCGGTGGCGATTTGCGCGGTCATGGTCTCTCCCGTTTACTCTTATCGTTTGCCGGATGGGCATTGGCGGATGCGGAGAAGTCTGGCGCAGAACTCTGGGCTTGAACAGGGCGTTTGCCGCAAGGCACCCGCCGGTTTGTTGCCGTACTTGGGCGCTAGTTGTGGTGCGGGCCGTTATGACCAGGTCAGGCGCTGTTAACCGCTTCGCCCTTGCAATCGGGGCGTTGCCTATGCTTGAAACGGCGCGGATCGGCGGCGACGCCTGGTTCTCGTAGGGGTGTAGCTCAGTTGGTAGAGTACCGGTCTCCAAAACCGGTTGTCGCAGGTTCGAGCCCTGCCGCCCCTGCCAGCTAAACCATTGATTTTTGACCGGTCTGATTCCGGTGGATGATCAATCGCGAAGCTGCCCGCCCACGCCATCCGGCCTCAATCAAAAATAAACGGAGAACTTCATGCGACCTTGGATCTACGCCACCGCAACGTCGGTTGCGCTCGCCCTGCTGGGCGCAATTGGGCAAGCCAACGCTTTGCCGGTCGATCGCTTCACGCCGACGGCAATTCCCAGTGATGTGGAACAGGCCCAGTTCATCTTCGGCGGTCGAAACTACTGCTGGTACGACGCCGGCTGGCGTGGTCCCGGCTTCTATTGGTGCGGTTACGCGTTCCGACGCGGCCTGGGCTGGGGCGGCGGTGCGGGATGGCGCGGTTGGCACCGTGGCGGACCTGGCCGCGTGGGAATCGGTGGGCGCCCGGGCGGACGTCCCGGCATTGGAAGGCCGGGTATCGGAAGACCCGGCGGAGGCCATCCGGGGGGAGGTCATCCAGGCGGGGGCCGGCCGGGTGGTGGACGGCCGGGCGGAGGCCACGGTCATCGCTAGAGCGAGTTAGCACCAGAGCGAGTTGGCGGCCTCGGCGCTCCCGGCGCTGGGGCCGTTTCTCAACCCAGGCGGCAGTTCCCGCCTGCCTTGACCTTTGGCCTCACCCGCAGTAGATACCCTTCACCTGCTGCCGGCCCGTTTTGACGGATATCCGGCGCGGCTTTGAATTCCCCCGAACAATCGAGCCCGCTTGCCGGCTCATCCTTCGAGAGAGGGCTGGGCGCTAGAGGGCTGTTCGGATTCCTTAAAACCTACAATCGTCTCACGACGGACGCGGATATCAGGCGATGGCTTTCAGCCCGTTCAAATTCCTGCAGGAAGTGCGCTCGGAGACCGCCAAGGTCACCTGGCCGACCCGCCGCGAGACGACGATCACCACGATCATGGTGTTCGTGATGGTTGCGTTGGCCTCAATCTTCTTTTTCGCCGCGGATCAGATCAGCCGTTATCTCGTCACCTTTTTGCTCGGCATCCATTAATGACAAGCGCCGGAACTCAAACGATGGACAAGCGCTGGTATATCGTTCACGCCTATTCGAACTTCGAAAAGAAGGTCGCGGAGTCGATCCGCGAGCAGTCGAAGCAGCGCGGGCTTGAAGAACTGTTCGAGCAGGTGCTGGTGCCGACCGAAAAGGTCACCGAGGTGCGCCGCGGCCGCAAGATCGACGCCGAGCGCAAGTTTTTCCCGGGCTATGTCCTGGTCAAGATGAAGTTGACCGACGAGGCCTTCCATCTGATCAAGAATACCCCGAAGGTGACGGGCTTCCTCGGCGCGGAAAACAAGCCGATGCCGATCTCGGAAGCCGAAGCGATGCGGATCCTGCATCAGGTGCAGGAAGGCGTCGAACGCCCGAAGGCGTCGGTGTCGTTCGAGATCGGCGAGAATGTGCGGGTGGCCGATGGGCCGTTCGCGTCGTTCTCGGGTGTGGTCGAGGAAATCGACGAGGCGCGCTCGCGCGTGAAGGTCGCGGTGTCGATCTTCGGGCGAGCCACGCCGGTCGAACTGGAATTCGGTCAGGTCGAGAAGGTCTGATCGATCAAGGTGCGAAGCGGGTCTTCGCGAAAAAGGCCGTGGGAGGACAAGGCGATAGCCAATCGTCTTCATCCGAACCACGAACCTGAAACAGCCGATTTCGGTCGGCACAACAGGAGTGATAAATGGCAAAGAAAGTGACCGGATACCTGAAATTGCAGGTGCCGGCCGGTGCGGCGAACCCTTCGCCCCCGATCGGACCCGCGCTTGGTCAGCGCGGCCTCAACATCATGGAATTCTGCAAGGCGTT
>JAQGKC010000508.1 GCA_028290305.1 Bradyrhizobium sp.
GCGCTTCCGTGCAAAAATCCGCTACGCTGTTCATGTGGGGTCAAAAGAACTCGACGCCTATCACGAGACCTTTTCGCCATGAAACCTTGCAACGCCTACCTTGGTCCGCGCGAGAGAATTTAAGTTGAAACATGGGCCTAACGAACGTTGGGTCGTCGATCTTGATTTTCGCGCCGCCTTCGGAGATGTCCAGCACCGAGCATCTCCTGGCCGCGAAACTCCCTTCGATTGCCATCCACGCTTCTTGATTGGTCTTTCTGCGGAGAGGACGAGATTTTCTTCCGAATGATGCTGGTCATACTGGCAGCGCCGCGCCACTTTTGCATCAGTCGTTTCGATTTGTGCATGCTTTATCCAGTAGTGATGCGCCAAACGGTTCCGAGCGACGGCAATCGAGCAGCGTGAAACCATCCTCATTCTTATTATTTTCAACGAGATCGATCGGAGTGAAATAGCTGGGGAACACCGGAGATGGGGCGACCGAAGCGACAACGAGCGGCGCCGCCGTGACGCTGAGGTTGGCTCCGTTATAGCTCAGCACGTAGTTCGAGGATGCGGCGAGGCTGCCCTGCGTAATCACGTAGGTGCCGACGTTCGAGGTGTTTGTTGCAGCGGTGGCGAGGCCGCCGCTGAGCGCGTCGCCGTTGACCAGCCCGGAACTCCGATAGGTCAGTGCCGGGTTGGCGGCGCCATAAGGCCGATGTTGCGCATCGGCAGTAACCGCAAGCGGTGCCGGCGTCACGGTCAGATTCGCACCAAGATAGGAGATGGCGTAGTTCGAGTTGGCGAGGCTACCCTGGGTGATTCCATAGCCGCCGACGTTCGAGACTGGGGTCGCGGTGGTAGTGAGGACGCCCGAAAGCGTGTCGCTATTGATGAGCCCGGAGCTGACATAGGTCAGCGCCGGGTTCGTCGCGCCGTAGAGCCGGGACTGCGCATTGGCGGTGACGGTAAGCGGCGCCGCCGTGACGTTAAGATTGGCGCCGACGTAGCTCAGCGCGTAGTTCGAAGTGGCGGCGAGGTTGCCTTGGGTGATTCCATAGGCGCCGACGTTGGAGGTCGTGGTGGCCGTGGTGGCGAGGCTTCCCGAAAGCGAGTCGCCATTGACGAGTCCAGAGCTCAGATAGGTTAGCGCCGGGTTGACCGCGCCATAAAGCCGCGACTGCGTGTTCGCATTGACCGTGAGCGGCGCCGCGGTGACGGCGAGATTGGCGCCGACATAGCTCAGCGTATAATTCGAAGTGGCGGCAAGGCTGCCTTGCGTGATTCCGTAGGAGCCTACGTTCGAGGTGGTGGTCGCGGGAGTGGTAAGCAGGCCTGAGAGCGTGTCGCCGTTCAGGAGTCCAGAACTCGTATAACTCAGGGTCGGATTGGCACTGCCGTAGATTCTACTCTGTACATCGGCAGTGACCGTGAGCGGCGCTGCCGTGACGCTGAGGTTGGCGCCGGCATAGCTCAGCGCATAATTCGAGGTGGCGGTGAGCGTGCCTTGGGTGATCCCATAGGCACCAACACTCGAAGCCGTGGTGGCGATGGTGGCGAGGCCGCCGGCGAGCGTGTCGCCGTTCAGCAGGCCGGAGCTGACATAGGTCAGCGCCGGATTGGCAGCGCCGTAGAGTCGGGACTGCGCATTGGCGGTGACGGTAAGCGGCGCCACCGTGACGTTAAGGTTGGCGCCGATATAGCTCAGCGCGTAATTCGAAGTGGCGGCGAGGTTACCTTGCGTGATCCCATAAGCGCCGACGTTGGAGGTCGCAATGGCCGTGGTGGCGAGGCCGCCCGAAAGAGTGTCACCGTTGACGAGCCCAGAACTCAGATAGGTCAGTGCGGGATTGGCGGCGCCGTAGAGCCGCGACTGCGCGTTGGCGCTGACGGTGAGCGGCGCCGCCGTGACGCTGAGATTAGCGCCAACATAGCTCAGCGCATAATTCGAAGTGGCGCTGAGGCTGCCTTGCGTGATTCCATAAGCGCCGACGTTGGACGTCGTGGTCGCAGTGGTGGCGAGACTTCCCGAGAGCGTATCGCCGTTCGACAGGCCAGAGCTGACATAGGTCAGCGCCGGGTTGACTGCGCCATAGAGCCGCGACTGCGCGTCGGCGGTGACGGTGAGCGGCGCGACCGTGACGCTGAGATTGGCTCCCGCATAGGAGATGGCGTAATTTGAATTGGCGAGCGTGCCCTGGGTAATTCCATAGGCCCCGACGTTCGAGGTTGTTGTCGCGGTGGTAGCGAGGCCACCCGAAAGCGTGTCACCGTTCAGCATGCCGGAGCTGACATAGGTCAGCGCCGGGTTGGCGGCGCCGTAGAGCCGCGACTGTGCATTGGCGGTGACGGTGAGCGGCGCCGCGGTGACGCTCAGGTTCGCGCCGACATAGCTCAGCGCATAATTCGAAGTGGCGCTGAGGCTGCCTTGCGTGATTCCATAAGCGCCGACATTGGAGGTCGTGGTGGCCGTGGTGGCGAGACCGCCCGAAAGCGTGTCGCCATTGACGAGTCCGGAGCTGACATAGGTCAGCGCCGGATTAGCGGCACCATAGAGGCGCGATTGTGCATTCGCAGTGATTATGAGCGGCGCCGCGGTGACGGTCAGACCGCCGCTGCCATAGCTAATGATGTAGCCCTGTTGATTGGAATACAGTCCGCCTGGTGCAATGACGTAACCCCCGACGTTTACGGCACCTTGCGAAGTGCCGCCGTAATTGACTGTGCCGAGCACGTTACCGTTCGGGGGGCTTGAATAAGTCACGCCGTTTCCGCCAGAAAACGCCTGCCCATCATAGGTCTTGGCGGCGTTGTTGGCCGTCACCGTGAGAGGTGTCATGAAAGACCGCAGCAGCGGGTTGGTGAGACCGTTGTAGATGGTCCAGGTATTGGTGAAGTCCCATGAGTTGAAATTGACCGATTGCTTCATCTGGACGCTGGTCAGTCCGGTGCCGAGCGGGAACTCCGGTTGTCCCGATGCGTAGCTGCTGGTGACGGGTCCCGAGCTGCTACCCATCAGACCGCCGACGCTGGTCGTGCCGTTTACGGTGCCCGTTGCATAAGTATCAGTAACAGGGCCCGTGCTGCTGCCCATCAGGCCACCGACGCTACTGGTGCCGCTGACGTTGCCGGTGGCGTAGCTGTTGCTGACGAGGCCAGTTGTGCTGCTCCCCATCAGTCCGCCGAGGCTACTGGTCCCCGTGACGTTGCCAGTAGCGTAGCTGTTGGTAACCGTGCCGGTGTTGCTTCCCATTAGCCCACCGAGGCTACTGGTGCCGTTCACGTTGCCGGTGGCGTAGCTGAAGCTCACCGCGCCGGTGTTGCTGCCCATCAATCCGCCGAGGCTGCTTCCACCGCTCACGGTTCCTGTGTTGAAGCTATTGATAATCGTGCCGGTATTGCTTCCGACCAAGCCACCGGCGCTGCTGAGGCCGGTCACGCTTCCGCCGACCAGGCCCACGTCTCGAATCTTGGCGGCCGTGTCCGTAGATCCAAATAGACCGACATCGGCAGTTGCAGGTCGATTGACGGTGAGATTGGCGATGGAATGCCCAAGTCCGTCGAACGTGCCGTTGAATGGCACACCGACCGTTCCGATCGGTGTAAAACCCGTGTTGCCATTCCAGGACGCCGTGGTGGCGGCGTCGATGTCACTGCCGAGTGCGTAATGCCCCGCCAAATTAGCTGAAGCCACTCCCTGCAGCGTCGGGGTCGCCGGCGGGGTCGTCGCGTCCGGCGCCGTACCCAGGCTGTTGATCACGGTATAGACGATGCCACCGATGGAAAGGCTGGGATTTGCTCCCGACAAAGTCACGGACGCGTTGTTGAGGTTGAACACGCCGGAACCGCTTGCCGGCACGACCCCGATCGCAGCGTTGGGATTGATGACCAGCCCGGCCGCGCCGCCGGTCGCCGTGATGTTGGCGTTGATATTGATGTTGTTCGAGGCGGTGAGCGTGAGCGTGGTGTTGGCGTTCCACGCAATCGGGGCATTGACGTTCAAATTGCCCAGTCCTGCACCGGCCGTGCTGCTGGTTTGCAGCACAACGTTAGTGCCGGCATTCAACGCAGTGTCGACATCGGTGTTGAGCACGATGCTGCCGCCGGAATTCGAGGTCCATGTGCCGGCCGGGGACTGCGCTGCAGTCGTGGTGGCGTTGCTGACCGTCAAGTCTGTGGGATCGAGCAGCCAGGTTCCTGCGGCACCGTGCGGTGCCGAGGCGTTTATCGCGATGCCGGTCACGTCAAGCTTGTGGCCGGACGTTTCGATCGTGCCGCCGTTTCCCAAGCCGGCGCCACTGGCGCCGAGCAGACCCTTGACGGCGGTCACCCCGTCCGACCACACGACAATCGTGCCGCCGTTTCCGTTTTGTGTCGCATCCGCCCTGAGGGTCGCTCCCGATGAGAGGCTGACCGTTTCAGCATGGGCGAGAGGTCCCGTGCCGTGCTGACCGCCACCGATCAGGATGGTCCCGCCTCCGCCAGCACCGGAAGCATCCAGCGCCGCGACGCCGACTGTCACTGTCGCGCCGGTGACGCTGATCGCACCGCCGTTGCCGTTCTTGCTGATTGCCTTGATGCTGGCATTGTCGGCGATGGTGACGTCATGGCCCGTGACCGTGATGGCGCCGCCATTCGTGGCCCTGGCTTTCCGGCCCGCCGATGCAATGAGCCGGCCCGCGACCCTGACATTACCGCCCGCGCCACCGCCGAGCACGATGGCGCCTGAGCGCCCCGAAACGGAGCGGGCGGAAAGTGTGCCCGATACGTTCACCGCGTCGCGGATCGCTTGTTTGACCGTCGCTGCCTTGAGTTCTATCGAGCCGCCGGCCGCGGAAATCCGTCCGGAGACGTCGACCAGCGCCTTGTGGTTGCCGGTCGTGGCGGCAGAGGGTATCGCCACTTGCATGAAACCGTCGCCTGCGAGGTCGAGCGTGACCCGTTCACCCGAAGCGAGGCCGACCTTGCCGAGCGGCACCTTGATCGTGCCCTCGTTCGAGATCGTGCCGCCAAGCAGGGCGACGAAGCCACCACGGCCGACGTTGATGCTGCCGGCATTGCTGACCGCGGCCGAGCTTCCATTGCCCAAAAACCTCCGTTTGCCGGCCATGAAGTCGCCGTTGCTGATACCGAGCGTCGAGGCGACAAAACCGCCGCCGACATTGACCGTTCCACTCGGCGTGATCGCGATGCCATTCGGATTGACGAGGTAGACTTCCCCGTTGGCCCGAATGGTTCCGGCGATAGAAGAAGGCGTGTTGCCGGTAACGCGATTGAGGATGGCCGAGCTTGAACTTGGCTGATTGAACGTGACCGTGTTCGGCTGGCCGACGGAAAACGAGCTCCAATTGATGACGGCGTTAGGTGAACTTTGGGTGATCGTCAGCGCGTTGTTCGCAGGCGCTCCGATTGTCGCGCTGCCGCTGACGACGGAACCGCCTTGCGGCAGGACACTTCCCGCAACAACGGGCGTCGCTGCGCCTAATGCGAGCGCGAGAGGGCCGTAAGCGATCGAGCAAAGCAGATGGCGCAAAACATGCCGGTCCTTTCGAGCATCGTAATCTTGCAGCCCCGCTAACGCCGAACGTGATCGATGCCTCCGCCCTTGGGGCGAGGCATCTGCCATCATGCGAATGTCGGGTGCGTGATGCACAACACCGAGTGCGGTGTTCATTATCGAGGCAACTGCGCGGGGCCGAATTTGTGACGTTCGATCGGGCGCTCGTGCAAAGATTGCGCACGATACTCTTAATGGGAGTGCCGATGAAACGGATACCAGTAAAGATACGGGATACCGGTAACGATACGGAGATTTTCCTTCTCGACTGCTCGAGGCTTATGACCTTCTCGTCGTCGCCTTTGTCGAAGAACCGAAACAGACTCCCGCTTTCAAAACCGAAAGCCCATGACGAGCTGGCCTCGCCAGGAATGGGGCAGGTTGGGCAAGTTGGAGAATTGTCGGGCAACTTCCAGCCGAACTGCGATGCCTTGATATCCGCCGGGAATATCGATGCTGCTGCGCACGCCGGCGCCGATGGCGCCGCTGCGAATAACGGCAAGTTCAACGATAGTCGGCTCGACCAACCGGCCGACGCCGAAAACGCCGAAACCGTAGGGTGATAGAATCACTGGAACGTCGGTACCGATGGCGGCGAAAGATCTGATCAGTTCGGCCCGCAAGGTGCCGCCTTCATCGACGTTCAACGTGCCGCTTGGATAGGCAGAGACGGCTTGCGGTCCGTCAAGTGAGAACTGTTCTGACACAAGAAGCGGATTTCCGAACGACGTTTGAGCCCCCCCGATAAATTCCATCCGGAACTCGTTGGCCAGCGGCTGAGTAACACGCGCATCGAAAATCGCTTTTGAAAAAAGCGGGCTGGCACCCTGCCGCGACAGCGGGATGCTGGAGGCGAGCGCATCGGCGCTGTCGCGCCCGCCAGTGCCTTGTGAAAAAGTAGCCGAGGTCTGCAGCGCTGCACCCCACCATGGCAGGCCGGCTTCGTACGCGGCGCCAGCGCGAAGCACGCCGTAGCGGTCCCTGTTGAGATCGGTTGAATACAGCGGCAGGGCGACGGCCTGGCTAATATATTCGAATGCAGCGCTAACGCTTAGAGTCTCTGTCCGTGTGCGGATCACGGGATAGGACGACCGCAGTGCAAAGCGCTCGAACTGACCGATGTTTGCAAGCGCGCCACTCCCTGGCAGGGGTTGGCTGCGTGAATTGGTGTACTCCGGATTCAAAATCCAGCCGTCGGTGCCGAGCGGAAAGACGGCGCCCGCGGCGAGGACGCGCAAAGGTGAGATGGAATCGAAAATCAACGCCGGGTCTCCGCTCGCTTGTGCCGAGACATAGAACTGCTCGCCAAGGCCGAAGGCGGAATTGAGCGCGACGCTGGTCCCGTAACTCCAACTTCCCAGCGAAGATGGCAGTCGGTTATCAATATTGGCTGTCGCGGTAACCAGCCGATGGGTGCCCTCGAGCACCAGCAGCGTGCCGCCGAGCTCTTCGCCACGCGCGAGCGTGCTCTTCAGGCGAAGGCCTGGCACATCGCCTGCGATCAACAGGCGCCGCTCTATTTCGCCGAGCTTGACGTGCCGGCGGCCGACAAGCGAGCTCATGCGCGCGGAGACCAGCTCTCGCACACGTTCCGGCACATGATCGACTTGCACCTTCTCGACAAAGCCGTCGACGATGACAATCCGAACGGCACCACCGTCATTCAGTTTTTGTGGTGGTACGGTTACCCGCACCAGCACGTAGCCGGCGCGGGCGTAAATTTGTTCCAACGCATTGGCGAACTCATAGATCTGCGCGACGGTGACACGGTGTCCCTTGACGGTATGGATGAGAGCGTTTGTCTCGATGTCGAACTCGGGAAAGCCTCCCTTGATCGCGACGCGCCCGACAATGAAACCCAAGTTCTGCGAGCCAGGGGGTGCCTGTAATGGGACGCGTGCCGGCACCGGCAGGTCGTTCGGCACAGGCGGTGCCGCCGGCCGCAAAGTCTGCGGCGTCACCTGACTCGGGGCCACCTGCGACAGGGCGGCTGATGGGTCGAGGAGAACGGCAGCCACGCCAAACGCGAACGCGCAGCAACGATTGAAGACCTTTCCCATCAGTGGCTGCTCGAATATAACCCGAGGCTCCTTTCGGCGCTCCTTGAATGTCACCATCACGCGGGCGTCTCGTTTCTACAGGATGTTTAAGCTCCCATGGGTTCCGTATTAGTCGGGACGATGTGGATGTCACCAGTGTTAGTACCGGGGCGCACCAACTTACTGAAATGGAACCCTGGTCATCAATACGCGTCGCGTCGTTCGTTCCTCAGGAATAAGTAAGGGATCGTTAACGCCGTTAATAGCTACTTGAGCGAGAGCGGGGAGAGTGCTGCCGCCGGCGGTGCATTTTGGAATGACTGATGCAAAATCGGGCCGCGCAATTTGTCGACACGGTCAGCAGACACCTGACCGCCGGATGTGTGCTCGGAGCGATGGGAAGCGCGCTGAATGACATTGGCATTGATTGTTTCTGCATGAACCTGTTGGCCACGCCCAAGCAAAAATTTGAAGAGGTAATACTCGCCAGCAAATTGCCCTCAGATTGGATTAATCTGTATAAGGAAAAGGCCTATAGCGAGGACGATCCTTCGCAACGCCATAGCAAACGTGTCGTGCGTCCCTACGACTGGAAGGATGCTCCTTACGATTCGGAGCGCGAACCCCGCGCATTGGAGGTGGTCCATCGCGCAAGCGACTTCGGTATTGGAACTGGATTTGTCGTTCCTATCCCCGGCTCAGCCGGGAACATCGGCAATGTCTGGATGGGCGGCTATAAGTTTCAGATACTGAACCGTCACAAACCATCACTGCATTTGATGGCACTTTACGCGTTCGCTCACGTCCAGCGGCTCAATGGCACGGCCAAGCAAAATGTCAAACTCAGCGACCGCGAACGTGAGATACTTACTTGGATAGCCGCAGGAAAATCTGTC
>JAQGKC010000234.1 GCA_028290305.1 Bradyrhizobium sp.
TCTCACCGGACAGCGTGGGTATCGACCTCGATACATCAGTAATCGGATCGCAGCGTCACGAAAGCGGTTTCCAAGACCCTCTAGTGGCTCAGATCGCATACGCCATTGCATCGGAACTGCAGACCCAGACCTCTTCCGGCAGGCTGCTTGCCGAAACCCTGGCGTCCACTCTCGCTGTAAGACTGGTTCAAAACCATGTCAGTC
Organism: Bradyrhizobium sp.; assembly: GCA_028290305.1. The sequence goes on from JAQGKC010000234.1 coordinate 205, forward strand.
CATCATGTGCTCAGGCGTTTCCACTTACCACACAGGGGCTCGATCGACGCAGGCTGTCCCGCGTATTGGATTACATAGCGGACAATCTGGAAGGTGATCTTACGCTCGATCACCTCGCATCGATTGCGCGCCTGAGCCGGTTTCATTTCGCGCGAGCATTCAAGGCGGCCACGGGTCAACCGCCTCATCGGTACGTCAGCGCGAAACGTCTCACGCGTGCGAAAACGCTGTTGAGCCGACGAGACCGGTCTTTGGTTGATATTGCGCTCGCACTCAACTTTTCATGCCAAGCCAATTTCACACGAGCATTTCGCCGGGGGACCGGTCTGACACCTGGTCAGTATCGGAAGACTTTCGGGCTAAAGTGATGAAAGCCGCTAAGGACATGCTTGGTCGCCGGCCTTTTGAACATCGGTCTACATTTGGAGGCGACAGGCGTCGCTTGATCAACTTCCGGGTGTCCAGTCAGCAACAAATGACAGGACCGGCAGCAACCAGCGCAAAGAAAGTCTGCTCCGCGCAGTTGGGCGGCAATGTGGTCGAGAACCGCGCACGCGGACCGCGCAGGTCCAGCCACGTGATGGGCGAATTCGGTCAACTGGAATCCGGACTTGGCGAGCATGAACGGCACCGCCGTAACGGGTCCGCGATGCTTGTTGTCAGGGAGATTTTGCAGCTAACGTAGTGACGGATGTAGTCATGGGCGGCGACGAGTTACAGAGAAGTTGGGTTGCGTCATTTGGCCCATTTCGTCTTTTTGCGGCCGAAAGGCTGCTTGAGAAAGCGGACCAGCCGCTTCAGCTTGGCGGCCGCGCACTCGATATTCTGATCGCTCTGGTCGAACGGGCCGGAGCAGTCGTCACCCGCAAGGAACTGATCTTGCGGGTCTGGCCGGATGTGATTGTGGAGGAGGCCAACCTCCGTGTCCATGTCGCGGGCCTTCGCAAAGCGCTCGGAGATGGACACGATGGCGCCCGTTACGTCGCAAATGTCCCCGGTCGAGGCTATTGCTTCGTCGCTCCGGTGACACGATCGGCATCACGACGATCACTCCCCCAAGCCCGGCCGGTTGTCACCGATCGGCTGCGCAAACTGCCGCCGCTGTTGACGCGAATGGTCGGCCGCGACGATACCGTCCGCGCGCTGTCGGCCCAGCTGATTAAGCGGCGCTTCGTCAGCATCGTTGGACCGGGCGGCATGGGCAAGACGACCGTCGCAGTCTCGATTGCCCACGCGTTGATCGATCATTTCGGGGGCGCGGTTTTCTTCGTCGATCTGGGAGCGCTGACCGATCCCGGCCTCGTGCCGACGGCGGTTGCATCGGCGCTCGGATTCATGGTGCAAGCTCAGGACCCCTTCCTCAGCTTGCTGGCCTTTCTTGGCGAGAGGAGGGTCCTCCTTGTGCTCGATAATTGCGAGCACGTGATCGACGCGGCGGCGGCATTGGCCGAACCCGTTGTCAGCGAGGCACCGCAAGCGCACATCCTGGCAACCAGCCGGGAGGCACTGCGGGTCGAAGGCGAGCACGTTCATCTGCTGTATCCGCTCGACGGTCCCCTTGTCGACGTCAGTCTGACAGCTGCTGCAGCGCTCACATTTCCAGCAGTGCAGCTTTTCATGGAGCGCGCGGCTGCGAGCGGCAATCGCGCCGAGTTGAGCGATGCCGACGCGCCGATCGTCGCTCGGATATGCCGCAGGCTCGACGGAATTGCGCTTGCCATCGAACTTGCGGCTAGTCGCGTCAGCTCCCATGGCATTCGCGGAACGGCAGAACTGCTCGATAACCGTTTCAAGCTGCTCTGGCAGGGCCGGCGTACTGCGCTGCCCCGGCACCAAACCCTGAACGCGATGCTCGACTGGAGCTACACCCTGCTGCAGGAGCTCGACAAGCTGGTCCTGTGCAGGTTGTCGGTCTTCGTCGGGGTCTTCACGCTCAAGGCCGCCATTTCGGTCGCCGGAACGGAGGCAAACGACGCGGATGTCGCCGACGCGGTGACGAGCCTGGTTGCGAAATCGCTGATATCGACGACCGCCATCGGCGAATCGACATACTATCGGCTGCTCGACACCACGCAGGCCTACGCGGCGGGCAAACTTGCCGAACGTGGCGAGGCGGACGAGATAGCCAGGCGCCATGCGATCTACTATTCAAAATACCTCGGACACGACGAGGTCATCCAATCGACCTTTGGCCGGTATGACCTTTCAGGATATGCCCCGCATATCGGGAATGTGCGAGCGGTACTCGAATGGGCGTTCTCGGACCATGGCGATATCGCCGTCGGTGTCGAACTCGCCGCCTGGGCGGCGCCGTTGTTTGTGGGGTTGTCGCTGCTCGACGAATGCAGGAGCTGGTGCGAGCAGGCGCTGGCCGCTCTCGATGACGCCGGCCGCGGGACCAGACGGGAGATGATTCTCGAGGAGGCTCTGGCACTATCGTCGATGTTCACCAAAGGAAACGGTGACGAGGTTCGCGCCGCAATGGAGCGCGGACTTGCGCTTGCTGAGACCTTCGAGGACAGGGATCATCAGCTGCAGCTTCTTGCCGGTCTGAACATTTTCCTCACACGAATTGGTGACTTCCGCGGCTCGTTGACCGTTGCAGAACAGGGGATGGCGGTCGCTCGTGCGGCTAAAAACGCGGCCGGCCTCGTCATGACGGAATGGATGCTCGGCGTCTCTCATCATCTGGTGGGAAATCAGGCTGCGGCGCAGCGCCATTGCGAAGGCGGTATGGCCAACGCCGTCGAGCTAGGCCATCTCAATACCAACTTCTTTGGCTACGATCATCGTATCCGCGCGCTTGTCGCCCTCGCTCGTACCCTGTGGCTGCGCGGCTTTTCAGAGCGGGCGCTCAGAACAGCGCAACAGGCCATCGATGAAGCAGAGCGTCGCGATCATCCGGTTTCGGTCTGCATCTCGCTGATTTATGCAGCACCGGTCTTTCTCTGGAGCGGCGACTTGGGACGAGCCGCGAAGTCCGTCGAGCGATTAATCGCGTATGCCGGACGATACTCGCTGGCGCCGTATCGCGCCGTCGGCATGGCACTCAGAGGCGAACTCGCGGTCACACGTGACGAAGCGGGAGCCGGCCTCGTTTTGTTGCGGGACGCGCTGGAGACGCTGCACGCCGAACAGCACAGCATCCTGGCCACGGTTTTCGAGAGCGCGGTGGCGGAAGGCCTGCGGAAGACCGGGCAATTCGACGAGGCGCTGATCACCATCAACGGAGCCGTCGCACGGGCGGCCTGTTGCGGAGCGACGTTCGACATGGCGGAACTGCTGCGGATCAAGGGACAGATTCTCGCGGCAATGCCGCGATCCGACCGCACATCAGCCGCGGACTGCCTGATGCAGTCGCTCGCTGTGGCGCGAGAGCAGTCTGCGCTGGGCTGGGAACTGCGATCGGCGACGGCTTTGGCCCGCTTGCTGTCCGAGAACGGACAGCGCGATCAGGCCCGTGACACGCTCGTTCCCGTCTATGACCGGTTCACGGAAGGATTCGAAACGGCCGATCTTCGCATCGCGCGGGGTCTCATCCACGATTTGGCGTAGCTCGCCATTCCCCTTGGCCAGCGGAGCGGCTTTAGCTATCACGTGGTCCAGCACCGCGATGCGATCAGCCTTCAGTAAATACTCGGCTTTCTTCCGCAGACGCGAAGGCTCCCCCTCACCGACAGCACGCTTTTCAGCTTTTTACAAGATACAACGTGCCAGGGCGCCGTCCGTCGGCCATGATCGTTGCAAAGCCCATCCGCATTCCACGACCCTAACGGCACGTCATGTCACCTTCCCATCTTCCGCAAACCCCGCCGCCCGCGTTTCCGCCGCTCGTGGCGGCCTACGTCCAAGCGACCAACAGCTTCGATCTCGACCGGCTGCTGGCCGCTTTCGCCGACGATGCGCTCGTGAACGATCAACTGCACGATTACTGGGGAAAGCCGGCCATCCGGGAATGGGCAGCGCGCGACATCATTGGCGAAAGACTGACGATGCAGATCGTCAAGATAGTGGAACACTATGGGCACTTCATCGTGACGGCGAACGTCGATGGCAACTACGACAAACGAGGGTTGCCCGATCCGCTGGTACTCACCTTCTACTTTTCAGCCCACGGCGATCAGATCGTTCAGCTCATCATTCTTCGCAATCAGTGTGATATTTGATAAATCGCATCATCTGCCGCAACCCGGACCGCTGATTGCGGCGCCGACTATCCAGCCGTCCGGAGGTCCAACTGAGATTTTACCCGCGATGGCGACAATTTACATCTCCTTACAACGTTGAACTCGCCTTCGCGCGGATGCTGCGCAACCCTCTATCCCGGCAACCAAGTCATCCAACCACAGCCCTTAGCTGGAAGAGAGGACACCATGACCGACACAAACAATCGGCTTGCGATTGTCACCGACGCCAAGGGAGTCAGCATCCTGCGGGCGACCGAGCAGCCAGCAACCTTTGGAATGGCAGGCAGGGCAGACCCACCGTGGACCACCGACTTTCAGGCCGTGCTCCTCGCCATGGCTGGCCATGATCTTCGACAGCCATTGCAAATCATCCAAAGCACTCACGATCGTCTCGGCATCGGCGTCCGGACCAAATCTGAGCAAAATCTGCTGCGGAGGGGCCAGCACGCGATCGATCGCCTCAATGGGCAGCTCGATCAACTGCTGGATGCTGTTCGCCTCTGTGAGCATTCCAAG
>JAQGKC010000251.1 GCA_028290305.1 Bradyrhizobium sp.
GAAGAGTTGCGCCAAAGCCGGGAGGCGAGTTCCAGCGATGCTCACCCCGGTGGCGCCGTCAACCTCGAACATTAACGACCGCCTCCAGTGCCGTCGTCATCTGAAGGCAGAGGAGGTCATGCGACTCATCGCCGACATTTACGACCGCCCCAGTGTGGACTTTCGTAATATGGCGGACAGGGCAGGACAATGTCGACGTGCTGCGCATTCAGCGAAGACCTCCGGGTTTAGGAACCTGCCAATCCTTGAAGCTCTCAGGCATTTGGCCCGCTTTCAAAGGCGTCCGCCGGCGGACGTATTGCGTTGAATGCATGGTGGCTTCGCGAGGAGTTGGCCGATCGAGCGTGTGAATAAGCGCCCAAAAGTGCCCCTCCACCGCTAGGTGGATCAATAGCTTAGCGCGCCGATCGGCGGGACCCCACGCCGATTAACAACGCAGCCTATCTCTGGGGCCGGTTCGGCGTCCTCAAGCCGTCATTTCGTTTGCCAAAACTTTCGCTGGCGCCGGCGCTCGCGATTCTCCGTGTCGGCGGAATGTCGGCCGTCGTCTCGGCCAGCACCAATCTGACGCTCGCGATCGTGACGGTCTATGTGGGAATGATCGAGGCGTTAGCCGGCTATGCCGCGGGCTCGCGGCTCGAGTTTCTTTTGGTGCCCCTTGCCTACGGCATCGGCGGTCCGGTCGGAATCGTGGTGAGCGCGAACCTCGGCGCCGGCAACATCGAACGAGCCGTAAGGGCGTCCTGGGTTGGTGTGCTGATGGCCCGCAGTTTGACTGAATTGATTGGACTGGCCGCGGCTGCCTTTCCGAACCTGTGTATCGGAATATTCAGCCAGGATCCGACCGTGCCGCAAGTCGGCGCGGAATATCTGCACCGCGTCGGACCGTTTTTTGGATTCTTTGGAAATCAATATGGTAGATGTGGAGAGTCGATTGGTGCACAAGAATCCCACTCGATACCCCACTTGCAGGCTTGGTCACGGCTGATCCTGCAATCGAAGTGATCGAGCGTGATATTGTGCAACGGCTTTGTGGTCAGATCGAAGGACTTGCAAATCAAGATTAGTCGGCAACGGCTGGGCCAACGTCCGCTTTTGAGTACATTACGGACTCAAGTCGGACATCACGCCCGGTCCGAAAAGTGCTGCCAGAAGCAGTCGCCGATTAAATCCAGATGACGACCTCGGGCGCACCCGCTGCGGCGCTCGACGGTTAGGGGTTCCCTGCGATTGCCCAGCTCTGGAGGCGGCCTTTCGGGCGGCCTCGAAAGCACCGCCGGCTTGGGTCGCCATCCACGGGGAAGCCGCGCATGAAGAACCAGACGCCATATGTCCGCGATTGCGCCGCTCTATTCGGCAGCGGCTTGTGGCGATCGAGGCTCCGGATGATTGACCAGTTGAGTTAGCTCGGCTTCCTCCAGCGTTTCCTTTTCAAGGAGACGTTGGGCCGTGCGATCGAGAACCGCGCGCCGTTCCTTGAAGAGATCGAGGGCGCGCTGGAATGCGTTCTCCACAATGGCCCGTACCTCTTCATCAACGGTCGCTGCAGTTTGTCAAAGGACGAGTGAATGGAGCAGCTGGCCAAGGTCGCCTTGGCGCCACTCGTGTCAATCGGCGTTCAAATATTGCAGGCCGAATGACAACCCGATTGAGGATCGTGATTCCGGACCGCGCCTCGGCGCAGGCAAAACAGGATAGGTTCGAGATAAATCTGGTTGATCCGATGTGGCGGCTCGGGTGTCGGCCAATTCGTATCTGGCCCTTCGGTCGCCGTGTAACGGTCCGCGCGACACGGAATCGGGATGCGCGTCAGCTCGCGCCCGACGACAGCCGTGCGATATGCGCAGTCATTTGGGAAGTCGGCAGGCAGTCCGCCTTCCCGCACCTGCCACACAATGCCCAAGCGGCGGAACACCTCCATCGAGCGCGCCGAGACGTGGTTGCACTTCACATTGGGCGGTTCGCCGGCACCGCGAATCTCCGCCACGACGACATCAATGCCGCGGGACGCGAGATCCATGGCCGCGGTCAATCCGACTGGCCCCGCTCCGACGATGAGAACCAGGGCTTCAATTTTTTTTCATGTCAATTTCTCTTGCTTGCCGGTCAGGTGCGCTCGGGCACCGAAAGCGCGCTGGATCGTGTCTCGTCCACCGCCGTGAGGCCGTGGCGCATGCTGAAGAGCGCCAGGGCGACGATCACCAGCGCCGAACAGAGCTGAGGCACTGCGCTCGCCTGGAACAGCGAGGGGATGTTCCATTGCGCGGCGAGCATCAATCCGCCGACAGTTACGCCGAGGATCGAACCGAAACGGCCGATGCCGAGCGCCCAGCCAAGCCCCGTGGCGCGGATGTAGGTCGGATAGACGCGCACCGCATAGGCGTTGCAGCCAATCTGGCCGCCGATCACGGCGACACCAGCCATAAATGCCGCGGGCACGAGGATCGGCAATGACGCGCCGGCCAGACCGATGGTGAAGATCGAAACGAAGCCGGCGAGGTAGGTCACGAACAGCACGCGCTGGAAGCCGAGCCGTTCGATGAGCAATCCGAGCCCGACCGTGCCGAGCATGCCGCCGAGCTGGAAGGCGACGCCGACAGCGATCGCCGCCAGCACCTCCAGCCCGCCCCCAGCGAAAGCGTCGGGAGCCAATTATTGAGGAAGTAGATGTCGAGCATGTTCATGAAGAACATGACCCACAAGAGCAGCGTCAGCACCAGACGGCGGTTGGTAAAAAGCTGCGGCAGCAGAAAGCCCTTGCCGCTCTCCTCGACGATCGTCAAGCGCGTGTCGGCGGCGAACATGACCGAGGGGTCGACCCTCATGAGCAGGGCCCTCACCTGCTCACTCTTTCGTTCATCAAGCGCCAACAAAGACAGCGATTCAGGGAGCCAGACGATCAGGACGGGGCAGAGAACGAGCGGCCACCGGTTTTTTCGTTTATGCCGGCGGTGATCATCACCAACTCGGCATCCGCCAAGTCTTCGTAGTCTCCATCAACAACGGTGGTCTTTGGGCAGAGCGGTGAGCCGTAACGAAGGTCAGCCGCAACCGCCTTCGCGCGCCTGCGCGTTCGGTCCACGATGACGATCGTCCGGGCGCTCCCTCGTACGACAGCGGCGAGAGCACAAGCACAGCCAACCCTTCCCGCACCAATGATTCCGATTTTCATGATCGAACTCGTATACGAAAGACGGTCGATCGACGCGCCGGTCAACCCGCGAGAGGAATGCATCACCGGTTAATCGCGCAGTCAATGCCGGTTCAATGAAATCCCGGTCGGAAAATCGACGGTGTTCGACACGAGAGAACTCTCACAGCTGTCTGGGAAAATTCATCCGCGCACACAATCTCGCATGACGTATGGCGCAGAACTGCACCTCGCCGCTCGTAGGTTGACACCGGTGGTGCCTGTTACCGCGCGTACTAGGCCTCGCTTAACGAAGGTCTGCCGATATCGCTCGGAAACATAATGCAATCCCCATTGTTCGCCGTGAGGTTCTGAGATTGTGAAAGCGGCCATCGTCGCGGGCCTGGACCGCTCCAGTAAATAGCGCCGCGAGAATGCCGAAGGTGAAGGTGAGGACGGGAGCTTTCTTGATCGCATTCGGATTCTGATCCAGGCGTCGATTCAATTGCGCAGGCGGTACATGGCGTCGAAGTAATGACCCTATCAAAGTCATCCTCAGCGGCCTTGACGAACGTCAACTCGTACGCACGAACGACAGTCTCGGTCCGCTCCGATAGGGCCAGATCAGATATCTATCAGCGCAATGCCTAAATCTGCGCGCTTCTTACGACGAAGGCTTGACGCGGTCTCGACAATCGTGACCTCGAGCGTGGGTCGTACTCTGCCGCCTAGAAGGTGCCCTCCCCGCACGCTACCGTCCCAAAGTCCGAGTACCGCATGGAGATGCAAGCTTGCCTTGCCGTCGTCCCCCTGCGCTATATCACCGAGCAGGCTCAATACCTCGCATTGTTCATTGACGGAGATCGGACTGTATCGCTTGGCGGCGAGATCGAACCATCCGACCTTGGCGCTTTCGAACGCTCCGATCGCCGCGACCGATGCCGCCTTGATTGCGTTCTCGTTGGCAAAGGCCGTCACGGCTGCAAAAGCCTCGTCGCCTTGATCCAGGATCAGGACGAATGTCCGACCGTCGCCCTCGGAGGCCAGTTTAGATTTCATGAGCCGTCTCGCGGTAAGACATGATAAGGCCCCAGCCTTTAGCAACCGGGATAATCCAACCCGATAAACGCTCGGCTACTGTCCCGGTTCCAGTTGGTGCATCGTTTACCACAGATCTGGCGTGCAAGCCTGCTCAAGAACGTGACCGTGGGCCGCAGGATTAACAGCTCCGGCAGCCAATGCCGTGAGCATGGCGAACGCACTCAACCAGCCAAACAGGCGCAACGACGGCAAGTCCGAGAGGATCGTTACCATCAAGTCGCACGCAAGCACGACGGAGGTCAGAGGTGGTCACCGGGTTGGCGGCCGTCATATTTGGTCTTTAACGCCGACTTCCGACCTCATCGATGCGGCGCAGCAGGTCGGCCGGATCCTCGTAGACGCGGAACGCACCGGATTGTCTCAACTCGTCCGGCCCATAGCCACCGCTCAAAAGACCCACGCCCAGCGCACGGGATCGTATGGCCGCCAACATGTCCCAGATGCTATCGCCGACGACCACTGCCGTTTCGATGGGTGCCCTCAGCCGTTCGGCGGCAGCTAGAAACAAGTCCGGGCCGGGCTTGGCATATTTGACCTGATCACGCGTCACGACTGGAATCCGATCCGGATCGACGCCGAGTGCGGCAAGATTGACGGCTGCGGTTTCCATGCGGCCGCTGGTCGCGATCGCCCAGGGAATGCCGGCCTCAGATAACCAACTCAGCAATTCGCGAGCTCCGGGCAACGGCCGAATGCGGTTTGTCTGCTGCTGGTAAGTGGCAGCATGGGCGCGGCGAAGCCTTTCGACGCGTTCAACGCTGATTTCGATCCCGGTCTCGCGAAGAAGTTGATTGGTGAACAAGCCTCCGCTCATGCCTATCTTGCGGTGGATGCGCCAGACCGACAGTTCGATACCCTCTGCATCTAGCGCCTCCTTCCATGCAAGGACGTGCTGATAGACGCTGTCGACGAGCGTGCCGTCGAGATCAAACAGGAAGACCGGTTCGATACGCATGCCATCTCTCCCGTTCTAGCTAGAGCTTCGTTGCCATCAGTGCAGACCGCACGGCGTCAATTCGCGCACCTCATCTCCTCAGCGGTTCATGATCATAGGTGGAAGCGACCGGCTTGCATCCCTCGGCCGAACTGGAGAATGCGAGTGGACTGGTCACTGTATTCGGATAATCTCGGCTTCGCCGGCGCCGGCGTGAACGACATCGCCCACGCGTTTTCCGAACAGCGATCTCGCCAGCGGCGAGACATGTGAGATTGAGCCTTGGGAAGGATCGGCTTCGTCCTCACCGACAATCCGGAACGTCTGTTCCCTGCCATCGTCGCGTACGATTGTCACTGACGTTCCGAACCGCACTTCCGAGCGGTCGGTCGGGGCCGGTACAACGCGTGCGGTTGCGCGCCGGGCGGACCAGTAGCGAAGGTCTCGGCCCGCAGCGGCAATCGCCACCCGATCGGTTGACGCTTGCGCGGCGGCGTAGGCTTCGCTGGCCGCCGCGAGGGCCTGTTCGATCTGCGCCAGGCCCGCCTCCGTGACGTCGTTCGGATGCTCGGAGACCGGCCGCTCCGGTAGCTGCTCGAGATAATCTGCATGCTTGACGAAGGCTCTGCTCATCTGCCGTGATCCGTTAAGTTTCCACGATTTAGGAAAGGAACGATCGTTGTGCGGTTCCGTTCCTGTTCCGGCCTGAGCGGCAGGCAATGGCGAGCGGATATGTTGCTGGCGATGTACAGCACCGTTGCCGTTTCTTCGTCTTCGACCATGGTCTCACTCCGTGCATGGCATGAAATGCAAGTTCTCGCTGAATTGTGCTGTCCAATTCGGCCAACAACCATCCTATTCATTGACGGCCCGTCCGGTGCTGGCAGCTGTCGTCAAGCAAACGTTGGCCAATATCTTTCCAAACCGCATGCGGCCCGTGCAATTTCACAGCGTCGAGCCGCTGGATCTCCACGACTCGGAAGTACCGCATACATTCGACCCGCAACAGCTCTCCCGGCACTTCAGCGAGGCGCCGTTGCTCGATAGGAAGCCGCGGTTTGCCGGCTGCTCGAGGATCCGCCAGGACGCTATCCTCGCGGAGCTTGATCCGAGTGAGGACGATGACAAGGAAGCCGGTCCCGTCGCCAGTTAGGTCTGATATTCCCCGGCGCAGCGCGCTGCGCGGCGTCCGGGGCAGGCAATTCAGTGTAATCTCCGTTTCGGCGCCGGCGTCTCGAACTGCGCGATCTCGGCGGTCTGC
>JAQGKC010000285.1 GCA_028290305.1 Bradyrhizobium sp.
CAAAGAGAAAACCTTTTACTCTTTCAATGCAGACCGAACCGCAAGTTTGTCGGAACGGCCATTGAAAACTCGCTGAGAACACAAGCCTCTTAATCGGCAGGTCTACCGCTTTTCATCGATAAGACGAAGCATGCCACCGACCACCGATTGACCAACGAAACCTCATGAACAAACGGCGATAAAGGTAGTCAATCACAAGCGAACTTCATTGTTTTTGTTGATCTTTTCGGCTGCTATTTACGTTCGGGACGCAGGGGTCGTAAGTTCGACGAGCCAAGTCGCTGCTTAACTAAACCACAGCTTGAAACAGCCCGATCTGATAGAGGTCCCAGTATTCGCAATGCCCTTCCTGAGAGAAGGGTGACAGTTCATTCCGGAGACATGGGTTACACAATGGGGCCTTTTGCAAGGAGAGCAAAATGCCCTGGCAGGAGTGTAATCTCATGGATGAACGGCTGAAGTTCATTGCCGGGCTGCTGGACGGAGAGAAGATGGCGGTTCTTTGCCGCCGGTTCGGCGTCTCGCGGAAGACCGGCTACAAGATCCTCGATCGCTACAACAGCTGCGGGCTGGAAGGGCTGACCGATCGCTCGCGGCGACCCTACCGGCACGCCAACCAGCTCCCCGTTCAGATCGAGACGCTGATCGTACGCAGCAAGCAGGAGCGCCCTCACTGGGGAGCGCCGAAGATACGGGAGCGGCTGGCACGGCTTTATCCGGATATCCATACCCCGGCGATCAGCACGGTGCATGCCATTCTGGACCGCCATGGGCTGGTCAAGCGCAGGGGTCGTCGGCACAACAAGGCCACCGGCACGCCGTTGTCGACCAGCGATCAGCCCAACGATCTGTGGTGCGCCGACTACAAGGGCGAGTTCATGCTGGCCGATCGCCGCTACTGCTATCCGCTGACCATCACCGACTTCGCCAGCCGTTATCTGATTGCCTGCGAAGCCTTGCAAAGCACCAAGGAGGTCTACGCTTTCACTGTTTTCGAGAATGTCTTCAAGGAGTTCGGTCTGCCAAACGCCATCCGCACCGACAACGGCGTGCCCTTTGCAAGCCCCAATGCGCTCTTCAACCTGTCCAAACTCTCGGTCTGGTGGCTCAGGCTCGGGATTGCGATCGAACGCATCAAGCCGGGCCATCCGCAACAGAACGGCCGCCACGAGCGCATGCATCTGACGCTCAAGTCGGAGACCACCAAACCGGCCGCCCGCAACTTCCTGCAGCAGCAGGCCAAGTTCGACGACTTCATCGATTGCTACAACAACGAGCGGCCAGGCCCTAGACATGCAATGTCCCGCGCAGCGATACCGCCCTTCGCCACGCCCCTATCGAGGCCTGCCAGACATCGAATATCCCTTCCATGACAGGGCTGCCACCGTCACCACCTGCGGACGAATCTGCTTCAATCGCCAGAAGATCAATCTCAGCCAGGTCTTCGCCGGCCAGACCGTCGGAATCAAACAGACCGACGAACGGATTTGGCTCGTCAGCTTTATGGATTACGATCTCGGGTACTTCGACGACGAGACCGGCAGGCTCGAACCCCTTGCAAATCCCTTCGGACCAAAACTGTTACCTATGTCTTCGGTATAAACCGTAACCCATGTGTCCGGTATGGACCCAATTTGAGATGGTTGCACGTCCGGGATTTGAACCTATTAATTTGCGTCGATCGAGTTGCGAACTTATCGCCACAGCCAGCGTCAGCCGACTTTGTACAGCCAGCCGTTCACAGACAACGATTTCAAACGGACGCCTCGGTCGGTTCTGACATCGTCACCAGGTTCTTTACGCCGGGACGCTCCAGCATCCTTGCGTACCAAGCCTGAAGAGCCTCGCACGCCGCAGGCACCGGCAACTCTACGAGCCCGGCAAAGATCAAACCGCCTATGACCGTGATGTCGGCCATCGAGAAGACCTCACCGGCGACGAATGGCTGTCTTTCTAGAATGGCATCGAAGTAGTGCATACCCTTTAGGGCTTTGTCGCGCTGACGGAACTCCCACTCGGCGTTCTGATAAATCTCGACGTCGGGTCCAAGCCCCGGCGTGGCGTGGTGGAAATAAACACCAATAGCGTCGAGCAGTTCCAACTCGGCGCGCTTGCTCGTCATGTGGATCACGCCTTTTTCGCGCGGTGTCCTACCCGTGAGTGTGGGAGCGCCATCAAGCGCGTCAAGGTATTCGGTAATGGCCGTGCATTCGGCAATGAAGGTCCCGTCGTCGAGTTCAAGCACCGGCAGCGTGCCTGAGTAGTTCTTGGCGAGGAACTCGGCCTTCTTGTGCTCGCCTTTCCAAAGATCGACCGACACAAATTGAACGCGCGACTGGAGGTTCTTCTCGGCCAAAGCTATACGGACGCGAGCCGGATAAGGGCCGGATCAGCCAAGCCTCTTGATTGGCTTCGGGATCGCGTCGGCGGCGGGTGAGGGTAGGCCATGGCGGAGCGATTTTCCTCAACGTGCCGAATTGAAGTGCCCCTATTGTGCCCCAGCATTTTTCTGGGGCACGCCTCCAGGGAATTAATTCGATAAACCATTGAGTAAAAACGGTTAATGGTGGGCGCACAAGGGATCGAACCTTGGACCTCTCCCGTGTGAAGGGAACGCTCTCCCGCTGAGCTATGCGCCCGGGATTATCGTGCATTATCAAAGGCCGGTAACCCGGCGTCCGATCGAACGATACCGCCGTCAGAGCCCGCGATTTACGAAGTGCGGGCCACCGGTGTCAAGCTGTCAGCTTCAAACCCCGCGAAAAGAGATCATGCTCCCGCCTGGCGGGCGCGGGAGGCGTGGGATTGCAGCGCGCGGATGCGCTCGGCGAGCGTCCCGCCGCCCTCTGGAATGCTGCCATTGGCGATAGCACCGTTGGCAGCCCTCGCATTTTTCGCCGGGATCACCGGTTCTGCTGCCAGCATGGCCTCGATCGGCGAATTCGGCCCCTCCAGCGTCATCGCCAGTTTGGCGACTTCGGCGGCGATATCGTTGATGCGTTCGCGCAGCAGCGCATTTTCCATGCGCTCGGTCGCCCATGAGCTTTCGGCCTGCTGCTGGATCGCATTGAGGTCGCGCTGGGCTTTGGCGCGTTCGTCGCGTGCAACGCGGAGCTGTTCCTCCATCGCCGCCTTCTCGGTTCGCAGCTTTTCCAGCAAGGGCGATTTGCCGCCGCTCATGCCGGCGATTTCGTCGCGCAATTCCTTGGCGGTTCGCTCAGCCGCCTCGTTCTGTTGGCGCAGCTGATTGTTTTCATAATCGCGCTCGGCCAATAGCTTGCCCTGGGTGGCCAGACGCGTTTCCAGGTCGTTGACGCGGTTGCCAAGCATCTCGGCTTCCTTGACCTGGATGATCAACTGGCGATCGAGATCGGTGACGCGCTGGCTCAGATTTTCCACCCGGCTGCGCGCTTCCGTGAGCTCGCGCGTCGCGGTTTCCGATTCGCCACGCTCCTGGGCGAGCCGCGTCTGGGTGGCGGCAAATTCCTTCTCGGCATCGCCGACGCGATTCCTGAGTTCATCGATCTGGACGCGTACTGCCACCAGCTCGATCTGGCGGCTGTCCGCCGTCATCGAACGGTCAGACAATTCGGCATTGATCTTCGCAAGCTCGCTCTGCTTGTCAGTCAGCGCTTTTTCGGCGGTGCGCAGCGATTCAGTTTTGGCGGCGAATTCCTCTTCGGTGGCCCGCAACTGTTCTTTCATCGCCTTCTCGCGCGCTTCGAGCGCAAAGATCGTGGCATTCTTTTCGCCGAGCTCGAGCTTCATGCGATTGATCGCGTCGGATTTCTTGCCGAGTTCGGCGAGCTGGCTGGTGGTCTTGTTCTTGAGCTGATCGACGTTCATCTCGAGCCGCCGCGCCGACATCGCGAATTCCGCGCGCAGCTGGTCCTTGTCGGCCTGGATTTCGGCCATCGACAGCGGCGTCGCCGCCTCCAGGCGTCGCGTCGTCAGCCGCACCGCACGGTTATGCACCAGCGGCACGATCATCAGCCCGAACAGCATCGAAACCAGAAAACCGATCGCCAGATACATGATCGGTTCGACCATGAACGAAACTCCCCGCTAGAAACTTTTCGTTAAGCACAATGCCATGGGGGGCGGGGGAAAGGCCAGCCCAATGCCGCGTTAACGTGAATCCGTAACCAGAACCGTTCCCGCTCTGGAAAGCTCGGCCAGAACCGGTTCAGAACGGGTTCCAGGTCGCGCGCGGCGTATATTTGAGGTAGCCGATATTGGCGCCGAGGCGTAAGCCGAGGCCGGACCGGATCGGCACCAGCACGATGTTGTTCGCGGTCAGTGCGGTCATCCCGAAGCCGCCGATGATATAGGCGGAGCCATCGATGCCGGCAAAGCGCTGGTAGATCGCATTGGTGGCGGGAAGATTGTAAACCAGCGTCATGGTGCGCGCGCCATCGCCGCCCCAGTCGAAGCCGACCGACGGTCCCTGCCAGTAGACCCGCAAATCGCCGGCATTCTTGGTGTAGAGCGTGCCTTCACCATATCTCAGTCCGGCGACGAACGCGCCAGAGCCTTCTTCGCCCAGAATGTAGCCGTTCGGCAGACCCCATTGGCTGACCGCGCGTTCGATCACGGAAGCAAGGCCTCGCGACACGTTGCCGAAAAACCGGTGTCCGGCGCTGGTCAACTCGTCCGGCCCATAGGTGCTGGCGCTGGGCTGGCGTTGCGGCGGAGGCAATTGCTCCGGTGGCGGCGCTTGCTGCGAGGAAGCAGGCACGGTCCAGCACATCATCGCGGCGAGCGTCACCGCGGCAAGGCGAGAGGCGATAATCATGAAAAGACCCCTGGTATCGAAATCATGGCCGCTGCCTTAACCAGATGCCAACAAGCACCGCTCTAGGTTGCGTCCATTGTCCCCCGACTCGAATGTTATCGGCATCAACTATGACGGCACAACGGCAGGAAAGAAACGGCAGTCGGTCAGGAATAGCCTTTCGCCCCGGAATAGCCTTTATCGCCTTGCTGGCAAGCCTTGGCGCATTGGCCTGCTTTTCGTCCGCGGCCCAAGCCGCGACCACCGAGCGGGTGATCGTGAATCGTTTCTCGGGGCTTGCCATCGAGGGTTTCGATCCCGTGGCCTATTTCGCCGACGCCCGCCCCGAGATCGGTCGCGAGGACTTCGAGGCCTCCCAAGCGGGCGCGGTCTGGCGCTTCCGCAATGAGGGCAATCGCGCTTCTTTTGTCGCCCATCCTGAGATTTACGGCCCCCAGTTCGGCGGCTACGACCCGATCGACCTGGCCCGCGGCGTCACCGTCGCCGGCAATCCGCGGTTCTGGCTGATCTCGGGACAACGGCTTTATCTGTTCGGCCGCCAGGAAACCCGGGATGCCTTCGCCGCCGATCCCTTGCGTGTCCTGCGCAATGCGAACCTGCGTTGGCCTATGCTCGAGGAAACGCTGGCGCAGTAGCTGCGATGGGATAAGCCGCCGCAGGATCGCCCCAGGCAATGAACTCCGGCACGATAAAGTCTTCGCGGCCTTCGCCAAAGCGAAGGTCGTTGCCCTGAGAGTCCGTGATCTTGCCGCCGGCCGCGGTAACGATGGCATGGCCGGCCGCGATGTCCCATTCGCTGGTCGGGGCGAGGCGCGGATAGATATCGGCGCCACCTTCCGCCACGCGGCCGAATTTGACCGCCGAGCCGAGCCTCTGCCGGATGGCCCCACACCTGCTATCGATAAAGGCTTCGGTCCTGCTATCTCCGTGCGAGCGGCTGACGGCCGCGATCCAGGGAGCGCCAGGCTGCGGGATGCGACGGGTATGGACCGGCTCGGCCACCCCGAGCGAAGAATTACTTGTCGTCAGCCGTTCTGCGCCTCGACCCACCAGGCCGCGCCATATCAATCCGAGGGCCGGCGCACCGATGATGCCTAATAGTGGCGTCCCGTTCGTCACCAACGCGAGATTGACCGTAAACTCGCCGCGACCGGCGACGAATTCCTTGGTGCCGTCAAGCGGGTCGATCAGAAAGAAGCTGCCGCGGTAAGGCGGCGTCGCCCGATGAACACGCTCCTCCGAAAGCGCCGGTACGTCCGGAACGAGCCGGGCAAGACCTTCGCCAATGATCCGGTCGGCGGCCAGGTCCGCTTCTGTCACCGGCGACCCGTCCGCCTTGCCGTCGATTTTCATGGCAAGGCGGTTGACCGCAAGAATGGCGGCTCCCGCCCGGACCACCAGATCAGTCAAGGGTTCCATGAGCGCGGCCGCTGTATCGCTGTTGATCACGGGTCCTGACAAAGGTACCTCATTCATTGGCCGGTCTCATATTCAGCCTGTCTTTACCCATACGTTTGCCGCCAGAACAAGCATGCCACAATCGAGCGGTCAGCGAAAACCAGCGTGCTTTGAGCTGCCTTGTGTTGGCAGCACGCGCGTCCGCAGTGTATCAAATCATCCAGCATGCGCGATTCGCCGTATCGGCGCTGTGCAGATCTTCAGGAACACCTTATGTCTGGCACCTCGTCTCCCGGTCCCGCTCCCGATGCCCTCGAATTGGCGGCGTTGTTGTGTTCGCGGGTTTGCCACGACCTCATCAGTCCGGTGGGCGCCATCGTCAACGGGCTTGAGGTCCTCGACGACAATCCCAAACCGGAAGACCGTGAATTTGCCCTCGATTTGATCCGCAAGAGCGCCAAGACCGCGTCGGCGCGCTTGCAGTTCTGCCGTCTGGCGTTTGGCGCTGCGGGATCGGCCGGCGCGCAGATCGACCTCGGCGACGCGCAGACCATGGCGCGCGGTCATCTTGAGGATGCCAAGACCACGATCACGTGGAATTTGCCGCGCGTGCTGCTTCCGAAAAACAGAGTCAAGCTGCTCCTGAACATGATGGTGATTGCGCAGCAGACCATTCCGCGCGGCGGCGTACTCACGGTCGATTCGATCGGCGAAGGCGACGCGATCGGTTTTCGCGTCGCGGCGAGCGGGCTCAATGCGCGCATGCCGCAAAATATCGCCGATCTCCTGAGTTCGGGTTCGGCCTCGGCGATCGACGCCCATGCGGTGCAGCCCTATTACACGCGGCTGCTGGCCCAGGCCTGCGGATTGAATGTGGTGCTGGCGCCTGAGGGCGATGCGGTGGTGGTGACCGCTTCCTAAAAGCTGGCAGCCACGCAAATATGGTTAACCAACGGTTTACCGCCGGCCCTGGATTTGGCGAGACGCTCTTATCTCTTTGTTGAGCGCGTTCTTTTCCAATTACTCAACCAATATTAAACGCTTTGCATAGAAGCTGGCCAAACCCGGAAAAGGCGTGGCGAAATCGCGCGCCCGTGCGTTGAAGGCCTGTTTCATGGATGATTTGTTGCGGGAGTTCCTGACCGAAACCAGCGAGAGCCTGGATACGGTCGACAATCAATTGGTGCGGTTCGAGCAGGATCCGAACAAAGCCAAGATTCTGGATAACATCTTCCGCCTCGTCCACACCATCAAGGGCACCTGCGGCTTTCTGGGGCTGCCGCGTCTGGAAGCGCTGGCCCATGCCGGCGAGACCCTGATGGGCAAATTCCGCGACGGCATGCCGGTCACCGGCGAGGCGGTCAGCCTGATCCTGGCCAGCATCGACCGCATCAAGGAAATTCTCGCGGGGCTCGAGGCCACCGAGGCCGAGCCGCAAGGCAGCGATCAGGATCTGATCGTCCAGCTTCAAGAGATGGTGGAGCGCGGGATGCTGGCGATGTCCGCGTCAGCTTCGCTGATCGCGTCAGCGTCAGCTTCGCTGATCGCGTCAGCGTCGGCTCCGCCGATCGCGTCAGCGTCAGCTCCGCTGATCGCGTCAGCGTCGGCTGCGCCGATCGCGTCAGTGTCGGCTCTGCCGATCGCGTCAGCGTCAGCTCCGGTGGCCGCTGTTGCCGTTGCGCCTGCCAAAGAGCAGGGCATGTTGGCGCCGCAGGTGCTGCAGCGCGAACTGCGTCCGGGCGAAGTATCGCTGGATGAACTG
>JAQGKC010000310.1 GCA_028290305.1 Bradyrhizobium sp.
AGATCGGCGAGGTGTTGCGGCTGCCCGACGACGGCTGCGAGGAAAATCCCGTCAATCTCGATCCTCGCATGGCCAAGCTTGCCGGCGGCGTTCACAGGCTCGACGGACAGCTCATGGTCGTCCTCGACGTCGATCGCGTGCTCGAAATGGCGCCGAAGACGGCTCTTGCCGCTTAGTTCACCACCGCAATGTCCCACCAGGGAGAACTTTCGAAATGAGAACTTGTTTGGTAGTCGACGACTCGACCGTCGTTCGAAAAATAGCGCGACGCATTCTGGAAGAAATGGACTTTCAGGTCATCGAAGCCGAGGACGGCGAGAGGGCGTTGGAGGCCTGCAGGGCTGCGTTGCCGGAGGCGGTCCTGCTCGACTGGAACATGCCGAACATGGACGGCTATGAATTCCTCGGCAATTTGCGCCGCATGCCAGGCGGCGACGCGCCCAAGGTGGTGTTCTGCACCACCGAGAACGACATCGACCATATCTCGCGTGCGCTCGCGGCCGGCGCCAACGAATACATCATGAAGCCGTTCGACAAGGACGTCATTTCCGCGAAGTTCGCGGAAGTGGGCCTGATCGAGGTGACATCGCCGGAAGCCGTCTGATTTTCAGCTTGCCTGTAAGAGGCCGTCCGTGACCCCGCCCGATTATGAGTACCTGCGGAAAACTCTCAAGGACCAGTCTGGTCTCGACCTGTCTGCCGACAAGCAGTATCTGATCGAAAGCCGTCTGCTCCCACTGGCGCGGAAGTCGGGTCTGGCCGGCATCACCGAGCTCGTGCAAAAAATGAGGGGAGGCTCCGCCGCTTTCATCAATCAGGTGGTCGAAGCCATGACCACCAATGAGACGTTCTTCTTCCGCGACAAGGTCCCGTTCGACCATTTTCGCGAGTCGATCCTGCCTGAGATCCTGAAGGCGCGCGCGAATCGCAAAAGCATCCGCATCTGGTGCGCCGCCGGGTCGACCGGGCAGGAGCCGTATTCGCTGGCGATGTGCCTCAAGGAAATGGGCGCGGCGCTCAGCGGCTGGCGGGTGGAAATTCTCGCCACCGACCTGTCGCAGGAAGTTCTTGAGAAATCGAAAGCCGGCATTTACAGCCAGTTCGAGGTCCAGCGTGGCCTGCCCATCCAGATGCTCGTGAAATATTTCAAGCAGATCGGCGAGCTCTGGCAGATCAACGCCGACATTCGGGCGATGGTTCAGCACCGGCAGCTCAATCTGTTGCATGACTTTTCGCAGCTCGGCGTCTTCGACGTGATCTTCTGCCGCAACGTTCTGATCTATTTCGACCAGGAGACCAAGGTGAACATCTTCGGTCGCCTCGCTCGGGCGATCGAGGCTGACGGGTTTCTGGTGCTCGGCGCCGCGGAAACCGTGGTCGGGTTGACCGATGTTTTCAAACCATTTCCGGAACGGCGCGGTCTTTATCGGCCGAACGCTTCCACTATCTCGCCGGGAAGGATGACAGGCGGTTTCAAGCCGGCGGCGATGGTGGGACTGTAGGTCATGTCCGAGGAGCACAAAGGTACGGAGCGAGTCACGTTCAGCCGCGGATACGATGTCTGTATCATGGCGATCGACGGGACGTGGAGACGGGATTGCCAGCTCAACGCCATCTCGGACAATGACGCCGTCCTCACCTTGGAAGGCTCGATCCAGGGCCTCAACCTGAAAGAATTTTTTCTGCTGCTGTCGTCGACCGGCCTCGCCTATCGCCGCTGCGAGCTCGTTCGCGTGAACGGCTCGGAAATGGACATTCAGTTCCTCAAGGGCAAGAACAAGAAGAAAAGAACGTCCGGTTCGTCCAATCATGACGCGACGACGAGTGCCTGAGCGCGGAGCGCCTGGAGTCGGGCCTGCAGCGACGAGACGGCTGCGACTGCATGAAACGCATGCTGGGTAATTTCTGAACGCAACCTGCCGGATTTCGAGGGTCGGTTTTACCTGGTCGCAGGGCGCGCGGGTGTATGCCTGTCATCGACCAATCCATCGAGGCATGGTCCGGAAAACGCGTTGTGCCGCCCCCGATCGGCGGAATGGACGGCGCTTTTCTGAACCTGTGAGGGCGACGCGTTTGCGCGGCGATCATGCTCGAAAAGACAGGCGACAGCGCGATGCCGCGCGGTCCCTGAAGCCGTCGCGCTGAAGGACCCATGATGCGAGCCAGATTGCTTCCGTTGCCCGCTACGCCAGACAACCACGGACGGCGCGCACTTCAGCTCTTGGTCGTCGATGACGATGCGTCGCAACGCAGGCTGATTTCGGTTGCCGCCAAGCAGGCCGGTCACGCCGTCACGGTGGCGCAATCGTGTGCGGAAGCCGTTGCGAAGCTTGGCAACGGGCGGTTCGACTGTGTGACGCTCGATCTGATGCTCGGCGATGGCAACGGGGTTCAGGTTCTCGAGGCGATCGCCGATACGAAATTCGCAGGCGCCGTGATCATGATCAGCGGTATGGATGCAGCACATCGCTCCGCTGCGAGATCATATGGGAGATCGCTGGGAATCGTTCTGCAAAGCCTTCCCAAGCCCGTCGATCTCGCCGCCTTGCGCATTTGCCTTGCGAACCTTGGCAAAACCGCGATGGGCTTGCCGGTCGTCCATACATGGGGCGGCGTCGCCGCCGACAGCGTGACGGAGCGACATCGATCCTGAAGGATTGCCGCGCTGCCGCATGATCGAGAGCAGTATGCCCTTGCGCCCGCGGTCCGACGGAGACGTGCCGATTGCCGAGAAGGATCCCGCTCTCGATTCTAGATTGGATCGCCCATGATGTTTCGGTCCGAGGGCATGATCCCGGAAAAGACCTGCCCTGCACGTTGATCACGCGGTGGGAGCCGGCGTTCCGAGAAGATCATGCTGCAACATGACCCCTGCGCGACGACCGCTCACCTTGAACTCATCGCGGTCTACAATCTCAGCGATGGC
>JAQGKC010000324.1 GCA_028290305.1 Bradyrhizobium sp.
GGGTCCATCATTCACCTGCGATTCAATTTCTCCCGACAAGACGTAGCCGAAGATGAAGGCCGATTTGGCGTGGATGTGCGATTGCGACGCCCCGCCCGGCGCATAGTCGACGACAACGGCCACCAGTAACTTGCCGGGAACATTCGTGATCGCGTGCTCGAAGTGCGGCGTGACCGTTTCGCCAACGCCATGCGCGGCGGCAGGCATTGCGGTGGCCATCGCGATAGCGGCGTAGGCCGCGCCGACGACGGATGGTATTTTCATGATGGGTGTTCTCCTTTGCCCTGATAGGTGCTGCTGCCCTGGTCCACAAAAAAGTACCAAGAGCGCACAAAAGTCGTGTACCAAGATACACGGACCATCCGCGCCTGGACTTCGCTGACTTCTGGACGCCAGCCGAAGGTGGCGAGGGGCCGTTGGCGAATTTGTCCCTCTCTTGAGGGAGCAGCAAAGCCAAGGCTGCGCGAAGATGGCTGGACTTCGCTCTTACGCTGCGGCCGCTTGAGTTGTAGAAGGCGAAGTGCCCACCCTAGAACTACGATTGCGCTGTTCTGCCCGTTGAGGATAACGCTAACGTCCGGTTCTGGCACATCGCGTCATTTCGCTGCGCTGCGGAATTTGGTCGTTATCGGGGCATAGCGGACTCTGGCAAGCCGTCCGCCCGGCAGGTTTATGGGTTCCCGGCCTAGCTAGGAGGTAGCGGAGCTACAGGCGGCTTAGTTTCGCATCATCACGCGGCGGCGGTTAGCGCCGCGACGCGCTCCGGCCCAACGTAATCGTAACGCGAGTCTAGGTGTCCCCAGGCTTCGAACGTGTCGCGCAGGTAGTCCACGTAGAAATAATTTCCGCAGACGTGCTTGGTTTTGAACCTGATGATGTCATCACCGAAGTCGGGATCGAACGTGATGGTGCGCTGGCCCAGCCGGAAGATTGCGGAGGCGGCATAGATGTAGTCGCCGGTCTTGAGTTCGCGCAATTTCCGCTTCGTCGTCCACACCCGCACCTCGCCATCTTCCACGACCTCCATGTCGAATTTTGAGATGTCATGGCGCGCTGCACTGTGCGGGATGAGATCAAGCGCTTCCCGCTCGGTCGCGAACGTCATCACGTCGCCGTCGATATCCCGCCCGTAGTCCTGGTCGCTCTTCAGCCAGATCCGGTACATTTCAACCTATCCTTATGGCGCCGGCAGGCGCCATTGCTCCACCACTCCGCGAATGGCTGCGTCATAACCAAACGCGTCCGGGTAGGAGCGCGAAGACGCGATGAGGTTGAATACGATGGAAAGATCCTCGCAAATCGCGGTGTCGAGATTCCACAGGCTGGTCAGATCGAATCCCCCGTCTCGGCGAGCATTCCACCAGGCCAAGAGGAAGTCTGCCACTCGGCGGGACTGATGAGTGTCGTGACGGGCAATCTCGAACAGTCGGTCAAGGGCTTCTAGCTCACCCTGCACACCCACATTGGCGGCGGACATCACCACGTAGCCGTGCGCTGCAAGAAGGGGCCGCAGTGTCTCGACCAACTCAAGCCCGTCACCATACCTGACAACGAGTTTAGCCTTTTCTTCCATGCGTCCCATCAATAGCTCTCCTGTTTAGGAGCGCCATCATACGAGAAGCCGAACTTTCGCGAAGCATCTTCGCCGCGAACGGTTAAGATTTTGGTTGATTTTGGGTACTTAGGCGGTACACATTAGTGGTACACAACGCACCAGAGGCACTTTCGAAAGAGCCATATTTCCCGGTCATTTTTGCAATCTGAATGTCGACGGCGGAGAGTCCCTCCCTCTCCGCCACCGTTACCCGACAGCGCAGAAGTCCCTTTAAATCAGGCATTTCTCGAACCGCCGGAAAATGACGGTGTAGCACCACGGTGGAGCACCGCAGTGACCCAAATTGCCACTTTGAGACGCCAGTCAAAGGGGAATCAATCTTCCCGATCGAACCCCGTGTTCAGCCGGGTGGATCGAGTATGCTCGCTCGTGTGCCGGACCTCGCGGTAGAACCGCTCAAGGTCGCTGTGCGCGAGCGCCGACTGGAAAAGATGCGCAGGGGCCTTTGCATATCCTCACGATGAATTCGAAATGGGCTGTCGCAACGGACATGGCACCGCGCACGCCAAACGTTATGCAATAATCCAAGATCGAGAATCTCAAAGCTGCTTCCGGCCGTCCAAACCTCGCCGCCTTGTGGCGTTGTGAGCGACTTCGCCGGGGCGGCGAGGACACTTGGCAAACGATTTATGGTGCACACGTGTGAGGCTGCGCAAGCCGCAGGCCACAGACACCGCGGTCGCCGTCAGGCGGCGTTCCTCCGCGGCAACTTCCAATGCGGGCGGACGAAGTGGCAGGTGTAGCCGTTCGGATAGCGTTCCAGGTAATCCTGGTGCTCGGGCTCGGCCTCCCAGAAATCGCCAGCGGGCGAAAGCTCGGTCACCACCTTGCTCGGCCACAGCCCAGAGGCCTCAACGTCGGCGATGGTGTCTTGGGCGACGCCGATCTGTAGCTTGCGCCCCGGTCGTTTCCCTGCCGGTTGGGCGTCGTTGGGTCGTGGATCTGGAAGAAGAACTCCAGCAGGTCGCGGAAGCTCGTCTGACTTGGGTCGAACGTGATCTCGATCGCTTCTGCGTGCGTGCCGTGGTTGCTGTACGTGGCGTTCTTGACGTCGCCGCCCGAGTACCCAACCCGCGTTGAGACGACACCGGGCAGGCGCCGCACCAGTTGCTGCATTCCCCAGAAGCAACCCCCTGCCAGGATCGCGCGTTCTGTAGTCGCTGCCATCGTCAGGCCTCCTGCTTTGAGAAGAGCTTTGAGTACCCGCCGTACCCGTCGCCCTCCAATTCGTCGCGGCGGATGAACCTTAAGGAGGCCGAGTTCATGCAGTACCTCAACCCGCCCTTGTCGCGCGGCCCATCCGGGAAGACGTGGCCAAGGTGGCTGTCGCCGTGCTTAGAACGAACCTCGGTCCGTGTCATGCCGTGCGAGCTGTCCACGTTCTCGACGACGTTCGCGGCCTCGAGGGGCCGCGTGAAACTTGGCCATCCCGTCCCGCTGTCGAACTTGTCGAAGGATGCGAAGAGCGGCTCGCCGGAAACCACGTCGACGTAGAGGCCAGGCTCCTTGTTGTCCCAGTATTCGTTGGCGAAGGGGCGCTCGGTCCCGTCAGTCTGCGTGACGCGGTATTGCTCGGGAGTCAACTTCGAGACCGCTTCGGGGTCTTTCCTGTAGGTAGGCATTCGCGAAGCTCCTTTTTGTTCAGCATTGAAGATAGGCACCGGTGGTCGACCGTCCAATCACCTCCGGCTATCGAAACGATGCCATGCGGATCGACACCGGAGGTGTTTCAATCTGCCGGGGCCGATTCATTGGCCCAGGCGACGGGTCTGACACTGCTGGAACAGGACTTTGAATGGCTCGCCGCGATACCGAGCGGCTCCGGCGAAGGCGTGTACGAGGGGCTGCGGTACGGTGTCACCGTGCGGAATCTCGCGACGGAAATCGGACCAACCTGTTCGCGCGAGCGCTCGCGGGCGGCGACGCCGTCAGCTTCAACGTTTTGCCGACTGAGGTCGGGCGAGGACTCTTTACGTCCGCGCGAAATGCCAGCCGAGAAGGTCGTCGCGCTTGTTCTCGGGTACCCGGCCCAAATTCTTTCTAGTTATCGTTTTAATAGACGACCCCCGATGGCGAACGTAGTTTGCATCTGTCGCCTTCTTCAGTTTTCGATCCGAGGAGTGTCCCTTCGTTGCCTCATCCATCTCGCGGCAGGAAGGCGCGCCTGTCTCCGTTCACGACCAGAGGTGACGTAACGCCAAAAAAGCACGTGCCTGACACGCGGCGTTGCCGGCTGTGGACCAGAGGGCGCGAACAGACGGCCGCAGACTCGGGAAAACCACTGAGCAACGTCTGCCCCTGACCCACAATCTTTTACTGGCCTCGATCCGCACTCGCCCGAAGTAGGTGCAGGATGTTGGAAGTGACTTAAAGGTTCTGAACCCATGTTTGATCGTATGCCGGTCCTGAATGCTTTGACTTCATCGCGCTGTGGCGAAATATCATCGTTCGATCTGTTCAGGCGAGCAATCAAGGAGACGCTATTGTCTCGAAATCGGGAGGCGGCTTCTCGGCATAGCGTATTATACCCAGAAGCTGTAAGCGCTACCTCGTGCGTACGAGACAGCAACGGGCGGCTGGCACACTGGTGCGCAGTACGTAGAAGCCGTCCAGCGCGGTTTCCGCGGCGATGGCGGCATGATCGTGTATTAAGCTCGGCGCGTTATCGGTGATGCTAGTCTTTGGCGACCTTGCGGCCGATCTTGTCGGCCCCCGCGTGCGCTCTTCGGCGAGAGCGGGATTCTTGCAGACGACGAGGCGCCTTGGCGCACCTCACCACTACCGCAGCGATGCGCTGGTTGGTCTGAAGCTGGGAGGCCGTTAGACGCACCTGGCCGGCGCGTGCAATCAATCATCTAGCGCGGTCCCGAGCGGCCGGCGCCTAGGCCCGCGCGGGCGCACGGTCACGAACGCCGCGCGCCGCGGACCCCGCCCCTAGGGGAACGTCAGGCCGAAAGCGGCCGGATCGGGCTGCTCGCCTTTCGGGGGGACAAAGAAGCGCTCCAGCCCACCCGGCACGAAGCTGAGCAGCAGGGTCGCCTGGTCGCCGACTACCTCGATCGTATGCGGCACACCGCGGGGAAGAGCCGCGTAGGCGCCCGGCCCCACCTCGACGCGGGCATCGCCGACCCGCGCGATTAGCTGCCCCTGCACCACGTAGAGCAGCTCGTCCTCGCGCGAGTGGGTGTGCAGCGGCGGCTCCTCCCCGGCCCGCACCGTCCACAGGACAGCGCCATATTCGCCTCCGGACTGGCTGCTCTCCACTTTCATCTCGACGCTCGAGCCCCCGCTCGAGGTCACCGTCTCGCCGCCGTGCGGCGCCGTGAGAACCGGCTTCTGGACTGACATTTGTAGCCTCCTGATTATGCGCCGGATGAGCCCGGTACCGTGTAAGCATGGAATTCCGCGCGGCGAATGGGAAATGACGTCACGCCATGAAGTCGATAGCCGCGCGTTATGACGGCTGTCCGCCTACCGCATGGGACTCGCGTGCACCCGACGCCGACTGCTCCAGCAGCTCGGTCAGCATCCTGACGGCCTCCGTTAGCTTCAGGACTTCGCGCTCACGCAGTTGGTCGATCTTCTCATGCAGCAACTCTATCTCGAGCTCCGCCTTCACGTTGATCCGGTAGTCGATGTCCTGCTGCCGATTCTGGCTCATCAAGATAACTGGCGCGGCGTAGGCCGCCTGGAACGAAAGAGCGCGATTGAGAAGACGATGTCGGCTTTGCTTCGACGCCTATCGTCTCCGCTCGACGTTATTCGCCGTGAACTTCCCGATGGACTTCGATTCGGAGAATAGTCATGGCGTACCAGTTTGTCCCGCTCCATGGTTGGCTTTTTCCGAGTCTGCCCGGCGGCACAACTGGTTTCGCATTCAAGAGTCTGGCCTCACCGCACCGGAAATTCGGGCTATGCCACTGCCACGATCGCACGTTCTATCTCCTGCGCAGGTGCGGCTTGCTCGGCGTGAACCTGGAGAAGATCGGCCCACTGCATGTCTTTATAGTTGAAGCTGCGCGCGAGCGTGGGCTTCACCACCATGAAGTAGGGCGATAAATCGAAGTCGCGCGGCGCGTAGAGTGATGAGTGACGGATCGCGGCGACTTCGCGCCGCGCGGACTGATTCTCGATGTACGTGATCTTGGGCAGGACCGGGTAACGCACGGCCTCGAATGCCTGCGCAATCAGCGACGAACAGATGATGCGGCTCGCATCGCCGGAGCCGAGCGCGATGGTTCGGCGACGCCAACGCTGCGTCAGCGGACATGGGAATAGATAGCGCATGAGGTCGATGATGTTCTTGAAATCGTATCCGAGACCAATGCGTTCGAATGCGTAGCGGCAGACCTGTTCGCAGTCCGCTTCGCGCAGGCCAACTGGCCGGCAGATGCGGGTTTGACAATGCAAATACTTCGACAGAGGCGCCGACACGACACCTTCGTCGACATTGGCTTCAATCAGGACGTGGGGCTCGCTGCCGGTTGTGGCGCCCGCTATCGGCCCGACGTACAACGCCGAATGCGACCAGGTCGATTGAGTGAGATATTTGATGCCGCCGGAAATGCGACCTTTGCCTTCGACCAGCAGGACGTCACCGGGTCGAAGCGTGTCGCGTAAGGCCCTCGCGGCATCATCCGAGATGAGCGGCTCACGGTGATTGGCCGGCTTCTGCAGCCTGGCAATCAAACGTTCGACGTTGTCGAACATCCAGCCCATCACTCGTTCCTTGCTTTTTTTGCGCTTTCCCGTATGGCAGTTCCAGACGACTGTCCCGTCGTTCTCCAAGCGTAGTCAGGAAAGATGGACCGGGCTATTGCACGGAGGTCGATCTGTGCACTGCATTTGTCTGAGACGACCATACCTAAGTTTACCATTGACCACCCGGGCCCTTCCCGGTGACGGGAATGTCGCGCCTCGCCCGGCAGCTACGTGGTGGTATCGGTCCATCAGCAAAGGTGACACTGCTCTTCACCGGGTGCGCTTGCGAGGTCGCAGGGTGGAGCGAAGCGACAAATCAAGACACACGGCGCGTCTACCGGCTTTGCATTGGGGCTGATTTCGGGTTTTGGCCCATCAGCGAAGTCGCGAGGCTCCTGATCGAGGTCCGCTTAGCGAGGCACAGCGGACGAGATTTGCTCATGCCTAGTTCTTTCTCAATATGACCCCCTATGCGACATCAGCGGGGCCGTGGAGCTACCTCCGCTCGAACCACACTCGGCCACTTTCAGTGTGCTAATTAACTCGCTACGATACTCGATCCCGAAATGGGAGGCTCAGATGAGATCCAACATTGTGACGCTGGCTGCCGCGACCATAGTAACTGCGGCATCAACAGTTCGACCATCGCGCGTCGATTGGCCGAGGTCGGGGAAACACTGAGCGTAATCCCGCGTCCGGGTCAGGTCGGATCGAGTGGCGGGTCGGGGACTTGGCTTCGTGCCACCAACAGACCTGAGTTTGCAAGAACAGCTTGATCGTTACCCACGTAACGCAATTCCGGATTTCCGAAATTTTTCTGCAGGCATCCCGCCCCATCTGCAAAATGGCAATGTCTTTCCCTCTCTTACCTCGATCTGGCATCCGGTCGGCGACGTGGCTCACGACAAATCCACCGTAGGAGCGGCGTCATGGTCAAGGACTGCGGCGCGTTGGCACGCGCAACCTCGATTGGTCCAAGGGCGGCAACGGGAGTCTCTGCAGATGCGGCTGGTGGCATTCCTCGCTACGGCATCACGCGGCGGGACGGCAATAACGATTGTCTATCGACTCTATGGCGAGAGGTGATTTCCTTCGCCGGCGTTGCAAGGTCATTCTCCAAAGCATCGTCGTACCGAAACTTTCAGTGCCGCCACCGAGACGCGATGCCAGATTGAGAAGCCAGGAGGCTCGATATGCAAAGCAACGACGTAAACGCAGCCGCAGTGAATGGTAAAGAGGCAGCCTATTTCGGTGTGCCGTGGGAAGATGCCTACGGATACGCACAGGCGATCAAGGTTGGTGACACGATCCATGTCTCCGGCCAGCTCAGCCACGACGAGAAGGGGAACCTGATCGCGCCTGCTTCTCTCGATGAATCCGGCAAGCCGGCCGAGTTCTCGATGATGGAACAGCAGATGCGGGCGACCTACGCCAATGCCGTCAAGCTTTTGGCGCGCTTCGGAGCAACGCTGGACAACGTCGTCGAGGAGACGCTCTATGTCCTCGATGTCGACGCCGCATTCGCCGCCGCGGGCAAGGTGCGCAAGGAGGCCTACGGCACGGCACGACCTCAGTGCGCCAGCAACCTGATCGGTGTGCCGAGACTGGCCTTTCCTGAACAGCTCATCGAAATCACCTTCAAGGCTATGCTGTCGGGAGCAGAAGCGAAGCCGCGGTGATAAATCCCCGATGTCCGGAGTTAACGAAATCATGACAAAAGGACCTGGAACCGCGAGGGCAATGCCCGACATCCTGATCGAGCCGAAGGATTGCGCCTTGGTGCTGGTCGATCAGCAAGCTGGACTTGCTTTCGGCGTGGGATCGATCGATCGCCAAATGCTTCTGAACAACGTGATCGCTCTAGCGCGCACTGCCACCGTTTTCGGCATGCCGATCGTGGTGTCCACGTCCGCCACCAAGGTCTACAGCGGTCCCCTGATGCCTGCGATTCACGCCGCGATTCCCGAAGTGGTTGCGATCGACCGCCGCAACATGAACATGTGGGAGGACGACGCTGCGCGCGGCGCGATCGTGGCGACCGGACGGCGGAAGCTGATCTTTTCGGGGGCTGTTGACGGAAGCGTGCGTGACTTTTCCGGTGCTCTCCGCTCGCGCGGCGGGGTATGAGGTACACGTCGTCGGCGACGCTTGCGGCGGGCTCACTCCGGTCAGTCACGATCTGGCGATGCGACGGATGGAAGCGGCGGGGGCGAAGCCGACGTCGTGGATCCAGGTCCTTCTGGAACTCCAGCGCGACTGGACCCGGCATGAGACCTATGACGGGGCGCGAGCGATCGTGGAGGCTCACGGCGGCGGATACGGTATCGGCCTGGCCTATGCACGGGATATGATCAAGCCCGCGTAAGAAACGCGCCGATTATCCATCGGAGTTGTTCCTGCGCCAGGTGCCCGGACTGCAGTCCGCGCTGCGCGAGAAAACACGCGTGAAGTAACTTTGATCCCCGAAACCGCAAATCAGCGCGATATCGGCAAGCGGAAGCTTGGTTGTCAGCATCACCCGCTTGGCTTCCTCGACCCTCAAGTCGGAAAGATATTTGTGCGGAGCACACTGGTGGTTTTCTTGAAGGCGCGCGCGAAATGACTGGCCGTGAGTTGGCACGACAGGCATTAGCGAGCCGCGAGAGATCGGGAGATGGCCGTGGTCCGAATTGGCCCACGGTAAGGCCGCCTCAGTTGGCGGCCTCTTCATTCCGAATGTCACCTGTTGGCCCATCAGCGAAGTGGCGGCACGCCTCGTTGAGGTCCGCTCACTGGGTCACAGCGGATCAGATTTGCTCACCTTTAGCTCTTCCGGCTTTGACCCCATAACGGCCGTGGACACCGTGTCGTGGGAGGACAATAATAGCGGCCCGGCCTTGCCGTTGGTCTTGGGCGTGTAGGGCCTGGTTCGGATGTGCCTCAGCCCGAGCCGCAGGCCCTTCGGAAGGCGAAGGACTTGTAGCAGTAGCCGTTGTCGGTCATCACGCGTTCAACCCTGATGCCGAGGCTTGCGTAAGCGAGTGCGATCGCGCCGCGCTTCTTCTCATCGGGCATGACCTTGGCGAAGGCGACACGCGAGTGATCGTCGATGCAGAGATGCACGTATTCCCAGCCGACGCCGCGGCCGTTGCTCTGGCCCTTGCAGTCGTCCCTGATAGCGATCGTCCGATCTGAGCATGTGCGTCCTTGAGTTTATCGTTTTGCCAGGTCCCCCATCCACATGCGCGGATTGCGGTGTTTGACGGCTACTTTGTTCGAGTGTCGCAGTGGCGGCGTAAGGCAATGCTGCGCCGTCGGTCTTGGCAGCGGTCGGCGATAGGACGCACCGGGGCATGTCCTCGATGTGCGAGCCGGTAATCTTACTCGCAGCAGTGAACAAGGCAAAGCCGACGACGCCTCTGCGTGCCGTCGCGCGTGCTGCCTGAGCGGCGCTGCTTGCGGCCAAAGAACAGAGCTTCTGCGTGCCTTGCGATGGTACCTAACGCTCATTCTGTTTTGGCGGCGAGGGCTTCCATTTCCACGAGCCATTTAGGATTAGCGAGAGCACTTACGACAACCCAGGTCGAACTGGGTAAGTACCCGGCGGGTAGATACTTCTTCCGATGAATTGCCAGGAATTTGAGTCCCGCAGGGTCGGTCGAATACACATTCAAATGAACAATGTTTTCCGGTCCCATATTGGCCGCTGCCAAGATTGCGAGCGTATTTTGCCAGATCTGATCGTGCTGATCTTCAAAGCCCTCTGCAAGGGTGCCATCGGGACGAACGCCCACCTGCCCTGCGATCGAGAGCCATCTCGCATTGGCTGGGACTTCGACACTGTGACTATAAGCCCCCACAGGTGAGGCTACGGTGCTGGGATTAGTGCATTTGAGCAAGGCAGGTC
Organism: Bradyrhizobium sp.; assembly: GCA_028290305.1. The sequence goes on from JAQGKC010000324.1 coordinate 10,203, forward strand.
TCCGCTGATCCACGTCTGAATGAAGCGCTCGGCCACATCGAGCGACACCGAGACGCTTTTCCGGGGCGAGTAAGCAATCGGACGAAATTCGTCAGTTCCGCTGGGCGGTCCAGTACCCTGAGCAACGCGCGCCTCCCGAATAGCCGCTCCATGTCCCGCGACCGGAATTGCTCGAGAGCCGACCTGAGCCGGACGCATATTTGTCCGGAACGGTCACCGAGGCGCGGACGGCGCCCGAGCGCGCCACATGGCCCCTGAACCTCACGAGGTTGGGATGCGTGACGACGCCGTCAGTGATGTTGACGGAGAAATTATAGGTCGGATCGCACGCGCCTCTTTGCGTCACGAAGAGAAGGTCCCAAGATCCGCCGTACGCCGAGCGAGCTTGTGCGACCGATACGAAAGCGACCAGGCAACTCGCGGCTATCGCAAATGTGAGAAGGTTTTTCATTGTGTGCTCCAAGTGTTTTGGTCATTCGCTTAGACCGCTTCGGGGCTTCTCCTGTAGGTCGGCATTCGCAGTACTCTTTTTTGTTCTGCATTGAAGATAGGCACCGGGTCGTCGACCGTCCAATCACCTCCGGCTATCGAAACGATGCCATGATGGTCGCTGCTCGAGGTGTTTCAATCTGCCGGAGCCGATTCACTTGCCCCAGGCGACGGGTCTGACATCGCTGGAACAGGACTTTGAATCGGCGCTCGCCGCGATACCGAGCGGCTACGGCGAAGGCGTGTACGAGGGGTTGCGGTACGGCGTCACTGTGCGGAAGTCTCGCGACGGAAAGCGGACCAACCTATTCGCGCAAGCGCTCGCGGGCGGCGACGTCGTCAGCTTCAACCTTTATCGACTGAGGTCGGGCGAGGACTCTTTGCGTCCCTGCGAAATGCCGGCCGAGAAGGTCGTCGCGTTTGTTCTCGGGTAGCCTTGCGAACATTGTCCTTGTTCGAGGCAGGGGCGCGGCGGCGTTTGTCCAGCGCACTCGTCCAGTCCCGAACACGAGCAACCTTGGTAAAGGCGTCAAGCGCCGGCGAATACTGCCTCCCCGCCACGGCTAAAATCTGCACCTCGCGCCGGACGGGGTCGCCCTCAATTGAGATAGCGGCGAGCGACGGCAGCCTGGGAGCGTGCTCTGGCGCCAGGATGGCCCCAAAACCGGCGAATGCCATTTGCTGAAGATGCCTTTCCTGATCGCTCCTGTGCACAACTTTAGGGCCTGGATGGTCGGCAAACAAGCCTGCTTGAACCGGCCTGCGACGTCGCATCCGACCCTTTCGAGAAATACCACCTCATGCAAGTTTTGGAGCGGGATAACGGTTTTCCTCCGTCGGCGGGTGAAAGGGAGCGTCGTCCCGCACAACACGCTAAGCGGTCGTGCGCCGGATGAGCAAGGTACCGTTAGAGCATGCAATTCCGCGCGGCGAATGGAAACTGACGTCACGCCATGAAGTCGATAGCCGCGCGTTATGACGGCCGTCCGCCTTCCGCATCGGACTCGCGTGCACCAGACGCCGACTGCTCCAGCAGCTCGGTCAGCATCCTCACGGACTCCGTCAGCTTGAGCACTTCGCGCTCGCGCAGTTGGTCGATCTTCTCATGCAGCAACTCTATCTCGAGCTCCGCCTTCACGTTGATCCGGTAGTCGTTCTCCGCAGCCCTGCGATCGATGTCCTGCTGCCGGTTCTGGCTCATCATGATAACTGGCGCGGCGTAGGCCGCTTGGAACGAAAGCGCGAGATTGAGAAGAATGAACGGGTAGGGGTCCCAGCCCCTGATCGCGCCCACCAGATTGGCGGTTATCCAGACGAACAGGATCGCGCTCTGAACGATGATGAAGCTCCACGATCCCATGACGGTGGCGACCGCGTCCGCTATCCTTTGCCCCGGCGTCAGGCGCGCAACCGCCGGGGGCTCATCCATGTCCTGAAGCCGAAGTGAGCGGCGCGCTCGTCTGAGGTCGACGAGCAGGTCGCGCTCAGCCGGCTCCATGCCTCCAGGGTCTTCCGCCTTCTCTTCCACGCTGTTAGCACCCGTTCTGCTCGATTGCGAGGTCAACGCGGCCAGCGCCCTGCCGCGTTCTGATCGCGTCGTTTAACGTCACATACAGTGTCGGCATGCCGAAAGCCCGCGCGGTGAAGATGTGCCCGAATTCGTGCAGCAGCACACACAAGAACAAAAACAAGAGCACCGTGAAGAGCAGGCTGTTCCAGGCTATAGTTGCGCCGCTCGATGCATAGTTCGAAACAAAGGTCCACGCGAGAAACAGCACGAACGTGATGTGCAGCCGCACGACGGTGCCAGCCACTTTTCCGATGTTCAATGACCACGACACATGACCCTCATCTCGATCGTTCCGGCCTGCGGTTGCGGATAGGATGCGTCCGCGGCGAGTAGGCTGGCGCCGCGCCGAGGCGTGGACTGCACACATCACCGGGCAGTTGGTCCGTTTTCAGCGACCGCTCGGATAAACCGATCGATGTCGATGGCGAAGCCATCCTGAAGGACCACTCCGTCAGGATCGATGGCAACGAACCACGGTGTGCCACCGGTGTTATAGTTTTCCATCGTCGTGGGATAGACACCGAGCGACGAGCGGCCCTCATGGCCGAAGGGAATCCGGAGGCCGTAGCGCTGCTGGTCCAAGGATAGCTTGTCGCGCGTATTGACGTGGGCGCCCTCGAATGTTGTCTGGACCGCGGCGACCCCGACATCCTTGGTGCGGGGATCTTGAACCAACGCCCGGAGGTTTGGAAATCCGTGCGAGTGGCACCCACCGCACCAATGCTGGTAGAAAAAGAGAAGCCTGTGCCGCGCGCCGAGCTCCTTCAGAGTGAGAGGCGGGCGTTCCCTTCCGTCAGCATCGATCCAGTAGGGGACCGCGAGTTCGGGAGCAGGCTGTCCCGCGATGCTCTGAGTCATGGCTATACTCGCAAATCTGATTGCGGCGGGGTGTACGCCGTCGCTTCGGCTTGACGACCGGGCTCGCGGCACCAGCGGTATTGCCGTGGAAGCGGCTAGTAAAGCTATGATCTCGATAACCATCCGTAATGCCGCGCAGCCGGCAGGATAGCCGCGAGAGGACGTCTTCTCGGCCGCCAACAGTGCCGCTCGGCGAGTCCTCGCGGAGAGACGCGGCGCACAGCCCCTGCAGTGCCCAGGCGCCTTCAGTCATTTCGATAACGGTCGGCTATCGACTCCATGGCGAGAGGTGATTTTCCTTTCCACCGTCATGGACTCAATCTTCGATCCATCGTCGCCCGCCCTCGTGCACGGGCCGAAGTCGGCGCTCCGTTGAACGATCGCAGGCCAGGAGATCCGACATGCAGATCAAAGAGACAATCGGCGTTTCATTCCCCGGCTCTGTCGAAAGGCCGCCGCTGGAGGATGTCGTCGTGCTCGCGGACAGCGCCGGCGTCGCGCTTGGAGTGCGGCGTGCGTTCAGCGCAAGGGTGCGGGGCGTCCGCGATGGCGGTAGCGGCCTCATCGCGTCCAGGTGCGTGGAGATCCCGGTCGTCGGGTCCGACGGCGAGGTCTCGGGGATTTTGTGCCACACCGGCCCGCGGTCCGACACGCGTGGCGCGGTCGCCGCTGGCGGGCGGGAGAGGGAGAGGGCGATCGCGGAGGTGGCGCAGTTCGTCGTCCACGACATCAACAACCTTCTCGCCGTGATCGGCAGCGGCCTGCGGCTGCTGGAGTGCCAAAGCGATGCCGCGTACCGAAAGGCCATCGTCGGCAAAATGCAGGAAGCGATCACGCGAGGCGCGTTGCTCAGCCGGCAACTCCTCGACGCTGCGCGACCGCGCCCCAAGTCGATCGACGGGTTTGTCGCAGGCAGTCGCCTCGCAGCGATAGCGGGAACGCTTGACCGGGCGTTGCGTCCAGACATCACAGTCCGCACCGAGATCGCCCCTGACTTATGGGCCTTCAACGCCGACGCGGAAGAGCTGTACTTTGCTCTGCTGAATCTCTGCCGAAACTCGGCCGATGCTATGCCAGGGGGCGGCACGATCACCGTCGCGGCGCGGAACGTCGAGCCGTCCGCCGGCGCGGTCCGGGGGTTCGTCGAGATCGTCGTCGCCGACGACGGGGAGGGCATGCCCGAGGAGGTCCTCTCGCAGGCCTTCACCCCTTACTTCACGACAAAGGCCGCTGGCCGCGGCACAGGCCTCGGGCTCCTCCAGGTCCAGCGCTTCGCCGAAGGACGAGGCGGCGCGATCTGTATAGAGAGCGAGCGAGGTGCCGGCACGCTGGTGCGCCTCTTCCTGCCACGTGTGCAAGCAGCTGGGCTCCCCAGCTGCATCGTCGGCACGGAGATCGCGTACACGCCGTCACCCAACGGCGGCGTATTCCACGTCGTCTACCCAGCGACGGCTGCGCCGACGTCGTAGCCGGCGCGAACACCTGGAGACCGGTTCAGCGATGAAGCTCATGATCCCGCCCGGCCGCCTCGACCGTCAGGTCGACCACGAGAAGGACCACGTGCTCGGCCCCGCCGATGCCGAGATCACGCTCGTCGAGTACGGCAGCTACGCGTGCCCGCACTGCAGGGCTGCGAACGAGCGCATCGCGCAAGCACGCGACCAACTCGGCGACCGCGTCTGCTACGCCTTCCGCCACAGGCCGCTCACGGACAACAGCCTTTCGTTTCGGGCCGCCGAGCTCGCTGAACTTGCCCAGACGCCCGAGGCATTCTGGTCCGCGCACATCAAGCTGATGACGAGGTCGATGCAGCTCACCAAAGACGACCTCGAGGCGGTGGCCGCCGACCTCGGCGTGAACGCCGACTTCGAGCTCGGCGACAGCGACGCCGCGCGGCGCGCGAGGGCGAGGGTGGAGGCGGACGTCGCAAGCTCCCGCGCAAGCGGTGTGAGGTTCACGCCGACCTTCTACATCAACCGCCGGCGCTACGACGGACCGTGGGACGAGAGCTCTCTCGTCGACGCGATGCTTGGCACGCTCGGCCACCACGTCCGTACGGCAGCCCTGGACTTCGCGAGCTGGGGCCCGTCTGCCGGCATTTTGCTGGTCCTCGCGACCATGGCGGCGATCGTCGTGACGAACTCGCCGATCGGGCCGGCGTTCGAGGCGCTCTGGCGCCAGGAGCTCGGCGTGAGCTTGGGCGACGCGGCCTTTCGGATGTCCATCCTCCATTGGGTCAACGACGGCCTGCTGACGGTGTTCTTCCTCGTCGTGGGATTGGAAGTGAAGCGCGAGATGACAGTTGGCCACCTCGCGAGCCGCCGCTCCGCCGCGCTTCCGATCGCCGCCGCGCTCGGCGGCATGGTCGTGCCGGCGCTTCTGTATGCGCTGGTCATCCCTGCGGGGACGTGGTCGCACGGGTGGGGCGTTCCGATGGCAACCGACACGGCGTTCGCGATTGCCTTGATCGCCGTGATGGGCGCCCGCGTCCCCGTCGAGCTGCGCATCTTCCTCACCGCGGCGGCCATCGTCGACGACATCGGTGCGATCGTCGTCGTCGCTGTGTTCTACTCCGGCGATATCCATCCGGGCTACCTGGCCGCGGCTGCGGCGGTGGTCGTTGTGCTGGCGCTGCTGAGCCGATCGAGGGTCTATCTGCTGTCGCCCTACATCCTGTTGGGCGTCGCGTTATGGGCGTTCGTCTACGCGGGCGGCCTCCACGCGACGCTGGCCGGCGTGGTACTTGCGCTGTTCATTCCGACGCGGCCGCCAGCCGACTTGACCGCCCTGATGACGCAGGCCAGCACCATCATCGCCTCCGAGGCCCGGCATGAGGGCGAGGTTCTCAGGCACGGCCCCTCCACCCCGGCGCTGCACGCGCTCGACGCAATCTACGACAGGCTTGAATCGCCCGCCGACCGGCTGCTACGGCACGCCGGCGCGCGGTCGAGCTACGCTGTCCTCCCGATCTTCGCACTGGCGAATGCGGGTGTGGCGATGAACCCGGGCGTCTTCGTTGGGCATGGTTGGCTCATGGCCGCGATCGTCGCCGGCCTCGCCATAGGAAAGCCGGTCGGCGTCTTCCTCGCGGCCGCAGCGGCTGTGCGCGCAGGCATAGCCGTCAAGCCGGCGGAGTACACGTGGCGGCAGTTGGCCGGGGCGGGAGCCCTTGCTGGCATCGGCTTCACGATGTCGCTCTTCATCGCCGGGCAGGCGTTTCCAAGCGCCGCGGACTTCTCGGCCGCCAAGATCGCCGTGTTCGCCGCGTCGATTCTTTCGGCCGTCGTCGGGACTGCTGTGCTCTGGGGAGCTTCGCCTCAGGAGCTTATCGAAGAGGCGCCGGAGGGCGTCGGCACGCAAGTATCATCGCCCGCCGGCGTTACGCCTTACCGTGAACAGGAGGTCTTTCGATGATTCTACCTATCGGTACGACAATAGCAGTCGCTGACAGCGAGACGGTCCGCCTGTTCCACAATACGGGCGTGAAACCTGGGGTGCATTTGGTCGAGATCACGGCGGCTCCGCCTGCGCCCGTCCACTCAGGCTCGGGTGCGCGCCATCACACCGGCTCTGCCAACCCCGATGGCAGGCGGCTCGTTGAGGACGACTTCGCGGCCGCGACGGCCGCCTTCCTCAACAAGCTCAGCCTGGACGGGACCATAGAACACCTGGTCGTTGTCTCTGACCCCAAGACTTTGGGGGAAATGCGCAAGCACTTCCACCGTGACCTGAGAGGCAAGATCATAGGCGAGCTCGCGAAGGACTTCAGCCGGCGTTCGCTTCAGGACATCGCCTCATTGATCGCCGACGCCTGACGCACCTCTGAAAACGGCTGCCGGCGCAAGCCCGTCCAGTCTCGAACGACTAAAAGTTGCCGAGCGACGACTACTGCTCTCGACCAATCTAACCCAAAATTCCCAGGGGTCACTGACCACCGCGGGCTGACGGAAGACCGGACATGAGGAAAAGCGAGAACACGCCTGCAGCGGCTTCCCGTCCGGCGACAAAGCCAAGCAAGCGCGACGCCGCGGATGCGATGCGAAGTGCGACCGAATACTTGATCGCGACACGACAAGCCGAGCGCGCGCTCAAGGCGAGCAACTGCGCGCCGACCTTTCGATTGCGGACCTGCGCGGCGTCGAGGTCGCGTCGGATACGCTGCTCAGGCACGGCCGGAGTAGTATATGTGCTTCGCTCCAAACGGCCGCACCACCAAGTCTATGCAACTCCGTCCCTCCAGAGGTCCGAAATACGTGTCCGAGCATCCGATACATTCGTCTTGACAGCCTTCGCGCTGGCGGCCTCCGTGTAGCCCGCCGCGAGCGCACCGAGCGATGAACGATCGACTCTCTGCCTCAGACGGCCATCATAACGCGCGGCTATCGACTTCATAGCGTGACGTCATTTCCCATTCGTCGCGCGGAATCCGATGCTCCGGCGGTACCGCGCTCATGCGACGCACAACACCTGTCTTCTGCCGTGAACGCGGCGCGTGGTCGGGGCACTTCGACATCGAGATCGTACTACGTCGCAGCACTCTAGAAGCGAGATACGACCATGTTTTCGGTGATTTTTGAGGTCCTCCCCAATAAAGGGAACTGGGATGACTACCTCGACAACGCCAAGATGTTGCGCCGCGAGCTGGAGCAGGTCGAAGGCTTCGTCGATAACATCCGCTACAAGAGCCTGACCCGCGAGGACTGGATCCTTTCGCTTTCGAACTGGCGGGACGAGAAGTCGCTCGTCCGCTGGCGCACCCGCATGCGCCATCACGAGGTCCAGCAGAAGGGCCGCGACGAAATCCTCGCAGACTACCACCTCCGAGTCGGCCAGATCACTGCCGACAATCAGGTGCCCGCGGGGTACGCCCTCACTGAGCAGCGGCTCGACGAGACCGAAGTCGGGGAGGGAACGACGGTCACGCTGATCAATGCGACGCGCCCCACGGAGTGGAAGCAGACTAACAATCCGTACGACTGCGCCGAGTCGCTCGGCCTGAACCCGTGGGCAGCCGACAGCACGTCCTGGGACATCTTCGACGCCATGCTCACGCCCGGCGACCTGATTCTGCTCATATCCTGGAAGGACGCCGCTGCGGCGCAGGCTTACGAGGACGCTTCCGCGCCGAATGACGAGGCGAGGGTCCGGAAAGTGCGGATCGTGCGCGACTACGGGAAATACGACCGTCGCGAGGCGCCTCAGTACTACGCAGATGCCAAGGGCAGCGAGACCCTCTATGCATGACACCGCTCCGTCGGGAAGCGCCTGCCTGCTGGGAGTTCGACTCTGCGTTCGCCCAGGCACGAGCCGTGGAGGAGCCAGGGTCGATCTCGCGAGGCGGCAGCGACGACGTCCTATCAAGGAGACCGGCCGAAATGACGAGCGCGGTGGACAAGCGAGGCTCCGAGGCGTCGCCGAAATTCCGGGTTCTGCTGACGGCGTCGCTCATCCCGCCTCCCATCATGTTCGACTCGAACATCGTGGCGATCTCGCCGCCTTCGATTGGGCGGTCGCTCGGAGCGTCCTTCGCTGACGTCCAGTGGGTGATCAGCGCTTACGTGCTCATCCTCATCAGCGAGTGTGAGACTGCGCCGATGTGCGCGGAGGCCCCGCGAAGATGCCATGCAAACTGATCGACTGCCGCGACCCGCTCCGACGGGCCGGCCAAGAGCCCTATCAAAATCTGAAAGGAAAGCACGATGACGAATTCGAACGACGATGGCGCTCCCCGCCCACAGGCTGTGGTGGCCGGCGATCTTGACGGCGCCGGCACGCTCAACGGCCGTGCCGGCGCATCGGAGTTCTCGGTCGGCGGCCCCGACGGCAGGGGCGGCACGGCGGCGGGGGCGAACCCCTACGAGCTGCTGAGCGCTTCGCTCGCCGCGTGCACGGCGATGACGATACGGCTGCAGGCGCGAAGGCGGAAATTCCCGCTTTCCCACGTCGAGGTAGCCGTGTCGTACCACCATGTCGGGGATGGCGGCCGCGACTCTTTCGAGCGCTCCATCAGGCTCGAAGGAAACCTTGGCGACGAGCAGCGTGCCCAACTGATGCAGGCCGCGAACATGTGTCCCCTCGGACGGACGCTCGGCCTCAGCGCCGACATCCGTACGAACGACAACGTCGGCGTCGCGCTCGCGGCAAGCTATGACGACGACTTGAGCGAGCTTCCGATCCCGAACATCGACCGCGACTAGTGTGCCGCGAGGTAGTCCGCGAGCCCACGGCGTTGTTGCGCTCGATGTCGTGCGCGCCGAAGAGCAGTGTCACTTTGCCCGCCGATGCAAGATCCTACCCCGCTGCTCGTCGTCTCGCACAGACGTCTGACAACGCCTGGAGACGCAGAGGCGCAATGGGCTTTCGTTCGCGAGCCTGGCGATGCGCGAGGCTAGGTCGCGCACGCTTTCGGCCTGCGGCGGAAGGCCTGCGACGAACTGCGCCCCGTCGAGGAGGGCTGCGGGGCCGATCTCGCGGCCTTCAACGGCGATCCGAGCTGGACGTTGACCATGCCAGCCCGGTACGTCGTGGCGCCGGGCGGGACCATCGAATACGCCGACATCAGAGTCGACTACACGCGGCGCTGCGACCCGTCCGAACTGATCTCGGTCCTCGCCCACATCGCCGCGCACTAGCCCGGCTCTCAGAGGCTCCAGAAAGCGTGTCCGTGCGTCCAAACCAATAGACCGGGCCGTTCCAATGTGTGCATGCAAGTTGCATCTATGCTCCATGAATGCGACGTGCCCCGTCACGTCGTCGAGTCGAAGGCTCGTCAGTATAGACAGCCGCAACTTGACGGAGAACAGAACAACCCATGGAGCTTCATCAAGTTCGCTACTTCCTCGCCGTCGCGTCCTTACTCAACTTCACCCGCGCAGCCGAGCAGTGCAATGTCACGCAGCCCGCCCTGACCAAGGGGGTGCAGAAGCTCGAGCAGGAACTCGGCGGCCAGTTGATCTACCGCGAACGCCAGCTGACGCAGCTCACCGACCTTGGAAAGGAAGTCCTTCCGATGCTGGAGCGCACACTGGCCTCGGCAGAGGCGGTGCGTCGCAGGGCTCAGGAGTTCCAACGCAAGGAGGTCGCACCACTGAAGATCGGCCTCGCCCCATCCATCTCGGCGTCGCTCGTCCTCGATCTGATCGCGGAGATCGCAAAGTTCCTCCCTGGACTTCATGTCGAGCTGCGCGAGGGCGCGGCGGAGAAGCTCGTCGACCTCTTGCTTGAGGGGGAGATCAACGCCGCAATCGTCGGGGACGTGCAGGACATGCCCGCCCGCATCGACGACTGGTTGCTGTTCGAGGAGCGCTACGTCGCGGTTCTCGCGCCGACACACCAGCTCGCAAACCGTCCCTCGCTCGGCATCGACGACCTCCGCGAGACCGTCTTGCTGGAACGCGCCGAATGCGACGTCGCCCCGAAGATCCAACGGTCGTATTTCCCCGAGGAACCGCCCCACCTCGGCCACTGTAGCGGTCACGACTTGCACCTGCAGCACATGGCCGCCGCTGGCTTCGGCGTGATACTCGCGCCCGAGCACATGCCGCGCCTTCCAACGCTCATGACCATCCCGCTCGAAGGCGACCTGGTTTCGCGGGAGGTGCGGCTACTGGCTGTGCAGGGGCGCCGCTACTCGCCGGCGCTGGACGCTTTCGTCAAGGTCGCGCGGCTTCGCGACTGGTCGTTCGAAGTCCTCGACCGGGGCGTGCCGGACGCAACGGTCCCGGAGGTGGCGAGGCCGCGCCTGCATGACCACGACACGCACGCCAGCGGTCAACCGCTTCCAGCCAATCGATCCGCAGCCTGACGACGCCGTACCGATGCCAAACCAGACCGACAAGACACTCGCCCAGATTCGCACCGAGCTGTTGACGACGTTCAGCGCCGCGGACTGGGAGTCATACAACCACCTCGTGGGCTGGCTCCGCGATTCAGACGTGGCATCGCACGCGTTGAAGGTCGGAGACGACGCGCCGGACTTCCTCCTGCCAGACGCCGACGGCCGTCTCCACTCCTCCGAACAGCTCCGCCGCAACGGACCCCTCGTCCTGAGTTTCTTCCGAGGCGGCTGGTGTCCGTTCTGCACCGCTGAGCTCTGCGCCCTCCAGGCGGCGAAGGATGAGTTCGAGAGCGTCGGCGCGACCCTCGCAGTTGTGACACCCGAGACGAGGGACTTCCCGCGGCAGCTCAAGCGGAGCCTGGGCTTAGACCTGAAGGTGCTCTCCGACGTCGACTACAGCGTTGCCATGTCGTATGGCGTACTGTTCCGGGTGCCTTACGAGACCAAAGCGCACTATTCCGGGCTAGGCTTCGACCTCGGCGCCCGGCACGGGTCACCGGTCTGGATGCTACCCATTCCCGCGACCTACGTGATCGACGCAGAAGGCCGGATCCGCAGCGCGTTCGTCGAGCCCGACTTCACGATACGGGAGGAGCCGGCGCAAATCTTGGCCTCGCTGCGCCAGGCCGCTTCCACGTCCTAGTGAGGGAGGCAGAAGGTGGAAAGCGACATCCAGGACAATCCGGCAATGCACCGGTTTGAAATGCCCCTCGGCGACAGCGCGCTCGCGGTCGCCTACTACAAGGTCGAAGACGGTCGCGTCGTCCTGCTCCACACGGAGGTGCCACAAGAGCTATCCGGCCTAGGGTACGGATCGAGGCTGGCGCACGGCGTTTTCGAAGCGTTGCGACGCGACGGGAAAAGAGTAATCGCGAAGTGCCCCTTCATGTCCTCCTACGCCGCCCGGCACCCCGAGTACTGCGCACTCCTCGACGGCTGATCGCGGACGGACGGGACGCCGGCGCGCACAGCGCTTTTGGACGACGATATCTCACGCCTATCGAATGCATGCCCAAAGGGAATTTCTAATTTCCTCGGCGACGTCCGATCTTTGGGTCTACTAGGCCGCCCGAGCACACGCGGTCGGCGCCACAGCGATTGAAACAGTGATTGAAGCCGTTGCGCCGAGTCCGTGCCGCGCGCGAGCAACAAAGGAGACCCCCATGAAATTACCGAGGACTGTCGGACTGGCTGTCGCCGTCTCGCTGGTCGCCGGCGCCGTAGCGGCGCTCGCTCAGATCAGCGAAGCGGCTCCGGCCGGCCCGACCGCGAACGTGGTGGACACCGCCGGGCACCTGCGCGTGCCGGCGGACTACCGAACCCTCTACCAAGCGCTCGGCAGCTGGGCGATTGCCGCCGAGAGCGGCCAGAGCTCGAAAGAAATGCACGCCGTCTACGCATCCCCGGGGGCGATCGACGCCTACCGGAAGACGGGGCACTTCCCGGACGGCGCCGTTCTGGTGAAAGAGGTCTTCGCGACCTCGACGAACGAGATGACCACCGGCACGGTAAGCCACGCCGACAAGCTCAAGGGCTGGTTCGTCATGGTGAGAGACAGCAAGGGGACGCACCCCGGCAACCCGTTGTGGGGCGACGGGTGGGGATGGTCGTGGTTCGACGCGGACAAGCCGCTCAAGACCACCTCGACCGACTACCATTCCGATTGCCAGGGGTGCCACGTGCCCGCCAAGGGCACCGATTGGATTTACGTGAATGGATATCCCGTCCTGCGTCACTAGGCGGCCGCATGCGTGGACGCTCTCCTCTTGCAGTTTCGCGGAGGTAATGTCGAATCCCGCAAGCTGGTGCGGCAAGCCAGAAGATTGAAGAGCCTATTGTGACCATTCGTTTCGGTTATCGATCTTTCGGGTCCGACCGACGTTCAGACTACAAACGAGCGCATGGAGGTCGGCGTGTCCTTCTCGGTCTATGACATCACAGTCCCTGTTATGGTACATGGACTGAACGTGATGGACGACTATCTCGACCACGGCCAAGCGCTCGAGCGGACCAGGGGGTTTGAGCCTGGGAGGATCCTTGGCGAGCGGCTCGCGCCCGACATGCTGACTTTCGGAGAACATGTCTCCGTAAGCTGCAACAAAGTCGACGCGCACATGGCGAAGCTGATGCAGCACGACCCGTCAGCACCCCGCAACACCCCGATGATGTATCCGGCATTGAAGGGACGGCTTCTTGAGACTCGCGGCTTCCTGCAGAACGTGCGGCCGGACGAGATTGCCGGCGCGCAGTCCCACACATACGAGCTGACGCCGCCTATCGTGCGCGGGTGGTTCGGCGGCGACGACTACATCCGGCACCTGGTTCTGCCCGACTTCTTCTTCCACATCTCGATCGCTCACGCGATCCTTCGACACCTCGGAGCGAAGATCGGGAAGCGCGACTACCTCGGCAACCTCACCCAGCAGAGCGGCGGTGACTACTCGTGAGAGGCGGACGCGATGCGCGGCGCGGGCCAAGGCCTTCAAGACAAGAAAGCAAGTTTAGGGGACGCCGATAGTGAGCGAGTTGATCGGAAGGAACGGAGTGCCGCGCCGATCGGGGTTGAATAGGCCGTGGCCAGCGATACCACCACCGAGGCGACGTATGGCCACATGCCTCTTCGTCCAGAGCGAGACCCGCGGCGCGAGCCGGCGGAGTTGGGCGATGCCGCCTATGTCCTGCGCGGTCGGGCCCTGTCCGAAGAGGCCAAGCTCTTCGTTTACCTCGAGGCTGTGACGTCGCTTGCGCCGCTCAGGTTAATGGTCACGCCTAGCTACAGCATGTCGGTATCGACGGCGAATTCCTGGACCGTCAACGATTGCCGAGCACTCAGTTAGCATGCAAACGTCGGTGTCCTCTGCCACGGCCTATCGAATCAAATCCTCTCGTTCGGATCTGAGCCGCGGGATCATGATGATTGCACGCTCGCCCAGAATGGGTGGTCGCGCGCGTGCGGAATTCGCAGTGGAGCCGATCGAGGTACGGCTGCTCCGACAGGTCTGAAAGCGGACCCGAGGTCTGGCTAGGCGTGTCCTTGTGCCATTGCCAGTAACCGTCGCTCACGCAACATTTCGACGGTGGCGATCTTGGTGTTTCCGGCTATTGGGTCCGTCGAGAAGCACCCATCAATTTGATCGCTGAGGAGACGTTCTATTCTCTCCTCGCGTGTGATTGACTGGAGCACCTGTTCGAGCATCCGCAACTGGCGGGCCGAGAACAATGAAGATGGGCACTACAGCTACGCCATAGCCACCTAAAAAGCCCACTATAGCCCCCGTGTCGTTGGGCTGCCCTACGGAACGGCTGGAATCGGATGGCGATGCGGTTGAGCCTCCCCTCAACAGGAGGGATTAGGCTGAAAGCACCGGCTACCTAAATCCGCGCCGCTACGCCTGTATCCGCTCGATGCCAGTCCACGCAGCGGGTTGCTCCGGCCATAGCGCTTAAGGGATAGCGACCTTCGGCTCCATAAGCTGTTGTGCGAGCAAGCCGGCGTGCGGCGTGAGCGCAGAGAAATCACGCGCACAAAGATGAAGCTGCCTAAGCGCCCAGGGGTCTTGCAGCGGTACAATCGCCAAGCCGAGGTGCCCCAAATCTTTAGCGGAAGCCTCCGATAAAATTGCGATCCCAACACCGGACTCAACCAACATCGCGACGCTCTCAATCCGTCTGAGTTGAATGCGGTAGTAAATCTGCCGACCCAGGCGGGCTGCACGTTCTCCCAAATGAGCTTCCAGCGCAGCGTCGGCCAAGCCGACGAACGGCTCACCCACGACGTCCGCGAAAGCTATCGAGCGTTGATCGGCAATGCGATGCGTTTCCCTTACAACGACGACGAGCTGATCTTGCGTAATAACGCGCGTCTGCAACGCTGCCAGATCAGCGATGTCGGCTACAACTCCGAGATCAGCACGACCCTCCGCGATGGCCAGAGCAATCTCGGTGCTTGGTCGTTCATTGAGATCAATGGAAAGGTCCGGATAAGCCACCAGGAATCGGCCGAGTTGATACGGTAGAAAAGCAGCCAACCCGGCCGTGTTAGACAAGAGCCTGATGCGCCCTTTCAGGCCAGTGCCGTAGCTGCGCAGTTCTCCACGCATCTGCTCGACCTGGTCCAGGATCAAACGGGCATGGCGAACCAAGGCATCACCGGCTGCAGTCGTAGTGACCCCTCGCCTATTTCGTTCCAGGAGCTGCGCGCCAAGCGAAGATTCCATTCCGGAAATGCGTTCGCTCACGGAAGCGAGAGCCAGGTTCATGATCTCGGAGCCCTTGGTGAGGCTGCCTTGCTCCACCACGGTCAGGAACAACCGCATATCCGTCAAATCGAAGCGCAAATCTTTTCCTTCGGCTCAGCCGAAACCACCCATCGGAAATGGCCAATTGTGGCGTTCGGCCGGTGAGCGTACTTTACACCTTGCGACGTCATGTTCGCCGATTTTTGATGATAGCACAAGGGATTGGAGAGTGGCGCCTTGGTGAGAGCGAGGTTTACTCACCGAGCATCACGCCATAAGCGCGCGGATGCCATCGGTTCGCGCGAAGTCTTCAACCGCAATACGGCCCAGTCCGAGTGAGTCAAAATGAGTGATTATCTTTCGTCGCATGTTCTAGTTATCGCGCTGACGTTTTTCGTCGCCGGGTTCGTCAAGGGCGTGGCCGGCATGGGCCTGCCGACCGTCGCTATGGGTGTCCTCAGTGCGATCATGTCGCCAGTCAGCGCCGCTTCGCTGCTGGTCATTCCATCCTTTGTCACCAATTTTTGGCAGCTTTTCACGGGGCCGAATTTCCTGGCCCTGATGAAAAGGCTTTGGGTGATGATGCTTGGCATCATGGTTGGCACACTCGCCGGCTCATGGCTTCTGACGAGCGCCAATACGGTATTCGCAAGTGTTGGATTGGGCGCCGCCCTGATTGTTTATGCGGTGCACGGCCTGTTTGCGAAGCCATTGTCGGTTCCCGCGCGCTTCGAGCGTCTACTGGCGCCTGTCATTGGGTTGACAACCGGGTTGATCAACGGAGGAACCGGGGTTTTCACGCTTCCCGCCGTTCCCTATCTTCAGGCCCTCGGCCTTTCCAAAGACGGTCTTATCCAGGCCCTGGGGCTGTCGTTCACGGTATCAACAATTGCACTTGCGGCGGGCTTGGCTCGTGGCGGAGCTTTCCATCTTGGCAATATTACCTTGTCCGCCCTCGCGATCATTCCCGCGTTGCTGGGCATGCAGGTCGGAACAATGGTCCGTGAGCGCATAAGCGCCGCAACTTTTCGGCGCTGGTTCCTGATCTTAATCGCCATTCTTGGCCTTGAACTCGCTGTTCATCCATTCCTCTTCTGAGGCAGATGGCGATGCCTCAAGTCGCAAGCCCGTCCGTTCCATCAGATCTCGCCACCATCGCTGAGCGCTATGACACTCTCGTTGCAAGAGGAGCAATTGAGCGCGATCCGGCTCAAGAGCGGGTGGTCGCCGTGCTCGATGCGTTGGCACACCGGCTCACGGACATCAAACAGACCCGCTTTGGTTTGACCAAGCTTCTCGATCAAGGAGACATCTCCGACGAAAAGGGGCGCGGAATTTACATTTCCGGAGGAGTCGGTCGGGGCAAGACGATGCTCATGGACCTTTTTTTCGAGAGCGTCTCGCTGGAAGCCAAGCGCCGGATACATTTTCACGAGTTCATGGTGGATGTGCACGACCGCCTTCGGAAAGCTCGCGAGAAGATGGAAGATCGCCGTATGAACAATGGTGACCCACACAGCATTTATCTTGGCATGGTTGCGGTTTTCGGCGGGGCAATAGGTCCGCCACCCGATCAGTCTGACACTTTCCCTGAATCGCTGGAGTCAAGGCGGGCTCTGTCGCGCCTCATCGAGATGCGCTCACGCGACTATCTCGGCCTCACCTAGAATCATGCCGGCCGAGCGAAGTGTGATCCTCCCATTGACGATTGTGCTTGGGAATTTACGCTATGTTTTGACCGTCGATTTTTGCGCGCCGCGTCGATGGCATCGATTCAATAACCGACGGTCATTAGACCATCGAGTTTCACCTTCCTATTTTCGTCTCGTCTGCAAAGGAATTCGGAAGATGACGACCTACCACACACAGGCAGGTGGACGATGAAGGAAACGATGGCCACGCCAACTTCCCCGAGTACCAGAACGTGTACATCGAGCCCTGTGCTTACGAGGCCCTACAAGAAGACAAGCGTGTTTCCCGATGGCACGATCTTCTACAAGGAGCTCCAGCTGACTTTGCCTGGGCAGAACCCGGATGGCTCGCGTACCGAGCCGTTGGGCAGGGGGGCGACTTTCCCAGGCGCTGTCGCTGCATCCCATCAAGGCTGCAGCGGCCGCTACGGCGGATGCGGCGTCATGATTTACTGGCACGTTGAGCGCGGCTCTGTGTGCATCCCCTCGACCGAGTCTCTTGGCAGCGGTGTTGGGAGTGCGCCTCATCATCGCCTGAAATCCACGAAGGCATTTGAAGCCTCCTACTCATCATAAGATTACGAATAATGGAAATGTATTCGTCAGGGGACTCAGAAACGAGTGCCGCTAGACTATTATGAAATACACAACGAGATTATTTGCCGAATTTCTTGCGGTTGCCTTTGTGGGAGGAATTGGCCTTGCGGTCGACACCACGGGCATATCTCTTATCCTGTTTCCTGAGATTGCCGCTTTAGCGTATGATGTATTCACGCGCCCCCGCGGAAAATGGGCAAGCCAACCAATCAGACTAATTGCTACTCCTACGATCACCGCGATCCTAGGGGTGATGATTACCCGACACTGGGAATACAGCGCCATCGCGGTAACTGCTGTTGCCCTCCTGAGCCTATTTGCTATTAAACTGCTCCGATCGAACATCGGAGCAGCGATCTCTGCCGGTGTGCTTCCAATGGCCCTCGGCGTGATGAGTTGGGGTTACCCCGCCGCCATTCTGGCGGGACTCGCAGTACTCGCCATTGCGTTGACGCTCTGGAAGCGTCTTGATCCCCATCGTTACCTATCTGAGGGGAGCAAGGAGAGCCGGATTATTGAGACCGCCGAAACTCCGCCGAGAGATCGGTTCTGGATCTTCGCACTGACGGCATTCGTCTTCGCGCTGGGAGTGGTGGCCCAAGCAACGGGATTGCGCTTCCTGTTATTCCCTCCGCTGATCGTCGTAGCCTATGAATTATTCGGTCACCCGGACCTTCCTGGCTGGATGTCACGGCCGGTATTGTTTCCTCTCGTATGTTTCCTGACCGCGTCCGTCGGCTTACTTTTGAGCACGGGCTTTCACACGGAATTTTTGGGCGTGACGGTTACCATGGTTTGCTCGATTGCTATTTTACGGATGTTTAAAGTCCATATGCCGCCTGCCCTCGCCGTTGGTTTGATACCGTTTGTCATCGTCCATCCCACCTTTTGGTATCCGATCTCGGTGTTCTTGGGCGCCACCGCGCTCATCGCGTCCACCAGAGCATACAGCTTTATTACTCATCAGTCGGTAATATAGGCGACACTCGGGCTCCGAAGAATGACTGGATGAGCCGGGGCGCGGCCTTGAGACGAGCCGTAGAGCTTGACGAATTGCTGTCGAGTCCGTGCGCACGATCGACATCGATCAATTCGTGACGAGGCATCGGCTGCCAGTCCGCGAGCATAGGCCTGTCCTCCAAGAACGCGCCGGAAGTCCAGATTCCGTGTCCTCGAATCCGCGTCCGGCTTTCTGCCTTGACGGGCAACTCGCCTACGCCTCAATGCCGGGCTGAGCGAAGAAGAAATATCAGGCGCAACACCGATTCAAACCTCGGAAATATGGCGACACATCTGTCGCGCAAGATGAAGGTGCGGGCTGCCAAGTCTTCCGAATCGTACTTGATAAAGTTGTGGTGGAAGGAACGCGGCATGGAACAGTCCCCCCAGATCGGCGACAGGATCACCGACAAATCATCACCGCCTGATGACGGCACCGTCCGCAACTGGATCGGGCCGAAGGCGTCCGAGCATTGGGCCGAGCTGCGGAACTGGATCGAGGTATACTACCCCGGCGTTTTCTCGCCGGAATGGCTCTATGGTGGCAAGAAACGCGGTTGGTCCCTGCGCTACAAGAAGACCAAGGCGTTCTGCACCTTCCTGTCCGAATATAGGCGGCTTTCGGTCGTGTGGTCTTGGGGGGAGCGGAACGAGAGAAGTTTGAGGAGCGGCGTTATGCCTGGCGCTCGCAATTGGTCAAGCTCTACGATGAAGCCAAAACATACCCTGACGGGAGATTTCTGACAGTCGCAATCTCATCAGCAGCTGATCGGCATGAGGTGACGGAGTTTTTGACTATGAAGCGCCCGCCACGGTCACGCGGTTGAATGTCGCGGCAATCCTTAGTTCCCGACCAAGTCGGCAGCGCTGAATTTTTCATTGAAAATTCTTTCGTAAAAATCGGCCGCGAAAGTCAGAGTTTCGCGACTGAGTTTTGCGATAGATGATCCTGCCCGAATCCGGCCAGCATGATCTGGCCGTGCCCCTCGAACGCTTCGCCGGGGCGATCGCTCATTTCCGAAGAGTTTTAGGCGTGGGACATGCGTCCGGCCGACGATGTATCCGCAGTCATTCCCGCATGCCTCTTCGACCAGAGCGAGACCCGCAGATGGGCACTACGTCTACGCTATAGCCACCTGAGCTACGGCTTTCTCATGTCGGGACAACCAGAATCGGGAGATTGTGAAGAAAGGCGGTCGGTGTCATTTTCGTTACTTGTCGGAAGGCAAACGAGAACGCCGCGGTGCTGCTGAAGCCTACATCTGCCGCGGCTTGCGCGATTGAACGCCCCGCCGAGAGTTGATCGATCGCGAGGGCTATTCTTGCTCTTTGCCGCCAGGCCTTGAAGGTCAATCCGGTTTCCACCGGAAACATGCGGCTGATCGTGCGAATCGACGTTGCGGCGCGACGGGCAAGGTCACTTACGCCGAGGTGCATTCGCGAATCCGCCAAAGCCAGATTAGCGACGCGTCTTCCGATCGTGCTTGTTGGCATCGGAAGGAACACCGGAACGTCGGGTGTCTCGGTAAGCTCGTGAAGAATCAATCGGACGGCAAGCTCGGCTTTTTCGGACGGTATATCGACCTTGAAGGCCGCGAGGATCAATTCCCGCAGAAGTGGTGTGACCGTCAGGGCGAATATGTAATCGAGTGGCCTTTCCGGCGCCCACTTCTGTAACGCCGATGGGTGCCAGTAGATCATCCGTAATTCGGTATCGGAAAGCATATCGACCCGATGAGGTATGCCGGCTGGCATCCAGAGCGCGAGTTGGGGCGGGACGAACCAGCGTCCAGATGCAGTGTAGACCTGCAGCGTTCCCGAAGCAGCAAAGATCACTTGTGCTTCTTCATGCGCGTGCAATCCGACGGCCTCACCTCGGGGGAACGTCCTGTGAAGAATCCTGAACGGCATACGCGTCTGCGCTTGGCGGGTCATATACGTCGATTGGCCGCACATCGTTGACACGCCTTGGTATCATTGCGCGATGAGTTGGTCGAGCGTCCCGTTGCCCAGACCGTGTTGTCCATGTCCATCCCGACCTGTTCCGACGAGAGAGCTAATGTTGAAGAGAATACCGGTCACTGGTGTGCAGTTATGGCCGACACAACTCAACTGTTCGCTCAACATCAAGTATGATTCCGCTCCTGAGACTATGCGCCAAGTCGGCCGCCCAAAGTTCGCGCCGGAGATTGCATCCTGATGGGCGGCGTCGAATGTTTAACGGCATCTCAGCGCCGCTGGGCAATGCTCTGCATCTTGCTTGGACTTGGTCTAAGTTCCCTCGGAAGCGCGATCGTGAATATCGCCTTGCCAAATATCTCGCGTTCGTTCGCAAGCAGTGACGCGGCGACCGTATGGGTCGTGAATGCCTATCAGCTTTCCGCAACGGTCTGCTTGTTGCCCATTGCAAGTCTGGTCGAATCACTCGGTCTGAAGCGCGTTTATGCCGCCGGTCTGGCTATTTTTGTCCTCGCGTCGTTGGGTTGCGCTTTCGCTCCAACATTGCCGATGCTGGTGAGCGCGCGCTTGATTCAGGGTGCTGGAGCGGCCGGGGTTTCTGTGGCCGGCGTTGCATTTGTACGCGTGATCTATCCGCATCGCATGGTCAGTAAGGGCCTCGCGTTGGTCGCATTGGCGGTGGCGATACCTGGAGCATTGGGCCCCACCATCGCGGCGGCAATGCTCGCCGTGGCAAAATGGCCATGGTTGTTTCTGGTGAATGTGCCATTCGGCCTCGCCGTGCCGCTATTTATTGCCGCTGCACCACCAGACGTTCGGGTTCCTCGCCCTCTCGATCTGATCGGGACCGCTCTCAATGCGTTGGCGTTCGGACTTCTCGTCGTCGGTGTCGGCACACTGGGTATTGGCGATCGGCGCATTGCGATGGGAGAGATCGTAGCAGGTCTTCTCTGTTTTATCCTCTTCGTTCGACAACAGCTCCAGCATCCTATGGCAATGTTGCCGTTCGATCTTTTCCGTATACCGGTGTTTACCCTATCGGTGTGGACTTCTGTCTGCTCCTACGCCGCACAAATTCTGGCTTACGTCTCCTTGCCGTTTTTATTTGAGATGGGGATGCATCTTTCGGCCGTGGAGACAGGTTTTCTTCTGACACCTTGGCCGTTCATGACGGCCGTCACGGCACCAATCGCCGGCCGTTTGACGATCCGCTACTCCGCCTCGGTGCTTAGCAGCATTGGCTTGGCGTTGTTGGCGGCCGGTTTGCTTCTGATGGTCTTCTTGCCGACAACTCCGGCGAAGTGGGATGTCGTATGGCGGCTGGCCCTTTGCGGCATCGGCTTTGGCCTTTTCCAGACCCCGAACAACACTGCGATGATGACGGCTGGACCCAAAGAGCGTAGCGGGGCCGCAAGTGGGATGAATGCTGCGGCTCGCTATGTCGGATGGTCACTTGGTTCCGCCTTGGTCTCACTGATCTTCGGCCTGGGCGGAGATCATGGCGCGGTCTTTTGTTTGGTCGCCGGAATGGCCTTCGCTCTGGTGGGAGCCGCTACCAGCAGCGCTCGTCAGTTCAGATGAATGAACATTTCATCGTCAGTGAGACCGATACCGGCACGGAGACTCACGATAATCGCGCCGCTAGATCCTCTCCATGAAGGAAGAGGGCTTGCGGTGCAAGAACGCTGACACCCCCGCCCTCGCGGCGAATGTTCGCCTTATCGTCAGCTGCTGGAATGGGACCCGGATGCGGGCCCTCTCTACCCCCGTTGCAGCAACAGCGCCGTCAGCTCGTTTGGCATGTCGAGCATCACATCGTGCCCGCATGCGAACTCCTCCCGCCACCAGCGGCGCTCTCCTGCGAGGGCGTAAAAGTTGTCCAAATAAGGCCTGTCATAGCTCCGCGCCCGGATGTATCCGATGTTTGGAATGGCGTCACTGGCGCCACTAATCTGCGCCGGCGCTTTAAAAGTGGACAATGGATGCATCGTGCACTGTCGGTCCACCCAATCGGCGTCTGCCGCGTTCACCGCGAAGGACGATGCCGGAGGCGGCGGGAGCTTCCAGCCATCGCCGTTCGCCGCGGCCAGTTCTCGGAATTTCTTGTCCTTGTCGGGTACGTAGTCGTTGAGAGCTTTGCCGTTGTCAGGCACAAAGGCATCGAGATAGACCAGCGAGCGAATCCGGTCCGGCATCCGGTCGGCGACATGGCGCACGACAATTCCACTGTAGGAATGTCCGACCAGAACGATGTCGCGCAGCTCTTCCCAAATCATGAGGTTGGCGACATCCGCGACGTGCGTGTCGAGGCCGACCTCGGGGCTCAGAAGATGCGACCGTTCTCCGAGACCGGTCAGCGTCGGCGTGAACACCCGGTGCCCCTTGGCCGCCAGCAGGCGGCGCACGCGAGTCCAGCACCAACTGCCGTGCCACGCGCCGTGGATCAGAACGTAATCTGTCATTGTGGGGTCCTCTTTTGCGATGTCCGCGCGCTGAGACGCTCAGTTCCGCATGGCTGCTTCAGCGAAGTTGTCCGCCAGGTTTAGGAAATATCGAATCATGCTTTCTAAGCCGCTCCCGAGCCGCCCGCTTTCGCCGTGGCCGGTGTCAGGGTCATCGAGGCTGTAAAGGCGCCGCCGATCGAGGTCGCGGCGGCTACGGCGAGGCCGACTTCGTAGCCGGACGCGAAAGACGCGACGCCGGCGGCCAGTGCCACCCCGGCGAGCTGTGCAATCCGGCTCGCCGCATTGTTGATGCCGGACGCGAGCCCTTCGTCGGCCTGATCCACACTCGACATGACGGACGCGGTGAGCGGCGCCACGAGCACAGCGAAGGACAGGCCCAGCAGGGCCATGGGGCCGATCACGCCGAGCATCAGGGATTCTTCCCGGCCGAGCGCCATGAAGATATAGGCGACTGCCGCCCCCGCCGGTCCCGCGATGAGCATGGCCCGCGCGCCAATCCTGTCCGCCAGCCCGCCGAAGAAATTCGACAAGAGCCCCACGCCGAGCGTGAAGGGCAGGAATGCCAGTCCGGCATCGGTCGACGACAGGGCGCGGCGATCGACGAGGTCAAAGGGTAGTAGAAAGAACATGATCGAAACCCCCGCATAGATCATCAGGGTCGCGACGTTCAGTCCGACGAAGGCGCGGTTCTCCACCAGGCGAGGCGGCGTCATCGGATGTTCGCTTCTGCGCTCCCAGAACGCGTAGACGGCGAGCCCGACAATGCCGAGCCCGGCGACGATCGTGAGCACCGTGCCCGGTTGGGCTGGTGCGTCCCCGGCAGCCCGAGCTTCACTGGGGCCGATCTGGCTGAGCGCCCAGGCGAGCGCCCCGATCGCCGAAGCGAGGATCGCGGCGCCGATCACGTCGAACCTGCGCTGGATGCGGCCATCTGTCGGCGCGAAGACCAGCAGAACTCCCACTGCTATGAGCGCGATCGGCGGGTTGATCCAGAACACGGATGGCCAGCCAAAGGTCTCGGTCAGCCAGCCGCCCAGGACAGGACCTCCGGCGGTGGTGAGAGCCGATGCCGCGGCCCATACGCCGATCGCCCGATTCCGCTCCGCGCGCGGATAGGTGGCACCGATCAGGGCGAGGCTGGCGGGGGTGACGATCGCTGCGGCCACTCCCTGCGCGACGCGGGCAGCGATCAGCCAGGCGGGCGAAGGCGCCAGCGCGCAAGCCGCGGAAGCCAGACCGAACAGGACGCAACCGAGCGCGAGCATGCGCGCCTTGCCATAAACATCCGCGAGCGCACCGCCGATCAATGTCAGCGAGGCGAGCGCCAGCATATACCCGTTGAGAACCCATTGAACGGAGGCGAGGTCCGCTCCGAAATCTGCGCGCAATTTCGGTAACGCGACGGGCAGCGCCGTCCCATCGATGAACGCCATCGAGGACGCGAGCACACAGGCCGTGAGCACCATGCGCCGGCGCCGAGGCGACGCTTCCCGCCCGAGCTCTCGCGAGCAGGGTTGTGCATCGATAATGCCGCGGCCGCACCGCTGTACAAACGGCTGCCCCTCGTGGCGACAAGCTCGCCGTCTCTGGTTCGTAGGAGTGGTCATTTGCAGTCTCGTTTTGGGTTGTACTGACAGCGGTCTCACACCGTGGCGGTCGAACCCCGGCGAGGGAAATCACCTCTCGCCATAGAATCGATAGACGATCGCTATTGCCTCGCTGCGCGGCGTGATGCCGTCGCGGCCTGCGCAATTTGCCTTGATTTACGAATGGTAGAGAGGACCGTCGCAGCAGTATTCCCCGCTGCTATGGAAACTATACATGCCGGCTATTGGAAAATTTCGTCCCGCGCTGCGATCAATGGGTACCACTGCCGCAGATTTCATCGCGGTGCAGCGTGGGCTGCAAGTGACGGCGGTTTAGAGAGAGTCTGCTTGAGGTTGAATTGATGTTGCGAGGAGTGATCCGCGAACGGACACGGCGGCGCGGCTTCAGGCTGCTTGCCAATGCGCGCCGCGAATCGCGCGACCTAAGCTGATGGATTAGGTCGTGAGCAGCGCGTCCCTGATCCTGACCGACAGCGGCCTGGCGCTCTCCGAGCCTGAGGCCGTCGGCGCGCAGGACAGCACCAAGGTGCTCGCTGCGTCGAGCCTGGGCGGCTGCCTCGTGTTCGTCAGCAGCGCCGTCGTCACGGTCGCGCTCGCGGCGATTGGCCGAGACATGCGCCTGTCGCCGCTCGATCTGCAGTGGGTGATGAACGCCGAGCTCCTGCCGCTCGCGGCCCTGACCTTGGTCGCCGGCGCTCTGGGTGACCGGTTCGGACAGAAGCGGATCTTCCTCGGGGGGATCGCTCTCTATGGCCTGGGCGTGGCCGCGATTGGTTTCGCGCCGAGTTTCGCGCCGCTCATCGTCGGCCGGTTCCTGCAAGGCTTGGGCGAAGCCTTGATCCTGCCCAACGGCCTTTCCGTGCTCGGGCAGGCCTTTCCCGCCGACAAGAAAGCCCGTGCGGTAGGCATCTGGTCCGCCGCCGCGGCTGTCGCCAGCGGCGTCGCGCCCGCGATCGCCGGCGCGATCCTCGATCACGGGTCCTGGCGGACGACCCTTCTGATGCTCCTGCCCGTTGCCGCCAGCGCGTTCGCCGTCGGCGCCGTGTGGATACCCAAGGACTCCCCAACCAGCCACGCCCGGGTCGACATCGGTGGCGCGGTCCTTTCGACGGTCGGGCTCGGCGGGCTGGGCGCGGGGCTGACCAGCCTGACCAACGGTTCCGGTCTGAACCTTTGGGTGCTCGTCACCCTGATCGTCGGTCTGGGCAGCTTAGCCTGCCTTATCGTGACCCAACGGCGATTAGGCGAAAACGCCATGCTGCCCCCGTCGCTCTTCGCCTCGCGGTCGGTCGTCGGCGCGAACCTGTTCACCGCGCTCCTCTACGGAGCGTTCACGATCGTGCTAACCTTGATCCCGTTCGTGATGATCCGGGGCGCGCACCTGCCGACGCTGGTGGCGGGCCTGGCCTTCATTCCCCTGCAAGTGCTGATTACGGTCGTCTCGCCGCTCGCTGATATGCTCTGCCGCCGGTTCGGCCGGCGCCTGCCATTGTTCGCCGGTGGCGCCGTCGTCGCCTTGGGATGCACCATGGCGCTCCGTGTCGGTCCGAACGCGACCTATTGGGCGGACTTCTTCCCCCCAATCCTGTTGCTGGCGCTGGGCATGAGCCTGGCGATCGCGCCGTTGACGACACTCGTCCTCACCTCCGTCGAGCCCGATCGCGCCGGAACAGCGGCCGGCGTCAACAGCGCGGTCTCGCGCGTCGGGTCGCTCTTCGCCATCGCCCTGCTCGGCGGCGTCCTGCAGCAGGGCGGTCCTCAGCTGTTTTCAGGATTCCACATGGCGATGGCTGTCGCCGCGGTCGCCTGCGTTCTCGCCACGCTCGCGGTGTTCATTATCGAGCCGGGGCCCCACGTCGACTTCATCCCGCGATGACTGACCCGTTCGGTGTCCGTAATCAAGCAATGTCGGCAAGGCCGAGAGGAAACAATGAAGAACGAAGACCAACCTATAGGCAGAAGGAGAAAGCCCATGAAGATCCGAACCATTATCGCCGCCAGCTGCGCGGCCTTCGCCTTCTCGATGGCCGGCCCCATCCATGCCCATGATAGCGAAACCGTCACGAAGAA
>JAQGKC010000328.1 GCA_028290305.1 Bradyrhizobium sp.
TTGGTATGCGCAGATCGTGCCGAGCTGGTATTATTCTTACGACGGCTACCGCCGGTCGAACTGGCACGACGATCTCCTGTCCCAGCAGAAACGACTCGAGCACAATCTGACCGTCCGAAACATGGTCCGTTTCGTTGCATACTTCCTATCCGGCGCTAACAAGAGCGAGGACGAGGAGGATGGGCTACGCTTCCTCTCTCTTGTAGGCTTCAACGTGCGGGAGACCGACGAGGCGGAGCCGGTCGATGATGACGTCGATGACGTTGCCCACTTGGCGGGAGAAACGGCGGCATGAAGCTCACCACGCTTCCCGAACCACTGCTGGAATTCGGTACGGGCACGCATATCTGCCCCCGCACCGGGATCGAACACCTTGGCGTCTACGATAAGCGGGACGAGCTGCGTCGGACCGAACTGCGGATCGGCGTGGTTGGGCGTGGAGAAGGAATAGACCTTTTAGACGAGTGGCTGGAGAAATGTCGGGATGGAATCGAGCGCAAGGCGGCGTCCAAGCTGCTGAACCTCTTCCGAGGCTTCGGCGGTATCAACCAGGACTACGGATTTCTGACTAGGCTTATCAATTCTCCCCAATACACCCGCACCCTCAAGAAATCGGATATTTCGGGGGTCGTGAAACTCGCGTCTCGGGTGGAGCGGGTGGAGCGGGCCGTTGAACTCTACTACGAGCAGATTCGTTTCCTCGCCGAGAACAGATCGGTGGATGTAATTGTCTGCGTCATGCCGAACGAGATGTTCGACTCCATCACGACGTCGGCGAGCGACGACGCTTCGGGCGAGAGAGAGCTTGAGCACAATTTCAGGCGCATTCTGAAGGCCAGATGCATGCACCTCGGTACCCCGTTGCAGCTGGTTCGCGAGAAGACCATCCTCATTACCAAGGTAGCAGGCGACCAGCAGGATGCCGCCACGAAGGCGTGGAACTTCTGCACAGCGCTTTATTACAAGGGCAACAAGACGATCCCGTGGCGGCTCGTCGAGGACACGGCGAAGCTGCGGTCGTGCTACATCGGCGTCGG
Organism: Bradyrhizobium sp.; assembly: GCA_028290305.1. Next base: position 1,038 of record JAQGKC010000328.1, read on the forward strand.
CTTCTACAAGAGCCGCGACGGGGAAACGATATCGTCGAGCCTAGCCCAGGTCTTCGACGAGTTCGGGCACGGGATCATCCTTCGCGGCACGCCGGTGTCGATCGACAAAAAGAACCGTCATCCATATCTGAGCGAGGATCAGGCCTACGAATTGCTGCGCGACGCGCTCGAAGAGTATGACCGTGCGCTCGAGCACATGCCGGCTCGGATCGTGATCCACAAGTCGAGCCACTTTCGGGAAAGCGAGCGGAAGGGTTTTCTTCGGGCGCTCGATGAGAAGGGCATCCGATCGAAAGACTTCGTCGCCATAACGGACACGGATATCATGCTGTTCGGTGACAAGGACTATCCGCCGAAGCGCGGGACACTCTTGACGATATCCGAAACCGAAGGGGTTCTTTACACGCGCGGGACAGTCGACTTCTACAAGACATACCCCGGCATGTATGTGCCCAATCCGCTCAAGATCACCGTCTACGAGCAGGATTCGTCGCTCGAGAGTCTGTGCGACGAGATACTGGGGCTGACAAAGATGAACTGGAACAATACGCAGATGGACGGTCGTCTGCCGATCACGCTGGAGTGCGCTAGGAAAATCGGCGACATCATGAAATACGTCAGCCCGACCGAAAAGCCTCAGGTTAGCTACAGCTTCTACATGTAGCGGCTGCGCACGTGGCCCTTAGGCCAAGAATGGAAACGAACCTGTGGACGAGATCGGTAGCCATCAGAAGCAAGCGCTATCGAATTGCGCGCCGCTTTACATCATGGATGCACACCTCATCGAGGGGTATGACGAATCCACTAGGAATGGGACGGCCACGTTCGTGCAGTTCGGCGGCCGATATTATGCGTGCACGTGCCGGCACATGGTTGAGATCACGCAGAAGCGGCGCGAAAGCGGCCGCTCAAAGTTCGCCACGTTAGCGTTAGGATACAAGCAAGCTTCGAGCGTCTCTCGTTCTTCACCGCTGAGGGCCTTAACGACGCCGTTCGGGCTGTTCCGGCTGGCGTAAACGAGGAGTTTCTGGACCTCGCGATCGCCGACATAACAAGCTTTTGGGATCGGTTCAGCAGTGAGTAGGGCAGTGTAGCCATCGAGATGGATGAAGACCGATGGCACGAACCTCGATGGGCACGCGCCGAATTGTTGGCCGCGGCCGGATGGCCGGAGTTGGGAAAGAGAAACGTGACGGGGTGCGCAAATGATGCGAGGTGCTGACTGGCTCCGAAATTGTCTGCTTTTCGGCGTAGACCGGAAGCGAGCGGCGCACAGTCAGAACGACGCGACGTGACCCGTTATCGTAACCGTTTATCTTTTGCGCTGGAGGCGTCGGGGCCAGTGTTCCTCCACGTGGGGACCGCATTTGTCGTGCCTACCGACGGCCAGGTGTACGACCCCACTGACGGAGCGGTGGTCGTTCCGCGCCAATAAGGTCCCGTTTGCTGCGCCAGGGCGGCCGCGCTCCAGAGAGAAAATGCTGCTGCTATTACGATTGTGGCGAGTTTCATGATCGTGTCCTTTCTTGTTGTTTAGATAGGAAACAACCGCGAGCACTCCATTAAAATCTTTCTTAAGCGCGAAAGAAGCCGCCAAGCGTATGGGGATCATTTCGGAGCTCTTTTTTCTTTTCCTCGATTACGAGGAGCTCATTGCAGCATCCGACTTCCTGAAGGGCGCTTCGCCTGAGGCGAACGAGCTAACGGCGCTCGCGAGGAGCCTTTGACTTCAAGGCAAGCTGCGCCTCACGGTGCACCTGCTTTCCGTGCAAATGCGTTTCCGCTCGAACGCCCCCCCGCACCGAAGTGCTTTCTAAAGAAAAATTTAATGGTATCGGCTGGCTGCGAACCCACATCAGCTTCACGCGCATCGGCGTTCCATATGCCGCGATGCGCATTTCCCAGCGATCGGGGATTCTAACGCAACAACACAGAGCCACGACGAAAAACCTCGATTTGCTGCCAGCAACTCGAGAATGGAGCACACAATGCACCAACTGAAAATTCTCGTTACTGCGCTGGCCCTGCTAGTCGTCACTCCGGTAGTGGCTCAAGAGATGGGGGGAGCTGAAGGACCAGGCAGCGCGGGCGGATTAGAGCCCACCTACAACAACGGCTACTACAACAACGGCTACGCAACTGGCACTAACGCAACCGCACCGCTTCGTGCGCTCGATGGCAACAACTCAAAGGCCTTTGCCCAGGAACCAGACGATGGTCACTGCGTCCCGCGCTACCGGTCTTATGATCCAAGCGTCGAGGACACGGGCCATCATGGACGACGCCATTCTTGCTAGTCAACCCAAGTTCTTACTAGTCAACCCAAGTCATGGCGACCCCTCGACGGGCCGCGTTTTGGTCTGGCGAGTCGACGGGCGAAAGCAGCTTCTTGCCCACGATCCGCGCATCGAAATGAAGCACAGGTGAAACCTAAAGGAGATTGCAGATGGCCTCCAACTCCAACCGCGGCGTTGTTTACCTCAAACCGGGCAGCGTCGAAGTTCAGAAGATCGACTTTCCGACCTTCCGCAACCCGGCAGGAAAGGCGATCGATCACGGCGTCATTCTCAAGGTCGTCACGACGAATATCTGCGGCTCCGACCAACACATGGTGCGGGGTCGCACGACGGCGCCGGCCGGCATGGTGCTCGGGCACGAGATCACTGGCGAAGTGATCGAGAAAGGCCGTGACGTCGAATATCTCGGGATCGGCGACCTCGTTTCGGTCCCGTTCAACGTTGCGTGCGGCCGCTGCCGGACCTGTCGAGAAGGCGACACCGGTGTCTGCCTTCACGTCAACTCCGACCGCGCCGGAGGCGCCTACGGATATGTCGACATGGGCGGATGGATCGGTGGGCAGGCCGATTACGTGATGGTGCCCTACGCCGACTTCAACCTGCTGAAGTTTCCGGACAAGGCGCAGGCGATGGAGAAGATACGTGATCTGACCTGCCTCTCCGATATTCTGCCGACAGGATTTCACGGAGCCATCACTGCAAAGGTCGGCGTCGGATCGACGGTCTACGTCGCCGGCGCGGGGCCGGTCGGCCTTGCTGCCGCAGCGTCGGCGCGCGTCCTTGGTGCGGCGGCCGTGTTGATCGGAGACATGAACCAGGAGCGGCTCGCCCACGCCAAGAACGTCGGGTTCGAGCCGGTCGACCTCACCAAGCACGATCGTTTGGGCGAACTGGTCGCCGACGTCCTGGGCGTTCCTGAAGTCGATTGCGCGATCGACTGCGTCGGCTTCGAAGCAAAGGCGCAAGGAACAGACGGCAAAGTCATCGAGGCGCCCGCCGTCGTGCTGAACAGCCTGATGGAGGTCACCCGGGCCGCCGGTGCGATCGGCATTCCCGGCCTGTATGTGACCGACGATCCCGGCGCCAAGGAGCGGGCAGCCAAAAATGGCAATCTTAGCCTGCGCCTCGGTCTCGGCTGGGCAAAATCCCACGCCCTCCACACCGGCCAGACGCCGGTGCTGAAGTATAACCGGCAGCTTATGCAGGCGATACTTTGGGATAGACTTCCCATCGCCAAGATCGTCAATGTCAAGGTGATCAGTCTTGAGCAGGCGCCAGAGGGGTACAAATCCTTCGATGCCGGCGTCGCAAACAAATTTGTCATCGACCCGCACGGGCAACTCGCCAAGGCGGCCTGAGATCATCGCCGCGGCGGCTGAAGTCGCCCCGCGCCATGAATTTCTTGGCGCGGGCCGCCCCTAATAAAGTCGGGGTTAACCCGAGCTCTGAGATCGCATCGCTGAACCTCAATGAATCAGAATGAGCTCGCATGACGAAGCTTAGAATTACCATTGGAACGTTGGCGGCGATCTTCTGCTTCTCAGCCGGGGCGCAGACCATTAACGTAAGGACCCTCGATCAAGCCGGAGCTGAGACGGTCGTGCAAGCAGCGAAGAAGAGCGCGCAGCAACGGGATGCGCCCTCGGCAATTGCGGTAGTGGATCCCGCAGGGGATCTGCTTGCTTTCCAGCGGATGGATGGTGTCCGCGCTGCGAGCGTGGACCTTGCCATCGAGAAGGCGCGAACGGCTGCGCGGTTGCAACGGCCGACCGCAGAAATTGAGGACAACATCAATCGGGGCCGAACGGCATTCGTCACCGCCGGTATCGCGGCACTGCGCGGCGGCGTGCCGATACGCGTAAGCGGCCAAGTCGTGGGCGCGGTAGGCGTTGCCGGATTGAGCAGCGAGACCGACACCGAAATCGCGAACACCGCGGCGGCGGCTCTGGGCCTCTCACCGAGGACTTGACGGCGTTAGTTGCTCGTTTGCTTACTTGTGCGAAAGCACAGACGGCGGCAGCCCAACTACTTCCGGCTTCCGGAGATTGGTACAAAAGCGCTGCAATCACAGCAAAGCACCAGAATTGCGGCCAGGAGGGAGTGTGACCGACGAATTCGGTATGGGCACCTCGCAGTCTTGCTGATTTCTGTCCTGAAACGAACACGAAACCGGTGGCGACGAGCGTGCGAGTAGGAGAATCTGCAGCGCAATTTCTGGAACGCGGCACGCAAACGATTCGGCGGTGGCGGTCTATGGTGTTGCAATCTTCCGCGGCGCGCGATCTGCACCGTCGGCGACATCTGCGACCTCCCATCCCCCGAGGGGCGCGATAAAAATTGACGAGATCTGTCGCGATCTGCGTGTCGCTGTCGGTTCATGGAGCATGGTTGGCACCGTCACCATCGGACGCACCGCGGATAGTGGAAGCAGGAACTGTCGTCCTCCGGCGGCCCGCGAGAGCGCCCGCCGGACAACGAAGCCAGCGGGCCTACTCCGCGGCGACCATCAGCGCTTCGAAGTCGATACCGAGCGCCTTGGCAACGCCTTCGCCATAGGCCGGATCGGCCTTGGCGCAGTTGGCGACATGCCGCTCCTGGATATGCCGCGCCGCCGCGCCGACCTGACGGGCCGTGTTGTCGAACAGTGTCTGCTTCTGTCGCGGCTTCATCTTGCGGAATAGATCGCCCGGCTGCTGCCAGTGATCGTCATCCACTCGGTGATCCCAGTGCGCGGCGGCGCCCGTAATCTCGAGCGGCGGTTCGTTAAGCTGGGGCCGGTCGGTCCACTCGCCGAGGCTATTGGGGAAATAGGTCGGAGTTCTCCCGAGGTTGCCGTCGGTGCGCATGGCGCCATCGCGGTGATAGCTGTGGAATGGGCACTTCGGCGCGTTGACCGGGATGTGGTGATGATTGACCCCGAGACGGTAGCGCTGCGCGTCTCCATAGGAGAACAGGCGCGCCTGCAGCATCTTGTCGGGCGAATAGCCGATGCCCGGCACGATATTCGCGGGCGAGAACGCCGCCTGTTCGATTTCCGCGAAGAAGTTTTCCGGGTTTCGATTGAGCTCAACATACCCGACCTCGATCAGCGGGAAGTCACCCTTGGGCCAAACCTTCGTCAGATCGAAGGGGTTGAACGGAAAGGCCTTCGCCTGTGCGTCCGTCATCGCCTGGATGAAGAGCTTCCAGCGTGGGAAATTACCGGCCTCGATGCTTTCGAACAGATCCCGCTGATGGCTCTCGCGGTCCTTGCCGACCACGGCCTCGGCTTCGGCGTCCGTCAGGTTCTGGATGCCCTGCTGGGTATGGAAATGAAACTTGACCCAGATGCGCTCGTTTGCAGCGTTGAGGAAGCTGTAGGTGTGACTGCCGAAGCCGTGCATATGACGAAAACTCTTCGGGATGCCGCGGTCGCTCATGACGATCGTGACCTGGTGCAGCGCCTCGGGCAGCAGCGTCCAGAAGTCCCAGTTGTTGTCGGCACTGCGCATGCCGGTGCGCGGGTCGCGCTTGATGGCGTGGTTGAGATCGGGGAAGCGCAGCGGGTCGCGGAAGAAGAAAACCGGCGTGTTGTTGCCGACGACGTCCCAGTTGCCCTCTTCCGTATAGAATTTCAAGGCAAAACCGCGGATATCGCGTTCGGCGTCCGCGGCGCCGCGCTCGCCTGCGACGGTGGAGAATCGGGCGAACATCGGGGTCTGCTTGCCGATCTGCGAAAACATCTTGGCCTTGGTGTAGCGGGTGATGTCGTGCGTGACGGTGAAGGTGCCGTGGGCGCCCGAGCCCTTGGCGTGCATTCGACGTTCTGGGATCACTTCGCGATGGAAATGGGCCAGCTTTTCGATGAGCCAGACATCCTGCAACAGCGCTGGACCGCGGGGACCGGCGGTCTGAATGTTGAGATTGTCCGTGACCGGCGTACCCGACGCTTGGGTTAACGGTGGACGCTCAGAATTCTCGCTCATGTCGTCGCTCCTCGGTTCAACGTTGATTTTGCCATGGTCACCGGCGTCGCCTCTGTTCGCGCTCGCCTGCTCGTTTCCGACGGCTGCACCTAATGCAAGCGACACGAGTGGCTCTATTGCCACCGGGCTTAGTCCACTAACGGGATGGTTGGGACCCTCGATACTTTGGTTTATCCGTCCGTCGCTCGCGCAAGCTTCATCGTCGCGCGAACGCCGAGCGCGGAATCCGGCTGAGTGCTCGCGCTTGGATTGGCTAACTTAAACGGCCGATCTCGGGGACGCTTCAGATCGGACTCTGGCGCTTGCGGACATGCGATCTCGACCACGCAGCCGGGCCCCGGAACGATCGTGAACCGGAAGCCGTGTAATCGCGCAATGGCGACTACCAGGTTCAACCCGAGGCCCAGGCCTGATGCGTGTCTCGTTCGGTCCGACCGGTAGAACCGCTTCAAGACCGCATCGCATTCGTGTTCGCTGATGCCGGAACCGGTATCCCTTACGCGCACGATGTTTTCACCGTTGCCGCAAACCAGTCCGATTTCCACGTGGCCGCCGGGGGGCGTAAATTTGACGGCATTGTCGACGAGGTTGGCGATCGCCTCGATCAGAAGGTCGCGGTCGCCATGCGCGCTTAGTTCATGCGGCGCATGGATGCGGAGAGCAATGCCTTTGTCTTCTGCAATCGGCTCGTACATGTCGCCCACTTCGCGCACCAGCTCCGTGAGCGCGATCTTGCCGAAGCCGGCCATTCGCTGGCTGTTCTCGATTTCCGCAAGCCGTAAAATGGCTGTGATGATCGACAGCGATTGATCGAGCCCATCTATTGTCTTGTCTGCAACCGTCTGCAGCTGTTCCAGCGTCTTGGCGTGGGTGCGGCCGCGTTCAAGCGTGAGCCGCGCTCGGGTCAATGGCGTTCGCAGATCATGCGCTATGTTATTGCCGACACCTGCGAGGGAATGAACGAGAGTTTCCATCTCGTCGAGCATGCCATTGACGACCATCGCGACTTTGGAGAAGGGATCGCCGGCCGTCCGATGCGGAAGCCGTTCGTGCAAGTCGCCGGCGACGATCAACTGGACCCGCTGTTTGATCTCCGCGATTCGCTGATGGGCACGGAGGCTCAACAGCGCACCCGCCGCGAGGCAAAGAGAAACGACGGATATCAGACCGAGAGCGAGCGCCCAGCCGACGATGCCCGCAGCGCGCGTGACTTCATCGACATTCCGCCCAATGACCAGGATGTCGCCGGTCGGCAGACTTCGTCCAACCATGCGGACCGACTGCTTCTCACGGCCGGCTTGGTCTATTCTGTCGACGATCTCGCTTTGTACCGCGTTATCGATCTTAAGCTCGGGCGAGAGGCTCTCAACGTTGCCTGCAATTCGGCGACCGTCCGGACCAAACAAACCTGCTAGCTGAACACGGCGGGGATCCTGCTTCAGGCGCTCATTGATTGCATCCAGCCTCTGCTCGGGAGACAAGGCTGCAAAGACGTCAAGCTGCCTAGCGATCATAGCGTCAGATCGCGTCGTCAGGTCATCCTTCGTCTTCGAGTAGATAAAACCCAGCAAAGCGACGATGACGGCCGCGAATAGACCGGTCGCCAGTAAGGTCCAGCGGAAGGTGCTTGAGCGCATGCACTCGGGGATTTGCATTAATGGCTCCGAAGGACACCGAGGCGTTCGACGTTTCGGCTTGCTTCGCGAAATATCGGCGATACCCCGGCACGACGTGTCCGAAGTCCGCCCGGCTGCCCTGCGAAGTTTGTCGCGCCAACCATGAACCGCTCGCGGTTTGAATGAGCTTCGATGCTCGCATTCACCAAGCCCGATTTCCCGAGCCTAGTTGGCTCCGGGCAAATGGCTCCATTGCCACCGGGCTTAGTCGGGCTACCGAATTGGTTGGAGGCTCGATACTTTGGTTTAATTGCGGCGTACCGCCTGGGCAATCCGTGCAAGACTTAGGGCTGATCGCGAGACGTAAATCCATCCGTCAGCGTCTGCAGAAAGGCCACAAGCTCATCCTCTTCTGCATCGGACAGGCCGAGATGCCCCATTTTGCTCGTGTTCATGTTGTCGGTCGACTCAGGTGCGGGCCAGCACGTTGTGCCTTCGCCGGCATCATGGGGCTTGCAACGCGGCAGCACGTCTCGCGTGTTGTAGAATTGCACGATCTCCTTCAGGCTTGTGAAATATCCATTATGCCCGTAAGCCTTCACAAAGGCCGGATAAGGACGCTTGTCCACGTTGCGCAATGTCGGCACTTGAATTCGCGCCTGGTTTTCCGGCGCCAGCTTGAGCCATCGCTGGTCCACGGCGGAGGGTTGGCTAAGCAGATGTCCATGGTCAAGAAAATTGCCGACCCCGCCGTCGACGAATGAGGCTCCTTGCGGGTTGGCAACGTAGCCCAATGCGTCGGGCCGATCTTCCCGATAGTAAGGAAGCCTCGGGTTGGCGGGAGTACCGATATTGCTGGCGGTGAAGTCAGTGAATAATGGGTCTTCGCCGGGCCCGCCGTCGCGATGGCACTCGTTGCAGCGCGCTCTGCCACGAAACAGATCATATCCCGCTTGCTCCTGCGCCGTGAACTGCGCTTTTTTCGCGAGCACCGCGTCGTATTTGGAGGTAAACGAAGTCACCTCGGCTGACGCCTCGTAGCCAGCGATAGCTTGCGCCATCTGATCGAAGGTCGTGCTGACCCGGCCGCGATCAACCGGGCTCAGATGAACCGGCAACGGATCGCCGGCGGTAGCTGGTCCGGGCCGGTCGCAGACCTGCTCCACGCCGGTTGGCCACGCGATCGCGAAGGCTTGCTGTCCCCATACGTTCTCGAACAGGGCGCGATAGGGCCGTTGCGAGGCGCGATAGACCGCGCAGGCGATATCGGGCAGACCCATCTCCACTGGGTTGGTCGGCGGACCTTCCGCCTGTTCGGCGGCGGGACTACCGAGCCGGCGTCCTGTCGCACGCATGTCCCAGAAATTGCCGCCGACGAGGTCGCCCTGTTCGGGATTGTAGTGCAACACCGGCGAGAGCGGCGCGTAGGCGTGCGTCTGCGGCTTGCGATCGCTGAAGCGCGCGCGCACCGACCCGGGATAGGCGCCGGTCGTGCGGTTGAGCTCAGACACCGGACCGGTAAAGCCCGTCTCGGGCGTGTGGCAGAAGGCGCAAGCCTCGTTGCGGTAGACTGACAAATTCTTGTCGTAGAGCATCGACTTGCCGAGCAACTCGATCTGCTGGGTCTGGTTGTCCGGAGGCGTTGCAAGCCGCTCGAGCGTCTGCGCTTCGATGCGGTCGATCTGGGCCTCGACCTGTGCAATTTCCTGCAGCGCCTGAGGCGAGAGATTTGAGCTCGCTTCCTCCGCGTTTGGCGCGTCCGCACCCAGCGTCGAGACGAATAACGCCGCCGCAATCGAGAAAAGCATGCGGTGTGTCTTCACCTCGGATCCTCTGCAAGCAGGTGCTAATCGGCACCGATAACATAGCACTGTACCCCGATCGCTTGAAGACGACAGCCCCGGCGCAATACTAAATTCTATTTTACGATTTGCTCAAGGTGGACTGATCCTCGATCTCGTTTCCGATGCCAAGGGGCTTATTTTGCGGAGCGGCGGCCAAACGCAGGACACTCATCCCGCATCCTACCGCGGCGAATGCCGCTCCAAGCATCAGCGCGAGCGTTGCCCCCTCGCGACCAGTGAGGCCGAAGCAGAGGGCGGCAAGCGCTGCTCCGATCGTCTGTCCCGTCAGGCGGGCCGTCGCTACCACGCCGCTCGCGCTTCCGCTACGACTGGGAGGTGCGCTGGACATCAAGGCCTTCATGTTCGGCGCCTGGAAAAAGCCAAAGCCGCATCCGCAGATGGCCATGCGCCAGAAGATATCGAGAGCATGCGGGCTCGCCGGAAGCATCGCCAACAGCGCCATCCCGAGGCCAAGCAGGGCAAGACCGAGACCACCGAGGAGTCCCGCGGGATGGCGGTCGGACAGACGCCCGGCAATCGGTGCCATAATGGCTACCACAAGGGGCCACGGGGTCATGAAAAAGCCGGTCTCGATCTGCGAGCGGCCAAGAATGTCATCGAAGTCGAATGGCAGCGAGACGAAAGCCAGACCCTGGCCCGCAAACGAGCAGATCGCGGTCGCAGTCGAGAGCGCGAAGACCGGGCTTGCGAAACAGGTCGACTGGCAGCACAGGCGCTGGAGAATCCGCCTGTCTGCGGATCAGAACCCAGCCCAGCAACACGGCGGAGACAAGTTCGATCAGGACAAGTCCAGGCCGCGCGTGATGAGCCGCGCTTCCGATTCCCAGGATGAAAAGACCGAGACAGGCGGTAGCCAGCAGCGCGCCGAGAAAATCGAAGGCGTGCGTCGCTGTCGGAGTGCGCGGCAATGTCCTGAGCCCAATCAGAATTGCGACCAGGCCGAACGGAATGTTGATGGCAAACAGCCATGTCCACGGCGCAATCGCGAGAATGCCGGAAGCGATCGTCGGTCCGAGGGCGAAGGCGGTCGCAACCACCAAGGCATTGTGCCCGAAACCACGGCCCTCCAAGCGCCCCGGATAAACGATGCGGACCAATGCCGTATTCACACTCAATATGCCCCCGGCACCCAGACCCTGCAGCACACGTGCCGCCAGCAGGGTGGGCAGTGACCAGGCATACGTGCAGGCAAGCGACGCCAGCGTGAACAGGAACAGGCCTGCGAGATAGATGCGGTGGTGGCCTGCGATCTCGCCAAGCGCCGCGAGCGGCAACAGCGTCGCGACCAAAACAATCTGGTAGACGTTTACAACCCAGATGACCTCGGCGGGGCTGGTGTGAAGATCGGCTGTGATGGCGGGGAGGGCGATGTTTGCGATCGCCGTATCGAGCGATGCCATCGCAAGCGCGGTGAAGATCGCCGCGGCGGCCCATCTCCGCCGTTTTGCCTCCGGGTCATCGATCGCGACCGGAGCCTTCGCCGAAATCGTTTCGGTAGACATTCGACAAAACCTCCAACATGCCGGATGTAGTGCGGACACGATGAGCCAACAGGCGGCTCTCTGCATGCCGCATATGCGCGGGCTCGAATGTCTTGAAAAGCCAACCGGCTGGCATCTCCACGGAAGTAGAGAGATGATCGGCGGTAGAAGCGAACATTTCCTCACGTCGCTTCACTGCTGCGCGAGGTCAAGACCAGAACCGTCGTGATCAGCTACCAGATGGACTTCGTGTGACCGAGAGAGCATCGCTTGCCGGGAATGTATCCCTCAGCTCCTCGGTCGAGCCGCTGATCTGCCCGATGCCAATCTGCCCGATCGAGCGCAGGCACCGTTGCCGAAACTCTCGTTCGAACGGCTGCCCTGTCGGGCGTTGGTGATCGGCTCGTGGAGGTTCTCATCTGCAAGGATCCCTGAGGCTGCATCCTCATCACAAACTATCCAATGCCCCAGCGCGAACCATTAAATTGATGTTTAGGAAACTAAACTCGATTTCAGAAGACGCGAGCGGCTGCGTATCCAATATTCTTCACGTGCCTGACTGCTGCTGAGCCAGACCGCTGAAGGCGTCGCACGCCCGACAACCTCCTCCGTGACGTCGGTTCATTAGCACGCTTAGTCCTTGCGATTGCGCCGATCCGATTGGTACCAACGAGGAGAACCCCATGCTTGATCGTAAGTCCGGCCCGCAGGGCACCATGACGGGTCCCGATCCCCGGGACAGCAGCGATGCGTCGGCCGGCCGGTCGCCGACGACTGGCAAGGTCGGTTTTGTTGGGCTCGGTCACATGGGCAGCGTGATGGCCGCCAATCTCGCTGCTGCAGGGTGTGACGTGATCGGATACGTTCGCCGCCAGGAACAGATGGGCAGGGTTCAGGGGTTAGGTGTGACGCCAACAATGGACATTGCTGGCCTCTTCGACTGCAAGATCGTCATCAGCATGCTGCCCGACGACTCCGCTGTGCGGAGCGTCGTATTCGGAGGCGACACCACCAATGGATTGGCCGCGGGCCTCTCGCCCGGTGCCATCCATCTCTCGATGAGCACGATCAGCACCGCTGCCGCGACAGAATGTGCAAGCGAGCATGCGCGCCGCGGTCAGGGCTACGTCGCCGCGCCCGTGTTCGGAAACCCCGATGCGGCCAGAGCACGGCAGTTGTTCGTCATAGCCGCCGGCGCCGCCATCGATGTCGAGCGCTGCCGCCTGTTGACCGACAATCTGGGTCAGACTTTCGTGGTCGGTGACGATCCGCCACAGGCCAATCTGATCAAGCTGCTCGGCAATATCATGACGGCGACCACGCTAGAGGTGCTCGGCGAAACCGTTGCCGTGCTTCGAAAGCGTGGCTTCGATCCAAAGCGCTTCATCGATATTCTGACCTCGACGATGTTCGCCGGTCGCGTCCACCGGATCTACGGCAGCAAGATCGTCGAGGAAAGCTATGCTCCCGGATTTGTGATGCCGCTTGCGCTCAAGGATGTGCGTCTTGCGCTCGCCGAGGCCGAGAAAGCAGGGGTCTCCATGCCGTCGGCAACGGTGGTGCGAGATCGGCTGACCGCAGGAATCGCCCGCGGCCATGCGGGCCTCGATTGGACCGCGCTCGCCCTTGTTGCCGCGGAGGAATCGGAATCCGACGGCCGTGCAATGTGAATTGAGAAACCGTCGGGCGGGATGGTTGAGCGCGCGCCGCTTCCAATTCTTGGATTTGTCGTCGGCTCCGTCAGCGGGCACCCGGGCTACGACACGCTCTCGCAAAATCTATCTCGCAAAATCTATCGAGGGGATATCGTGGCCGCTGACTTCACTGCTCGCACGGGCGCCGCGGCGCTCGGCCATGCCGAACCACGGATCACGCTGCAGAAATTGCCGCGCGTGAAGGTCGGGTCCTTGTCAGCGAGAACGTCGGCCTTGACATTGCCGAATGTCGTGTCCGGCTTATGCTTGATGCCGTCATAGAAAGCCTGGATGATATCTTCCTTGAAATGCTCGTCACGCGGATGAGCACGCACCACGGCCGTGCGTTCGTCGTCGACATATTCGGGATAGGTGAGGCCCAAGACGTCCATCTCGACGCCGGCGGTCACCAGTGCGACGACGGGATGCATGTGTTGCGGGATGCCCGGCGTTGTATGCAGCGCAATCGCTGTCCAGACCGTATCGATGTCGGCTTGCGAAATGCCGCGGGTGCTCAGGAAATCACGGGCGGCATTGGCGCCGTCGACCTCAAAACGCTCGTGCGCGCTGCTGTGTTGGTGGGTGAGACCCATGTCGTGGAACATGGCTCCGGTGTAGAGCAGTTCCGGATCGAACCGCAGACCGCGATGTTTGCCGGCCAAGGCGCCGAAATAGTAGACCCGGCTTGAATGATGGAACAATAGCGCAGATTCTGTGTCGCGCACCAATTGGGTTACGTCCCGCGCCAGCACGCTGTCGGGAATGCTGATGCCGTTGATCGACAACGTCATGAGAGTTCTCCATCTATTCCAATGAAAGTATGAACCGACGGTTGAGCATCTCGCTTGCGGATGGTCATTTCAATTAAAAAAGGATTTAGCCTCTCCGTGGTCAACGTCGGTTGGCGCTTTGACGGTCAGCGAACTCGGTCTTGGGCGATATGCAATGTTTCGACACATTTCATCAGGCCAATGCGTTCGTCATTCGACAGGGGAGGGTCAAGAACCTGAAGGCAGCCCTCCCGTCCGACGACGCCAGGCAGGGAGAGCGTTACTCGAAGCTTTGAGTTGTAGACCCCCATCGGAACGACGGCGCGTTCGTCACGCAGCACGATTTCGGCGATCCGGGCGCAAACCATTCCAATTCCGTACTGGCTGGCTCCGATGCCCTCGATGATTGTTATATTTGCATAACGTACTTCATTCTCGATCGTCGTGTGGAAGTCGCTGTCGTGCTGAAGGCCGCATTGCACAAGTGCATCCGAGATCGGGACGCCGCCCACGCGGGCACCAGACCAATGGAATATCTGGGATGTTCCGTGTTCACCGAGGACCTGCGCCTCGATGGCCGTGGGAGCTACCTTGAGTTTTCGAGCCAGATGCACGCGAAAGCGCAAACTGTCGAGCAACGTGCCGGTGCTGAGAACACGGTCATGGCCCGCGAGCTCGCGGGTCAGGAAGGCGAGCGGATCGGGAGGGTCGGTGACGACGAGCAGCACGGCATTCGGCGCGGCCGCGATGATCCGGGGAATCACGTCACGATAAACCTCGGCATTCTTGTCCAGGAGGCGTAAGCGCCCCAGAGGATCCTTGCGATCCGTTGCCCCGCCGGATTTCTCGTTGACGCCGGCCGTGATCATGACGAGCGCGGCGCCGGTCAGATCCGAGTAGTCCCCATCGGTCACTCGGGTGGTGGTTGACAGAGGAGCCCCGTAGCCCATGTCGGTGGCCATGCCCTTTGCGCGATCGCGGCTTCGGTTGATAAGAACCAGCTCGGTGGCGCAACCCCTCATGATGGCCGCCATCGCACATGCGGCGCCGACCGCGCCCGCTCCAATGATTCCGATTTTCATGATGTGTCCTCGCGTGTGCTCGGGGTTTCAGGAAGTGTTAGCGAGATACACGATGAGCAAGGTTCGTCACCATGTGAAGAACGGTCTTCCGTGTCAGGTCTCGCGCGTGGGCTTCATGTCATGCTGGCTGCACTCGAAGAGGAACCAAGTACGCTTCTCAGATTCGTCGATCCAGTTCTCCAGCAGACTTGCGGTGGCCACATCCCCTGCCTCGTCACAAAGCGAATGCGCCTCCCGCATGTTCTGCGTCAGCATCGCATTGTCGTCCCTGAGTGCAGTAATCATATCGAGTGGTTTAACGTATTCAGCATCGTTGTCCACGATACGCTGAAAGCGCGAGATCTGCCTGATGGAGCGAAGGGTGGTGCCGCCGATCTTCCGTGCTCGCTCGGCGATGGCATCCGTCATCGCGAAGATCTGGTCGCCTTGATCATCGAGCATCAGATGATAGTCCCGGAAATGCGGCCCGACATATGCCAGTGAAAGTTCTTGGTTTTGAGATACAACGCAAACACGTCCGAGAGGAGCGGCATCAATGCTCCTGAAATGTCATGAACAGCTTTTTCCGAGAGAGTCGTAGGAGTCGTGAGCGCTGTTCTCGGCATGTGAGTGACCTCGTTGATTGTTGGTTGGGTGCTTTCAAAAGATGCCGTGGACTGGTTCGGTCCTGTCGCAATCTTCAGCAGCGGCAGATGCTCAACTTCTTGTCGAGCATCTCGTCGAGCCTTTGCTGCTTCGTGTCGAACGTCGAAAGCCTCTGCTGTTCGATCGCGTTGGCAGTGGATTCTGGCGCGAAATTCCGTTTTGTCGGTTGGACGTGGCCGACCGGCGCTGGCGGCACCGTAGAGGGGATTATTCCCGCGTCTTGAGCCAAGGCATTGGTCGAGACAAGGGCGCTAGTCAGGGTAAGGATGACCAAAAGTTTACGCATGGCGTCGCTCCGTTGAGGCCTGCTGAATTAGTACGCGAGACTCGGCTGCTGCCGACGGGCCGAGCCCCGGGACTGCTCATCCGCTAAAGTAGGAGGCGCCAGCAGCGTCACCATTAAAATTCAGTTTAGGGGCTGTAAACATTGTCGAAACGCACGGGCGGAACGGCTGCCGCCAGGAGCCGCCTCCGCCGCGCTAGCCGGCCTTGGTATCGGCAATATGGTCCGGACTGGTGATTTCGATCACGCAACCGGAGCCTGGATGGATCGTCAAACGAAACCCGTGAAGCTTGACGATCGCGGCCACGAGATTGAGGCCAAGCCCTAATCCGGGTGCGCTTTTCAGTTTTTCCGACCGGTAGAACCGCTTCAACACGGCATCACGCTCGAGCTCGCTGATTCCCGTACCGGTGTCCTTGACGCGGATGATGCTTTCGGCGTTGCCGCGCAACAACGAGATTTCCACCCGGCCTCCAACCGGCGTGAATTTGATCGCGTTATCGACGAGGTTAACGACAGCTTCCATCAGCAAGTCCCGGTCGCCGTCGACAATAGATGCATGCGCGAGGTCCACGTGCAAGGTGATCCTCTTGCTATCCGCGATCGGCTCGTATAGTTCGCTGACGTCGCGGACCAGGTCCGCGAGCGCGACTTTGCCGAACGCCGCCGACCGGCGGCTGTTTTCAATTTCGACAAGTCGCAGCAGGGCCGTGGTCATTGCCAACGACTGATCGATTCCGGCAACGGCCTTGTCGGCGACCAGCCGAAACTGCTCCAGCGTATGGGCGTTGGTCCGACCGCGTTCGAGCATCAACCGCACGCGGGTGAGCGGCGTGCGCAGATCATGCGCGATGTCGTTGCCGATCCCGGCGATGGCCTGGATGAGAGTCTCGATCTCGTCGAGCATGCCGTTGACAATGCCCGTAAGCTTGGCGAAGGGATCGTCCCCCTCGAGCCTGGGAAGCCGTTCGCGCAAATCCCCGCCGACGATGCGCTGGACGTGCTGATTGACATCTGCAATCCGTCGCTCGGTCCGCATGCTCAAGAGGGCGCCAACCGCAAGGCAAAGCACCAACGCCGGGATCAGGCCCAATGCCAGCGCCTGGCCGACGACCTTTGAGATTTCGATCGCCTCGTCAACATCACGACCGAGAACGAGTACGTTGCCGTCAGGCAGAGACTGTCCGATCGCGCGAACGACGCGCGTCTCAACACCGCCATTTGCGCTCGTCCCTTTTACCTGAGCGCTCTGCACGGAAGCATCGAGCCTGAGATCGGGCGGCAGACCGTCGAGATTGCCTGCCATCCGGGTCCCATCGGGGAAAAACAGTCCCGCGAACTGAACGCCGCGGGGGTCCTCGCCCAAATGATACGCGATTATGTCCGCTTGTCGCTCAAGCGGCAGCGCAGACATCACCTTCAATTGCGACGCGATGACATGATCGGAGCGCGCGATCAGATAGCGGTCGGTCTTCCAGTAAATAAAGCCGAATAGCACCAGCACGAAAATGGCGAAGGCGCCGGCAGCGACGGCGGCCGAGCGAAAGGTGGTCGTGCGGGCAAATTCTGGAAGGCCCATAAGATGGCCGGCTACTTGCTCTAGGTTTCAGCAGCCAGCTTAGCTTATTCTCGATTTTGGTGCGAGTCGCACCCGTTGCAACTGCGGCTTCAATTCCGTCGTTGGTGAAGCCAAAGTTGACGCGCGGCTGGACGGCGCAGAGAGCCATTCGACGTCTAGGCGTGCGACGTCTAGGCGTGCGACGTCTAGCCCGCATTTCTCACGCTATTTCATCGAATGCTGCGGCGGTTTGACGTCAACGGTACCGCAACCGACGGCGGTCATTTGGGCATGACTTCTCGCCCGCTGTGGCGGGTTGGTCAGCGTGTCTGA